>JBBQSQ010000095.1:0-17259 GCA_038213745.1 Cytophagales bacterium
ATTGCGCAGCCCGCTGATGTCGAAGGTCTGGCTTTCGAGCGGGCTCAGCTCGAAGAGCGAGGAGTTGAGGTAGGGCACCTCGGGGTAGGCGGCGCGCATTTCGGGGCTGCGCTCGCCCGGCGGCCGGTTCAGCACCTCGAAAAACAGGTTCAGCACGTCGTCGTAGTCGGCCAGCCGGGCGGGCGTCAGGAAGCGGAAGTGGGCGGCGTCAGCCGCGTCGTGGTAGCGCACCAGCTGCCCCTCCAGCAGCTTGAGAAACAGCAGGCGGTTCACCCACACCAGGCACAGGGCCAGGGCCACTTCCTCGTACTGGGCCTCCAGCGTATCGCCAAAGGTGGGGCGCTCGGCGGCAGGCACGTTTTGCAAACCGTGGCCGATGTGCAGCTTGCTGAGTGTGTTTTCGAGCAGGGAGCCCGGCTGCCGCTCCTCCACCGGGCAGCGGCCAATGCGGCGCAGGCCGCCCTTCTTGTCCTCCTTTAGCCCCACCAAATACAGCAGCTCGTTGTAGAACTCCTGGTTGAGGGTGTTGGGGTCGCGCCGCCCGGTCAGGGGCTCCTTCAGCAGGTAGGCTGGGTGGAAGAGGCGGTAGAGGGCCAGCAGGTCGGCGGGCGTGGTGGGCAGGCCGGGGCGCAGGTCCACGTAGGCCACGCGCAGCTCGCCGTCCAGCGCGGCCAGCTTCTTGCCGGCAATGCTTTTGTAGAAGAAGCTGGTGTCGGTGTCGGCCTTGGCCCCCGCCTTCCAGTCGCGGAAGGCTTTCACAAAGCCCTTGTCCTTCCAGAACAAGCGGTTGAAGTCCAGGGCATCGAACACGTACCACTCGTAGCCGGTCGTGATGATGAGGCGGCGGAAGTCGTCGGCCTGCTCGTCGGTCCGGTCCTCCAGGTAGTACAGCAGCAGCTGCTGCATGGCCTTGCGGTTGAGGTCGTCGGGGGCCAGCATCTCGCCGGGGTTCTTGGGGCCCTTCACCTCCAGCACCACCGCCACCGGCGAGTCGGCCGTATCGCCGAGGTGCAGCACGAGGTCGCGCTTGTTGTGCACGTTGCCGTAGCGCGAGCCGCCCTCCGCCGGCCGGGTCACGCTACGCAGAAAGTCGAGAATGTGCGTTTCCCCGTGCCGCTCAATCTTGGTCGGGTCGAGGTGCCGGAGCATCTCGGCCAGGTGGGCGCGGAATTCGGTAAGCTGTTCGGGGGTGGGGCGCAGGCGGCGCAGGCCGGCCGTAGCCGCGTCGGGGGAAAGCAGGCTGGGTAGAAGCATTGGGGCAAATGTAGAGACGCGACCCTTCGCGTCTCGTCGTTGAACGACGGCACCTGCGCGACGCCCACACGGCACGACACCCGCACGGCGCGGTCCCGGAGACGCGAAGGGTCGCGTCTCTACAGTCGTTCTAGTATTGTCAGGAGGTGTTACTCCACCTTCAGCGTGCGGGAAATGCGCTGGTCACCGGCCTGCACCAGCACCCGGTAGAGGCCGGCCGGCCGGCCCAGCAGCGGCACCTCGGCCGTGCCGCCGGTTTCGAGCAAGCTCACGGGCTGCGCAAACACTTCCTTGCCTTGCGCGTCAATCAGCGTGACCATGGCCCGGGTGGTGCCCGGCACCGCCGGCACCTGCACCGTCGCCCGAATGTGCGCCGGGTTGGGGTACACGCCCAGGTCGGTGAGGGGGGCTAGCTCTTGGGCACAAGCAGCCGGCCCGAGCATTTCCAGCAGCAACGGGGCCACCAGCAGCCCCATTCGCGGGGATAACAGCACGCTTTTCATAGTCGGATAAAAAGAATGGATAACCTAAAATTCACGCACGGCAGCGTTCTCGCGGAGGTAAAACACGAAGGTTCGCTCAGACAAGGCAACAGGGTCTGCGAACCTCTGCGTTTTACCTCTGCGAACCTCTGCGAGAAAGGCCGTCAGGTATACCTAATTTGTGTAAGCCCTATTTTTCTATCAACAATGAATAACTCCGTAATTCAAAAGCCCAGCCCATGCTATTAAATTTCCCCATAAAAAAAGGGCCCCTCTCCAAACGAAGAAGGGCCCTTTTATTGTGTCATCCAGCGGAAATTATCCAGCCGCCAGTGCTTCCGCGCCACCCACGATTTCAAGAATCTCGGTCGTGATGGCCGCCTGCCGCGTCCGGTTGTAGGTCAGCTTAAGGGCCTTGAGTAGCTCCCCAGCGTTGTCGGTGGCCTTGTCCATGGCTGTCATGCGCGCGCCGTGCTCCGAAGCATTGCTCTCCAGCACCGCCTTGTAGAGCTGGATTTTTAGCGACTGCGGAATCAGCGTCTGCACAATTTCTTCCTTCGATGGCTCGAACAGGTAGTCCACGTTGGCAGTCGGCGTGGCCGTGGCCGGGGCTTCCGTTTTCACCAGCGGCAGCAGCTGTTCGGTGCGGATAATCTGGGTAGCCACGTTGCGGAACTCGTTGTACACCATCACCACTTCATCGTAAACGCCGTTGCGAAAGCCGTCCATAGCTACTTCCGCCGCCTCGCGCACCGTCTCGAACGAGAGCTTGGCGAAGATGTGGGTGAAGTTGCCCACGATGTTGCCCTTGCGGGTGTAGTAGTCGTGCGCCTTCTTGCCAATGGCCAGCACCGAAACATTGGCCGCCGGCAGGTTGGCGTAGCGCTCGGCAATAGCCGCGTTCACGCCCTTAAACACGTTCGAGTTGAACGCGCCCGCCAGTCCCCGGTCCGAGGTAATGGCAATCACCAGCACTTTGCGTACCTCCCGAGCCACGCCGTACTCGCTCACAATGTCGTCGTCGGCATTGCGCGTCAGGTTGGTCAGGATGGCGTTCAGCCGCTGGGCATAAGGCCGCATCCGGATGATATTGTCCTGGGCCCGGCGCAGCTTGGCGGCCGCCACCATTTTCATGGCTTTGGTAATCTGCTGCGTGCTGCTCACCGACTGAATGCGGTTGCGGACTTCTTTTAAGCTTGCCATAGTGGTTGTCGCTCTCCGCGTGCGCCTCACCCCCCGGCCCCCTCTCCGTGGGAGAGGGGGAGCCGAGGCGGCACGGGCCATCAGAAAAGCCTTTACTTAAGCTGTATCAAATACGAAATGACTAGGCTAGCAAACTAGAAACTAGTCCCCCCTCTCCATCGGAGAGGGGGTTAGGGGGTGAGGCGCTCGATGTACTACTTCACTGCGTAGTTCGCCGACACGTCCTTGGCTACCTCGCGGATGGCCTTGGTGCCGGCGTCCTCCAGCTTGCCGCCTTTCAGGGCCTTCAGCACGTCGGGGTAGCGCGAGTTCATTACCTGGCCAAACTCCTTCTCGAACTCACGCACACGGTTCACGGGCACGGCATCGAGCAAGCCGTTGGTGGCCGCATAGATGATGGCCACCTGGTCTTCCACCTTCACGGGCGAAAACTGGGGCTGCTTCAAAATCTCCAGGTTACGACGGCCGCGCTCGATGGTGAGTTTGGTCGAAGCATCGAGGTCGGAGCCGAATTTGGCGAAGGCTTCCCGCTCGCGGAACTGGGCCTGGTCGAGCTTCAACGTACCTGCCACTTTCTTCATCGACTTAATCTGGGCGTTACCACCCACGCGCGATACCGAGATGCCCACGTTGATAGCCGGCCGCACCCCCGAGTTGAACAAGTTCGTCTCGAGGAAAATCTGGCCGTCCGTAATCGAAATCACGTTGGTCGGGATGTAGGCCGACACGTCACCGGCTTGCGTCTCGATGATGGGCAATGCCGTGAGCGAACCGCCGCCTTTCACCAAATGCTTGATGCTATCGGGCAGGTCGTTCATGTTCCGCGCAATCTCGTCCGAGGCGTTGATTTTAGCGGCCCGCTCCAGCAAACGGCTGTGCAGGTAGAATACGTCCCCAGGGTACGCCTCGCGGCCCGGAGGACGACGGAGCAGCAGCGACACCTCGCGGTAAGCCACGGCCTGCTTCGACAAGTCGTCGTACACCACCAATGCCGGACGGCCCGTATCGCGGAAGTACTCGCCGATGGCCGCACCCGTGAAGGGCGCGTAGAATTGCAGCGGCGCGGGGTCAGCAGCCGGAGCGGCCACCACCACCGTGTAGTCCATGGCCCCGCCCTTGGTCAGGGCGTTTACCACCTGGGCCACGGTCGAAGCCTTCTGGCCAATGGCCACGTAAATGCAGAACACGGGCTCGCCACGCTCAAAGAACTCGCGCTGATTCAGGATGGTATCTATGGCCACGGCCGACTTACCCGTCTGACGGTCACCGATAATCAGCTCGCGCTGGCCCCGGCCAATCGGAATCATAGCATCAATCGACTTGATGCCGGTTTGCATCGGCTCGGTTACGGGCTGACGGAAAATTACGCCGGGCGCTTTGCGCTCCAGGGGCATCTCGTACAGCTCGCCCGTGATAGGACCACGGCCATCGATGGGGTTGCCCAGCGTGTTTACCACGCGGCCCACGATGCCTTCGCCCACTTTAATGGAGGCAATCTTGTTGGTACGCTTCACTGTGGCACCTTCCCGGATTTCCGAGTAGTCGCCCAGCATTACCGCACCCACGTTGTCTTCTTCCAGGTTGAGCACAAGGGCCTGCAAGCCGTTCTCGAACTCAATCAGCTCGCCCGCCTGGGCTTTGCTCAGGCCGTAGATGCGGGCCACGCCGTCGCCAACTTGCAACACGGTGCCGACTTCTTCCAGCTCGGCTTCGGACTTAAAATTGGACAGTTGCTGCCGCAGGATTGCGGAGACTTCATCCGGACGTACTTCTGCCATTTTTTGGGGGAATTAGGTATAGGGAATACGGGATATGGGGCGGGGAACAACGGGGCGTACCCCCCATCCCTGCTTCCCTATACCCTAAAGTTGTTGTTGATAGGAATTTTCTTGCAGGGAGATGCGCATCTTCCGCAGGCTGGTGCGCACCGAATCATCTATTTGCTGGTCGCCCACCCGCAGCACAAAGCCACCGATGAGGTCCGGGTCTACTTTCTCGCTGAGTTCCACGTCGGTCAGGCCGGTTTGCTGGGTTACCAGCTTCCGCATTTCGAGGCGCGATACGGCCGTGAGGGGCGTGGCCGACGTCACTTCCGCCGACTGAATGCCTTGCAGCACGTTGTATTGCACCAGAAACTCGGAGCCCATGCTTTCCAGCGCCGACTCCCGATTTTTCTGGGTGAGGATGGTGAAGAAGCGCATGGTCATATCCGATACCTTACCACCAAAGATGGCATTCAGGATGGCCAGCTTCTTGTCATGCTTCACAATCGGGTTGCGCAGCAACAGGCGCAGGTCGCGGCTCGCGGCAATGGTCTTGCTCAGCAGGTCCATGTCGTCTTTCACCGCGCTCAGGGTGCCCATCTCCTTGCCCAAGTCGAGGAGCGACTTGGCGTAGCGGGCCGCTACTCGTTGGTCAGCCATTTTATATTAGCTAATAGCCTTAAGCTATTAGCTGTTAGCATCGTCGGGCTTTCAAAAAAGCTAACGGCTAACAGCTAAAAGCTAACAGCTTAATTAAGTTTTACGTCTTTCAAATACGAATCCACCAGCTGCGTTTGGGCGGCGGGGTCGGCCAGCTCGCGGCGCAGGATGCGTTCGGCAATGTCGAGCGATAGTTTGGCAGCGGTGTTTTTTACTTCGGCCAGGGCCGCGTTTTTCTCCTGTTGGATGGCTTCGCGGGCTTGCTGAATGATGGTGTTGGCTTCGGCCGTGGCGCGGGCCTTTTCGGCATCGCGGTGCTGGTTGGCCATTTGGGTAGCTTCCTGCATCATGCGGTCGCGCTCAAGGCGGGCATCGGTCAGCAACTTCTCGTTGCCGGCTTTCAGCTGCTGCATCTCGATTTTGGCCTGGTCAGCCATGCGCAGGGCACTTTCGATGCTGTCCTCCCGCTCTTTAAGCGAGAGCAGAATCGGTTTCCAGGCAAATTTTGCCAGCAGAAACAACACCAGCAGGAAGATAACCAACTGCCAAAAAATCAGGCCGAATTCGGGGGTTACAATTTGCATGGATTTCTAAATATTAGGGCGTTGATGATGAAATCAACAAGCTGGCAATGAAACGAAAAGCAGCCCGCCGCGCCTGCGCCGAAGCGACGCGCGACGGGCTGCCAGATTCCGCGGGCTTTCTACTGAAGCTTGAAGGAAATCAGCAGGCAAACTACCACGGCGAACAGAGCCAGACCTTCAATCAGGGCGGCTACAATCAGCATGGCGGTTTGGATTTTGCCCGAAGCTTCTGGCTGACGGCCAATGGCATCCATGGCGCTACCGCCGATGCGGCCAATGCCCAAACCAGCGCCCAGCGCCACCAAACCAGCGCCGATACCGGCACCCATTACGGCCAGACCAGCCGAATTAGAAACAGCGGCCACAGCCTGCAACAACAAAGAGAGCAACATAAAAAAAGGAAAAAAGAGAAAAAATGGGTAAAATTAGTCGGAACCGCCGCGTGGGGGGGGGGAGTGCGATGGGCCGACGTAAAAAGCGGGTAACGGGCAGTTAGCGAAGCAACTGCGGGCATTAATTAGTGAGCGGCGTGGGTCGAAGCCGAGCCATCGTCGTAACCCATCTGAAGGTCAGCGTCGTGGTGGTCTTCTACGGCACCACCGATGTACATGGCGGTGAGCAGCGTGAAGATGTAGGCTTGCAGAATGGATACCAGCAGCTCCAGTACGTTGATAAACAAGCCGAAGGCCAGCGATACCGGGGCCAGATAAGCCGATTTGAAGATGAAAATCAGGCTGATAAAGCTCAGGATTACGATGTGGCCGGCCGTAATGTTGGCGAACAGACGAATCATCAGCGAAAACGGTTTCACCACAATGCCAATCAATTCCACGGGAATCATGATGGGCAACAGCAGCTTAGGCACGCCGGGCGTGGCAAAAATGTGGGCCCAATAGTACTTATTGGAGCTGGCCAGCGTGATGATGAGCGTGATGATAGCGAGCGTGAACGTCACGGCAATGTTGCCGGTGAGGTTGGCCGCGCCGGGCGTGAGGCCCAGCAGGTTGTTGAACCAGATAAAGAAGAACACCGTGAGCAGATACGGCATGTAACGCTCGTACTTCGGGCCGATGGATTTCTTGGCCACTTCATCACGGATGAACATGATGATGGGCTCGAACAGCGATTGAATGCCTTTGGGGGCGCGGCCGTGGTTCTTTTTGTAGCCCCGGGCGACGGCCGTGAACACGATTAGGAGCAGAATGCTGCTGCCGATGAGGGCGGCGATATTCTTGGTAATCGAGAAATCGTACACTTTGCTGCCGTCGGTGGTCATGAGCTTTTCGTGCTCCAGTTTCAGGCCGTCGTACTCTTTGGCAATGCCTTCGTGCTCCCCATTGCTGATTTTCTTAGACGAGAACACCGAAACCCCCTTACCGGGGCGGTAGGCGATAATGGGCAGGTAGGAAGTCAGGTGGGCGTTGTCGGTCGACAGCCAGTGCCACTCGTGCGAATCGCCGATGTGGTGCAAAATCATTTCGCCCGGGTTGAAGGCGGCCTCTTTTTCGGGCGTTCCAGCGGATTCGCCAGCAAAAGCGGGGAAAGACAGAATACAAAAAAGAACTGCTAGTAAACGCTTCATTCAAAGTTATTTAAAGTCCAAATTCCGGCTAACATCCTATTTTTCCGGCACTTGCTTTTTCGAAAACGGCCGCAAGTTACTCAAAATAGCCCAGATTTCGAAACCAGCGCACAAAAAGTAGAGCAAAAAGAAGCCCCCAAGGAAGGTATACGTGCCCCTGCCCTCGTGCGCCCCGCCCCGAAACAGGTACACCAAAACGAGGCCCAGTGAGAGCAGTAGGCGCAGCACCATGCTCCCGAAATAGGCGGCCATAAAGTTGTCGGGTGACACGGCTACGAGCCGGGCCGTGACCCAATAGGTCACGAGCGTAAGCAAGGCTAAGTAGCCCAGGGTGTAGGGCGTAAGCGGGTGAATGAAGGCCGCTCCGTAGGCGGCCCGCAGCCCAAAAACAGCTACTGCCAGGACCAGCACAAACGCCGCAAATTGCAGAAGGAAACGGGGCATGAAACAGGTGGCACCGGGGTTTGATTTTAACAAACCGAGCCCCAGAATAATAATTTATGAAAATTTAGTAAAGTGGGCCGACCTAAATCAATTGGGTGGGCTGTACCACAAAGGTCGTCATGCCGCGACTAGGATTCTTTAGTGAGGGAACGGATAACCTGGTAGAGCGCCAGCAGCAGGCCCAGCAACATCAGTGTGATAGTAAACCAAGGGTTTTTAGAATGAAAATGGCCATCGAGCCACGTACCCAGCCAGGTGCTGAGGCCAATGATGGCGAGCATCTGAAAGGCAATGCCGGAATATTTGGCAAAGGCGCGAAAGCGGCCGGAGCCGGCGGGCTGGGGTTCGGGGGGGCTGGGCATGGAGCGAATAACGGCGGCAGGCCGGCAAAGGTACGGCGCGGGCCGGGCGGCATTTGCCCCGGGAAAAACGTAATTTTACCCGGGCAGCTTCGTTACTGAGCGAGGCTGCCGAACATTTCGCGCAGCTTTTGGCGTTCCGGCTGCGCTGGCTTGCTCTTTCCTTCTTCTTGATTTTGACAAAGAATCTGCTGATATATCGCTGGGCCGCGCTGCTGGCCTTCCTTGCAGGGCTGGGGCTGGCGGGCTGCGCGTCGGATAAAAACCTGGTGGCGCACGCGTTCAATAACGTGGCCGCGCGAGACAACGCCTATTTTCTGGCCCGCGAAAAACTGCACGCTACGGAAGACAAGCTCTACGAGGGCCGCATCAACGATTATAACCAGACGCTGCCGCTGTTTCCGACATTGGATAGTGCCAGCGTGCGGGCCAACCGGCCCGATTTGATTGACATCATTAAGAAGGCGTCGATGCCAATTCAGCACCGGCCGGGCTCCGACTGGACGGACGACGCCTACGTGCTGGTGGGCTGGGCGCGGTTTTACCAGATGCAGTTTGATGATGCGGCGCTGACGTTCAAGTACGTGAACTCAACCAGCAAGGACGCCAACGCCAAGCACGAGGCCCTGATTGGCTTGATGCGCACCTTCGTGGCGCAGGGCGAGCTGGAAAGCGCCAAGGCGGTATCGGACCTGCTGGACAAGGAAACCGGCTTGCCGCAGGATGCCCGGCAGCTGTTTCTAACCCGGGCCGACTACTACATCCGAACGGAGGAGCCGGCCAAGGCCATTCCGCAGTTGGAGAAGGCCATTCCGCTGATAGAGTTCAAGAACGAGCGGTCGCGGACGCGCTACATTCTGGCGCAGCTGTACCAAGATGCCGGCGAGAACAAGAAGGCCTACGAGCAGCTCGACCAGATTCTGGCCCGCAACCCGCCGTATGAGCTGGACTTTCAATCGAAGCTGATGCTGGCCCAGGTATCGGACCTGAGCACGCAAGACCGGGCGCGGCTGGACAAGAACTTCGTCGGCTTGCTGAAAGACCCGAAGAACAAGGACTACCGCGACAAGATTTACTACGAAATGGCGCGGCTGAACTACCGCGAAAAGAACTACCCGGAGGCGCTGAAGCTGCTGCGTCAGTCCATCAAGGCCACCACCACCAACCGGCTCCAAAAGAGCTACACCTACCTGCTGGCCGGGCGCATCTACTACGAAAACCTCCAGAAATACCGCCTCGCGGCCGCTTACTACGACAGCACGGTGCAGAACCTGGCCAAGGAAGCCAAAACCTACGCGGCCATTAAGGAGCGCAGCGGTATTCTCAAAGACTTCGCTACGCAGTACACCATCATTGAGACGCAGGACAGCCTGCAAGCCCTGGCCAAACTGAACCCCGGCGAGCTGGACCAGCGCCTGAGCCTGTACGCCGATGCCGAGTTGGCCGCCAAGGCCAGGGAAGCCGCCCGGCTGGCAGCGCTGCAAAAAACCCAGGCCCAGGCCGCCGAATTTGCCGGGCGCACCCCCAGCGGCGCGTCCAACTCATTGCCCGGCTCCAACAGTACGGCTGCCGCTGATTTGGCGGCATTCGACCCTACCGCCGTGGCGTCGGGGGCGCAGTGGTACTTCGACAACCCGGCCACCCTGGGCACGGCCCGGGCGGACTTCATCCGCAAGTTTGGCGACCGGCAGCTTCAGGACAACTGGCGCACCAGCCGCCAGGCCAGCAGCTCGCCCAATGCCCCGGCCAACGGGGGCGTTCCCGTATCCATTACAGGCAATGAGGGCGTGCGCGTGAACGGCGGCCGGCCCGACTCGACTGCTTCGGCCACGGCGGCCGCCGACCCAGCGGCCGCAAAAAATGCCCTGATTGCCCAGTACCGCCAAGCACTACCCGTTACGCCCGCGTTGCTCCAGGCGTCGGATAACAAAGTGGAAGCCGCGCTATACGAGCTGGGCGGCATCTACAAAGAGCAGCTGAAAGAACGCGAAAAGGGCTACGAAACCTACGACCGCCAAGTGACGCGCTACGTGCGCGGCGAGCATGCGCCCGACGCCTACTACCTGCTGTACCTGCACTACAAGGACGTGCCCGATGCCGCCCGCATGGCTCAATACGCGGCGGCTTTGCAACGGGAATTCCCCACGTCCATCTACGCCAAGCTGATTGCCGACCCGCTGTACCGCGAACACGAGCTGGCCCTGCACAACGCCGTGGCCAGTCGCGTCGATTCGGCCTTCACGTACTACAAAAATCAGGAATTCCGCAAGGCGTCGGGCGTGCTGGCCCGCACCGAAAAGCAGTACCCCAAAAGCGACCTGACCGACCGGGTGGCGTACCTGAAAACGCTGCTCGTTATTCGCACGCAGCCGCCGCTCACGGCGCGTTCCTCCGTTGAGAAATTCTATCGGGACTACCCCGAGAGCCCGTTGGTGCCCCAGGCCCAGGCGCTGGCCGCCACCTACAAAAAGCAGGATGCCGGACAAATCGCCGGGGCCTTGGCTTCGACGGAAAAACCGGTGGTGTCGATTTTCAGACCCGGCGAAATCAACAACCGGATGCGCATTTTCTACGGCGAAAATGAGAGCCCGGCCAAACTGCTGGGCCCGACGGCGACGGCCCCCGTGCCGACGCCAGCAGACAGCAAAGCAGTGCCCCAACCAAAGCCGGTGCTAGATGAGAAAAAGGCAACCCCGGCACCGACCGGCGCGCCAGCTCCGGTGGACAAGGACCTCAAAGAAACGCCCGCGGTGGCCACGACGCCCGCGGTTCCAACACCGACAGCACCAACGCCGGGCACTGCGCCCGCCACTGCCGCAGCCCCAACGCCAGCGGCCCCCGCGCCGGCAGGAGGTACAGTGCCCGTTGAGGGAGCTAATATGGCGGCGGCGGCCCCGGCTACTGCCTACACCACCCAGCTGAGCGGGGCGCATGCGGTCGTGCTGGTGTTTCCCAAGGGCTCGCCGGCGGCTACGGGCCTGGCCACGCAGCTAGGCACCTACAACAACCGGTTTTTCCGGGCCAACAACTTGCAGTTGGAAACGCCCACGCTGGGGGCTGAACAGGAGTTGGTGGTGGTGCGTGCGCTGCCCGGGGCCAAGGTGGCCCAGAGCTACGCTACCAAGCTGCGGGGGCCGCAGTCGCCGCTGGCGCGGCTGCGCGGCGCGGGCTACCAAACGCTGGTTATCAGCCTCGAAAACCTGGCGCTGATGCAAGCTACCGGCGACTTGGCCGGGTATTTGAGTTTTTACCAGCGCGCGTATAAATGAGTTAAAAGTTGGGCGTTATGAGTTATGAGTTTGCAGTCGGACCTTTGCTCCGGGGCCGAGCTTACCTCATTACGTAAACTCATAACTTTTAACTGTCAACTCCCAACTCCAACGAATGCCCGCCTCCTCCCCTGCCCGCCGCCCTAAGCCCCTGCCCCCGAAACCAACGCGTCAGGGGCGGTTCACGGCGTTCACGCGCACCATGTGGCTGCTGTTTGGCGCAGGCGTGGTGGGCTTAGGTCTGTTTGTGCTCGCGGTGAGCGGCAACTTCCTGAACTTGTTCGGGCGCATGCCTAACCTCAAAACGCTGGAAAACCCACGTTCGGAACTGGCCTCCGAAATATATTCGGCCGACGGCGTGCTACTGGGCAAATACTTCCGCGAGAACCGCACCCCCGCCGAGTTTAAGGATTTGCCTCAAAACCTGGTTGATGCCCTTATCGCTACCGAAGACGTGCGCTTCGAGCAGCACTCGGGCATCGATATGAAGAGCATTTTCCGGGCCGTGGCGGGCGTAGCTACCTTCAACCGCAACGGGGGCGGCTCCACCCTCACCCAGCAGGTGGCCAAGGTGCTGTTCAAAACCCGCCCCGGCGAGCAAAGCAACCTCAACGACGGCATCCTGAACGGCAGCGGCAAGGTGGGCCTGCTCATCACCAAAGCCAAGGAGTGGATTCTGGCCATCCGGCTGGAGCGTAACTATACCAAGCGCGAAATCCTGCGCATGTACCTCAACACCGTGGAGTACGGTTCGAACTCCTTCGGCATCAACACGGCCGCCAAGACTTTTTTCAACAAAAAGCCCAAGGACCTGAGCACGCCCGAGGCGGCCACGCTGGTGGGCATCGTGAACGCGCCGGGCCGCTTCAGCCCCGTGCTGCACCCGCAGCGCTCGAAGCTGCGCCGCAACTGGGTGTTGCGCCAGATGGCCAAATCGAACTACATCACCGACGCTGAGCTGGCCCAGGATACCGCCAAGGCCATTGTGCTGCACTATTCGGTGGAAAACCCCAGCAAGGGCCTGGCTCCCTACTTCCGGGCCGAAGTGGTGAAGTCCCTGCTGGGCTGGGCCAAGGAAACCGACCACGACCTGTACGCCGACGGCCTGAAAATATACACCACCGTGGACTCGCGGATGCAGCAATACGCCGAAAAATCGGTGGCCGAGCACCTGGCCTTGCAACAGAAGTGGTTCACGGCCCACTGGAAGGGCCAATTGCCCTGGCGCGATGAGAACGGCAAGGTCATCCCCAACTTTCTGAACACGGCCATGCGCCGCACCCAGCGCTACAAATCGTTGATGAACATCTACGACGGCAACCGCGACTCGGTGAATTTCTACCTGCATAAGAAGTACAAGATGCCGGTGTTTACCTGGCAGGGCGAGAAGGAGATGCTCATGTCGCCGCTCGATTCGCTGGCCTACTACAAGCGCTACCTGCAAGCTGGCTTCATGGCTATGAACCCGCTCAACGGCCAGATTAAGGCCTGGGTGGGCGGCCCCAACTACAAGTTCTTTAAGTTCGACCACGTGCGGCAGGGCAAGCGGCAGCCCGGCTCGGCCTTCAAGCCCATCGTGTACACGGCCGCCATCGACCAAGGCTACTCGCCCTGCTACCCGCGGCCCGACGTGGCCACCACCTTCCCCCCAGTGGCGGGTCGCGCGCCCTACACGCCCAAGAACTTCGAGGGCGGCTTTTCGGGCCGGGTGTTTACCCTGCGCCAGGCCCTGGCCCGCTCCATGAATTCCATCACCGCCTGGCTGGTGATGAAGCTCACGCCCGAAACCGTCGTTGGCTACGCCAAGCGGCTGGGCATTACGTCGGAGATTGATGCAGTGCCGTCCGTCGGTTTCGGTGCCTCCGATTGCAGCATTTTCGAGCTCTGCGGCGCGTACGCCACCTTCGTCAACAAGGGCGTATGGACCGCCCCGGTCATGGTTACCCGCATCGAGGACAAGAACGGCAACGTACTGCGCGAGTTCGTGCCCCAGACCCGCGAAGTACTCAGCGAGGAAACCGCTTACCTGATGACATACATGCTGCAAGCCAGCACCACCGAGCCCGGCGGCACCAGCACCATCCTGCACACCGGCTTCAAATTCCCCACCGAAATCGGGGCCAAAACGGGCACTACCTCCAACTACTCCGATGCCTGGTTCATGGGCATCACCCCCGACTTGGTCTGCGGCATGTGGATTGGGGGCGAAGACCGCAGCATTCACTTCCGCACCGGGGCCTACGGCCAGGGCGCGCGCCTGGCGCTGCCGCTCTACGGCCTCTTCATGCAGAAGGTGTACAAGGACAAAGGCATCGGCATCAGCACCGCGCCCTTCCCCAAGCCCGCCGCGCCGCTCAGTATCGAAATCGATTGCTCGCGGTACTACGGCGGCCAGCGCGACACCATTCCGGCCGACCAGAAAATGCGAGTGCCTACCCCCAACGACTTAGACGACCAAGACATCTAAATCACAGATTTTCGCTGATTAACCGTGATTTCGCTGATTTCTTTCGGCGAAACAGCTTGAGCAACGGTTTTATAAAAAATGACCGGCGACTTTTGCTGGTCATTTTTTGTTACGGATAACGCCTCCACGCCCCCTAATCAGCTGCCTCCCTCACGAGGCGGTTCCCCCCACCCTCCTCTCTTTCCCAACACGTTGTCTGAATCAGCGTAATCACGGTTAATCAGCGAAAATCTGCGATTTATGGCAGCCAACCCCGAACTACAAGCCCAAATCTCTGCCCTGCCCCACAAGCCCGGCGTGTATAAGTATTTTGACGACGAGGGCATCATTTACGTGGGCAAGGCCATTGACCTGCGTAAGCGCGTGAGCAGCTACTTCACAAAGAATGACCACAACAAGAAGACCCAGCAGCTGGTCAGAAACATCAAACGCCTCGAATTTACCATCGTCGATTCGGAGTCGGATGCCTTCCTGCTCGAAAACAACCTCATCAAGCAGCACCAGCCCAAGTACAATATCCTGCTGAAGGATGGCAAAACCTACCCCTACCTTTGCCTCACCAACGAGCGGTTTCCCCGCCTCATCCCCACCCGCAACAAGATTAACGACGGCTCGCGTTACTACGGCCCCTACGCGAGCGGCACCACCCTCAACGTGCTGCTGGAGCTCATCCGGGCCCTCTACCCGCTGCGCACCTGCAACTACAACCTGAGCGCGGCCAACGTCGAAGCGGGCAAGTTCAAGCCCTGCCTGGAGCTTCAACTCGGCAACTGCAACGCCCCGTGCGTGGCCCGCGAAGACGAAGCCGCCTACAACGGCTACATTCAGCAAATCCGCAACATCCTCAACGGCGACCTGCGCGTGCCCAAGCAGTACTTCCGCGAGCAAATGTCGGCCGCCGCGCAGGACATGCAGTACGAACTGGCCCACCGGTTCAAGCAAAAACTTGATAAGATTGACGCCTTCCAGGCGAAGAGCACCATCGTATCGGACACACTCACCAACATCGACGTTTTTGCGATTGCCAGCAACGAGAAATCGGGCTTCATCACCTACCTCAAGGTGATGAACGGCTCCATCATCCTCACCCAATCCCTGGAGGTCACCAAAAAGCTGGACGAGGAAGATGCCGAAATCCTGGCTCCGCTCGTGATGCAAATGCGCCAGGAGTTCGAGAGTGAATCGCGCGAAATCCTAACCAACGTCGCGCTGGAGCTGCCGCTGCCCGGCGTCGCCGTTGCCGTACCCCAAATCGGCGAGAAGCGCAAGCTGCTTGAACTCGCCATCAAAAACGTGCTCTACGCCCGCAAGGAGAAGGAGAGCATGAACGAGAAGAGCAAGGATGTGAACGAGGTCCGCATCATGGAAACCATCAAGAAGGACTTGCGCCTCACTGAGCTGCCCAAGCACATTGAATGCTTCGACAACTCCAACTTTCAGGGCGATAACCCGGTGGCCGCCATGGTCTGCTTTCGCAACTCCAAGCCCAGCAAGAAGGACTACCGCCACTACCACATCAAAACCGTCATCGGCCCCAACGACTTCGACTCCATGTACGAAGTCGTGTCGCGTCGCTACCGCCGCCTCGTCGACGAGGGGGCCAGCCTCCCCCAGCTCGTCATCGTCGACGGTGGCAAGGGCCAGCTTAGCATGGCCGTCAAGGCCCTGAAAGACCTTAATCTCTGGGGCCAGATTGCCGTCATCGGCATCGCCAAGCGCCTCGAAGAAATCTACGTTCCCAACGACCCGCTGCCCATCTACATCGACAAACGGAGTGAGTCCCTACGCCTCTTTCAGCGCATGCGCGACGAAGTCCATCGCTTCGGCATCACCTTTCACCGCTCCCGCCGCGACGCCGGCACCCTCAAAACCGAGCTCACCGACGTGAAAGGCCTCGGCCCCATCACCGCCGACAAGCTCCTCAACAAATTCAAGTCTGTCAAGAAAATCCGCGAGCTGTCCGAAGCCGAGCTAATCGCCGAAGTAGGCAAAGCCAAAGCCAAGGTGCTGCAAACCTACTTTGTTGAAAACGAAGCTCCCGCCCACCCCATGCCGCCCCGCCAGCTCCCCAGCTAACGCCAAAATGTCAGCCATAAAAAAGGCCCTCGCATCGCGGCGAGGGCCTTTTTTATTTCAGTCTTCAACAGATTAAAATCTGTAAAATCCGCTAAATCTGCGGTCTAGAAAGACCACAGGTTGTACTCATATTCCACCAAGTCAGCGGCCGTCTGCTGAGCGGCCAGGATGCCCTGCTGCGCACCACCGTAAATATCGTCCAAGCGGCTGTCACCAGCGTTCGACACTTTGGTGATGTAGGAGTTGAACAACCACAGTTCGAACGCGTCAGCCAGGTTTTTGTGCTGCGCATCGTTCTCCGCATTGAACCAGATGGCGGTTTGCGGATTGTTGCGGAACACCTTTACCAAATCGCTGTACTTAAAGGTACCAATTGGCTTCTCAATGCCCGACACGTTGGCGGCCAGCGTGGAAGGCACCAATAATTGAATGGATTTAATGTCGTGATACATTCTTGACCGTTTCTTGTCAAAAATCATATCCTCCTTTATTTCCATCTCATACAAGTCCTTGGGGCGGTACTCGTTGCCGAGAGGCTTGGCGGCCACCGCAACCGCGGCGGGCGCATTCACCATGATTACCCGGCCTTTCTTGTCCTTCACCGGCTTGCCATTGGCATCCAGTTTGGCCACCTTTTTCGCTGCGGCTTTCTTGGGAGCCGGGGCACCCCAATCATCGCCGCCGCCGCCGAGGTCCTTTTCACTGAAACCAGCTGCCTTTTCCTCGTCGCTCAGTTTCGCCACGTCGTCTACGTATGACATGTTGCCGACAACCTCCTGCGAGCTAAACGTCGAGGTTAGCGAGTCGTTCTTATAAGCTTGTAATTCGCCGCGCTTCACCGCGTCCAAAATAACCCGGCTGATTTCTTTGCCCTCGGAGAACATGGGCTTGTTCTGCTTCTCGCGCAAATCAACCTGGCGCCAAATGCTCTTGCGGAACATTTGGTCAGAAGGCGGAATGGGCCGGTGCGAGCCCGTGCTGGTAGCCGTAGTGGCCTGCTCCTGGGCCGAAGCCGTCAGCGATAAGGACAAACCAGCCGCGATAACGGCCAAGGTGTGAATAGATTTCATAACGGGAAAAAGCAAATTGGCTTTAAGATAGTTCGCTAACGTGGCA
>JBBQSQ010000096.1:0-17208 GCA_038213745.1 Cytophagales bacterium
GGGGGTCGGCTTTTTGTGTTCCCTCAGGACAAGGAGAAAGGAGGGAGTAAATTACGGTCCTCAGATAGCTTGTCCTGCTTATTCAGCAGCGTTGTTTTCGGGTTGGTTGGTCACTACCTGCGCGTGGTTGAGGCCGGCCACCAGCAGCACCCCGCCCAAAATATTGCCCAGCAGCGCCGGCACCGTGAAACCACCCAGTGCCTGCGCCCAGGAGACTCCACCCGACGCGGCCAGGGTAAACACCTCTATTGTGCCGGCAATCACGTGGCTGAAATGGCAGATGCCCACGACATAGGTGATGACGATAATTACCCAGATGCGTCCCGTGTCGGCAAAAGGTAGTATCCACACCATCAAGGCAATCATCCAGCCGGCAAAGATGCCGCGTATCATCACAATGCCGAAGCTGGGGGCCAGCGCCTCCTCCCCCATGTGGGCAAACTCGGCCCGGATGGCGGGCTCGAACGTGCCGGTATGCGCCACGACCAGCGCCAGGGCCAGGCCGCCCAGCAGATTGGCCACCAGCACCACCCCCCACAAGCGCAACACGTTCCGCAGGCCGCGCCACGTGCGCTGGTGCAGCAGCGGCAGAATCGGCGTGAGGGTGTTTTCGGTGAACAGCTGCTGCCGTCCCAGCACCACCACCAGGAAGCCCAGGCTGTAGCCCAGGCTAGCCACCAGCGGACGCCAGGGCGAGTCGGGCAGGTAATGCGTCATTACCCCCTGAGCTATCATCGACAAGCCCATCGAGAGGCCCGCCGCCAGCCCCGACCAGAACAGCGCGTCCGACGTCCGGTCCAGCTCCTCTTTGCCTTCTCTGAGAATGGCTTCGTGAATGATTTTGCTGGACGGCGCGCTACGCTCCTTGGCTTCCTGATGCTCTTCCTGAGCGGTTGTTGATTGGCTGGTAACGGGTAAGGGTTGTTTCATGGGAATACGCGGTTTGGCAGGAAGATAACATCTCCACTACTAGACCGGAAACTCCGCAGGTAGTTCACCAATACCGAGACCTCTACCCTGCCTGCGCCTCGTGCCGCCGCCGCAGGGGCACGTCCAGGAGCATGGGCACGCCCTGAATGAGGGCCAGCACCACGAATTGGTACCCCTTCAGCAGGTCGTGGTTGACTAGCAGCAGCCCCGCCCCAACCAGGTTGAGCAGCGCGGCCCCGGCGTACAGCCGCTTGCGGGCGCTGCCCTCCACCACGGCGGCCGTGTAGGCAAAGCCCGCCGCGCCAAACAGGAACCACAGCGTATGAAAGCTAAAGGGCATAAGCGCCTTGGCTTCGGCGGCGTGCACCCCGAAGTTCTCCACCGTGGCCAGCACCGTGGCTCCGGCCCACACCCAGACCAGGGCGTTGGCCCGGCTGCCCAGCAGCAGCGACATCACCACGGGTATAAGCATGGCGCCGGCCCAGGTCCAGAGCACGGCGGAGTGGCCGTGCTCTAGGGTGTGGCCAAAGTATTCGGTGAGCAAATAGGCGACGGTGACGGTGATGCCCCACCACAGCAGCAGAGATTGACGGGTAATGCTCATGCGGAGAAGGTTGGAAAGCGATAACTGGCCGGCCCCACGAGCCGGCCAATATTAAAACGCGTGCTGGAAGCCCAGGGTGGCCGTAAACTTGTCGGCGTCGGTACCCAGCCCAGCCGCTGCGCCGAGGCTGAGGACCAGCCGCGGATTCATCTGGCGACGAATGCCGGCCTCCAGCGACGAGCCCATTTCGCCCCGGAAGCGGCGCTGCTCGCGCACGAAATCCACAACCAGTGACGACTGCGGCGCGATGCGCGTGGAGTAGCCCACCAGCAGCGCGTAGCGGTCGGGGCGCTCCTCCTTCAGCTGACCGCCTTCGGCCATCATGCCGGGCTGGCTGTTGTGGAAGTAGGCCACGTTGAGGTGCAGGCGGTTGAGGGTGCCGAACAGGCTTTTGGTGAGGATGAAGCGGCCGTTGTAGTCGGTGCCTTCGCTGCGCAGGCCGGTGGGCAGCGTGAGGGCACCGGCCAGGGCCACGGCGGGCAGGTACTTGCCTTCGGTGTTGAAGTTGTAGAGGCCCCCAACCTGCACGTTGCCGCTGCCCGCCCGGTCGCCGTTGCCGGAGTAAATAGGTACGGACACGGCCAGCTGCGTGTTGCGGAAAATGCCCAATTCGAGGGTGGGCGTGTACTGCACCAGGTTGTCGCCCTGCCGGCCGCGCTGGTAGCGCACCGGCAGCTGAAACTCGCGGTTGCCATAGGCCGTGGGGTAGGCGTCTTCGAGGCGGGTGGGCAGGCCGGCGTCGAGGTTAATCTGGTCGGATTGAGCGTGGGCCCGCGGGGCCAGGCCCAATAGGCAACCGGTGGCCAGCAGCATGCTGCGTAAGATAACTAACTTATTCATAAAGAGCTGATTCGGAAGATGAAATGAAAAACGGCACCGGCGCTAGCGGGCCAGCGCGGTCAGCGTGGGCTCCTGGCTCATGTCGAGCGGCGGCACGTCGGGCATGTTGCCGTGCTTTTCCTGCCAACCCTTGAGCATGGCCTCGCGCATCATTTCGGGCGTTTTGCCGGGTTCCAGCGCGCCGGGCATCATCTTCATACCGGGCATCATTTTCATCATGGCGTCGTGCAGCGAGCCCTCGGTTTCGCCGGGCTCCATGCCGGGGCGCATCTTCATCTGGAACTGGGCCATCATCTTGTCCTTCATGTCCGGGGCCATGTCGGGCATCATCAGCGGCATCATCTCCATCATCATTTCCATCATGATTTTCGACATCGAGCCTTCCGGGCCGGCCATCCAGGCGGGGTAGAGGCGCGGGTCCACGTCGGGGTAGGGCAGGTCGAACTTGCGCACGTACTGCTCATCGCCCGGCTGGTAGCTCATGGCATCGATGACGCGGTAGAGCTCGTCGCGCTGCTGCTGCTCGGTCCAGCCCTCGTAGCTGAGGATGTCGTAGGCCAGGCCGTGCAGCATGTGCAGGTTGTCGAAGATATTGGCCGACTCGGGCGACATGCGCGAGTAGCGCGGCATCAGCTCGCGGCTGAGCAGCATGCGCTGGGGCCGGTTCTTATACACTTCGTTGAACATCAGGTCGTTCACCGATTTGATGGCCGCCTCCTGGCCGCCGTCGGCGTTGCCGCTCAGCATCTGGGCCTCGTAGATGGCCGGGTGCCACCAGTGCGCCACCCAAGCCTGGGAGTTGGACTTGGGGTAGAAGTTGCGGTAGTAGGTGAAGTAGGGCTTCATCATGCAGGCCGCCCGGCGCATGGTGATGTCGAGCGGGGCCACCGAGCGGGCTACCTCCTTATTGCGGGCCAGGTACAGCTTCACGGCGCGGTCGGTCCACTCCTTCTTCTTGGCCCAGGCCACGCGCTGGCTGGCCATGATGTCGTAGGTCTGCTCGTGGTGCTGGTGGGTCCAGTCGATGGTGCGAAACAGCGTCCAGGCCACGCGCGCCGTGTAGGGCCCGTACAGCTCCATCGAGGGGCCGACCTTCGACTTCTGGTTTTTCACGAAGTCGAACACTTGGGCATCAAAGTCGGCGTCTACCTTCTCGCGGTCGGCCAGCTTGGTTTGCAGCAGCACGTCGTGCTCGCGGCCGTGGTGAAAGTGGAAGCCCGCCGACAAGGCTTCGGACGCGCCGTGCCGGCGAAAAAACGCGGCGTTGTAGGGCCCGCGAATGTAGCTAACTTCCTTGCGCGGCTCGGTGGTGGTGGTGCTGGTGGAGGAAGAGCACGCCGCCAGCAGCAGCGTCACTCCCGCCCCAGTAATAAACTTTAATGACATGGTAATGAATTTGTTAATCCTACGCCCGTGGAGACAGTTGGTTGAAACGAGCTAATTTTACGGCCCTGACGCGGGATAGATTACCCACTTTTTCCACGAGTTGTTGCATAATTTCGGGCACGCTTCAGCTTACTCGCGCCAACCCTCAAAACAAAAAACGCCCGGCAGCACCGGGCGTTTTTGCTATTAAAATGGTGGGCTCAGGCCGCCAGAAACGCCCGCTTGTCGAGGTAGCGCAACAGGCTACTTCAGCGACTGGCGCAGCAATTGCGCGTTCAATGCCACGATGACGGTGCTCGCGCTCATGAGCACCGCGCCCATGGCCGGGCTGAGCACGAAGTGCGGGTACAACACCCCGGCCGCCAGCGGTAGGGCCACCACGTTGTAGCCCGTGGCCCAAAACAGGTTCTGCATCATCTTGCGGTAGGTGGCCTTGCCGAACTCCACCAGGTTGGTGATGTCGGTGGGCTTGCTGTTGACGAGGATGATGTCGGCGGTTTCGGCCGCAATGTCGGTGCCCGACCCCACGGCGATGCCCACGTTGGCCTGGGCCAGGGCGGGCGCGTCGTTCACGCCGTCGCCGGTCATGGCCACGAACTGGCCCTGGGCCTGCAAGTCTTTGATGATTTTGACCTTCTGGTCGGGCAGCACCTCGGCGTACACGCCGTCGAGGCCCAACTCTTGGGCCACGGCATCGGCCACCTGCTGGTTGTCGCCGGTAGCCATGTACACCTTGATGCCCTGGGCCTGCAAGCGCTGCACGGCCTCTTTGGAGTCGTCCCGGATGCGGTCGGCCAAGGCTACGTAGCCGGTCAGCTGGCCATCGAGCAGCACAAACACCACCGTTTCGGCCCCGTTGCTGACGGCATCGGCGGGCGGCGTGATATTCTTTTCCTTGAGGTAGCCGGGACTGGCCACCACCACCGCCTGGCCGGCCACGGTGGCCGCCACGCCCTTGCCGGTTAAGGAGTTAAAATCCTGAATGGCGGGCAGGGTGAGTTCTCTTTTATGCGCCTCGCGCACAATGCCCTGGGCAATGGGGTGCTGCGACTGCTGCTCCAAAGCAGCCACCGTGCCCAGCAAGGCCGCTTCGTCGAGGCCGCCGGCCAGCACCTGCACGCGGGTGACGCCAAAGGCCCCTTCGGTGAGGGTGCCGGTTTTGTCGAACACCATGGCCGTAATCTTGCGGGCTTCCTCGAAGGCCGTGCGGTTGCGAATCAGTAGGCCCTTGCGGGCCGAAATAGACGTGGAAATGGCCACCACCAGCGGAATGGCCACGCCCAGCGCGTGCGGGCAGGCCGTGACCATGACCGTCACCATGCGCTCGATGGCGAAGGCCACGTCCTTGCCCTGCCAGAACCACACGGCCAGCGTGCCCAGGCCGCCCGCCAGCGACACGGCCGTGAGCCAGCCGGCGGCGCGGTCGGCCAGCGTCTGGGTCTGCGACTTGGTGTTCTGGGCCTCGCCTACCATCTTCACCACCTTGCTCAGGTAGCTGTCGGCCCCCTGGTGCGTGACCCGCACGGTGAGCGCGCCCTCGCCGTTCACGGCCCCGGCGATGACCTTGCCGCCCGCTTCCTTCTGCACCGGTACGCTCTCGCCCGTGAGCATGCTCTCGTTCACGGCGCTGCTGCCGTCTACTACCTCCCCATCGGTGGGAATCCGCTCACCCGGCCGCACCAGCACCACGTCGCCGACGGCCAGGGTCGTAACCTGAACGTCGCGGATGTTGTCGCCCTCCTTTTTATGGGCTTCGGACGGCAGCAGCTGAACCAGCAGCTCCAGCGCGTGCGAGGCCCCGGCCACGGAGCGCATTTCCAGGTAGTGGCCCAGCAGCATGATGTCAATCAAGGTGGCCAGCTCCATAAACAGGTCCATGCCGCGCAGCCAGCCCACCGTCACGGCCACGCTGTAGGCGTAGGCCACCGTGATGCCCACGGCCACCAAGGTCATCATGCCCGGCTGCCGGCTGCGCAGCTCCCCCACCGTGCCGCTAAGGAAGGGCCAGCCGCCGTACCCGTAAATTAGCGATGCCAGCGCCAGCAGCACCCAGGTGCTGTACGGAAAGGAAAAGTGGTACCCGACCAGGTTCTGAAACATCATCGACAAGGCGACGATGGGCACCGACAGCGCCAGGCACACCCAGAACCGGCGCAGGAAGTCGGCAATCATGGCCCCGTGGTCGTGGCCGCCCGCCGGGCCGTGGTCCATTTTTTCGTGGTCCATTTTGCTATGGTCCATCGGCTTGGGGAGCGTGCCCGTAGTGGCCGGAGGCGGCGTAGATGCGGCCGGCCCGTGGTGCCCGGTGTGGTCCGGCACCGGCGGCTTAGCCGGCGACTTATCGCCGGGAGCAATGGGGGGCGGCGTGGCCGTGGCCGGCTCAATTTGGGGCTTCATCATGCGAAGGGCTTGGGAAAACAGTAACGAATAGCGCCCATGCGACTAACCGCATGGGCGCTAACTGGGGCACGGGTAGTAGCACACGGCCGACCAAATGTGGCGGCCTCCTTGTGCACTCAGCCCGGTAGAACCAGGGCGGGGCGCTTACATTTTCATCTTGCCCATCTTCCCGTCTTTCATCGTGCTGCCTTTCATCATCCCGGATTTTTTCATCTCGTCCATCGATTTCATCTTGCCGTCCATCATCATGCACTGGCCGTCTTTCATCTTCATGGTGGTGCCGTCCTTCATTTTGCAGGTGCCGTCGGTCATGCACATCGTGCCATCGGCCATGGTCATGTCGGCGGTCATGGGCATCATCTTACCCCCTTTCATCATCATCATTTTTCCGTCCTTCATCATACAGCCGTCCTGGGCCATCGACTTGGTGGCGGATTGGGCAGGGGCGGGCTTGGGAGTCGTCTGGGCCTGGACATTGGTCAGGCCGGCGAACAGGAGGGCGGCAAGGATATAGGGGAACTTTTTCATGAGAGGGGAAAAGGATTGTTGTTGATGGGAAAATTGGGTGGCGGGTCGGTTAGGCTACTCGTCTGCAGGTATTGGAGACAATAAGCCGGCGCGGAACCAGCGGTAGCAAAGGACCGTCGGGGTTGGATGGGAGGCCATGACAAACGAGGACCTAACGAATGAGCTTTGTCATGCTGCGTGAGGCCAGCTGTCCGGGATGCGACTACTCGACAGCGGTGCAGGGACGGAACCGCCACCAACCAAAAACGCCCGGCGTTACCGGGCGCTTTTGCTGATGGGACCAGGCGTTAGGCCGCCTGAATCTTGAAACCGGCCTTCTCCACGGCCTGCACCACCTGCTCGGAAGTGAGCTTATCGGAGGTAACCGTGAGAATCTTATCGGGGTTGGCAGTATCGACCTGCCAGTTGCCGGCACCGGCTTCCTGGTTGAGGGCGGGCGTCACGGATTTGATGCAGCCGCCGCAGTTGATGTTGGTTTTGAATTGGAGGGTTTTCATGATGATTAGAGCTAAGGGACCACCGGTGGTCCGTGTGAATAAAACGCAGAAAGCAGCCGCCAAGTGCTACCAAAGGGGTACAGAATTGCGCCTACGGCTTGCATGATTACCCGGCTTGGGCACCAGCCCCGACTTTAAAACCGCAGGTTCAGGCCGCCGCCGCCACCGAAGCGGCTGTCGTAGCTGCCCATCAGCGAGAAGTTGCGCGAGAGCAGGTATTCGGCCCCGGTGCGCCAGACGACTTCTTTCGCAAAGCGGCGGTTGTTGTCCAGCGTGTTTACCCAGCCGAAGTCGGCCTGGTACTCATAGTAGCCGGACACGAGCAGGCGCGGCAGCACCATGATTTGCCGGCCCAGGCTCAGGCGGGGTCGCAGCTGGTTGTCGATGCGGGCATCGAGGCTGAACAGGTAGGGCGTCAGGAAGCGGACCCCGACCACGGCCGTGGTGGTGGTTTTGGTGACCATCCGGCCCGCGGCCCCGGGCTCGGTAAGCGGAGCGGGCTGCTGCTGCCGGGTGTTCTCTACGTTCACGCCCCCGAACACGCGGAAGTAGTCGTAGAGGTAGCGCTCGTAGGTGGCCTCCGATTCCATGTTGCGGTTCCAGCCGTTCTCCACGCTCAGGTTGAACTGGTTGCGGACGTTGGATGACACCAGGTTCAGGTTGCCCAGGTGCGAAGCCACGCCGAGCAGGCCCCAGGTGTAGTAGCGGTTGGTTTCGTGCACCAGTGTGCTCTTCGGGTAGCCCGTCATTCGCGGGTCGCGGGGCGTGTCGTAGCTCACCACGCGGGCCATGCCACTCATGAGGTGGTAGAGGACGTGGCAGTGCAGAAACCAGTCGCCCGACTCGTTGCCCAGCACCTCGATGGTGACCTGCTTCATGGGCGGCACGTTCACGGTGTGCTTCAGGGGCGAGTATTCACCGTTTTCGTTGATGACCCGGAAAAAGTGCCCGTGCAGGTGCATGGGGTGGTGCATCATCGTCAGGTTGTTGTAGGTGATGCGGGTAATCTGGTTGCCCCGAATCGGAATTTCATCGGCCGATGACAGCGGTACGCCGTTCATGCTCCAGATGTAGCGCCTCATGTTGCCGGTGAGGTTGAGCAGGATTTTGCGCACGGGCACGTTATCGGCGTAGGCCGTTTTCTGCGGGGCCCGCAGGTAGTCGTAGTTGTACTCGGCGAACATGTCCATGCCGCCCATGTCCATCCCCGCCATCGGTTTATCGGAGCCCATCTGCATGCCGGCCATCGGCTTATCGGCACCCATCTTCATCCCGGCGTGGGCCGTGTCGGCGGGCATTTTCATGCCATCCATTTTCTTCGTGCCGTCCATCGGCATGCCGGCCATGGCGGGCTTGGGTGATGCGGGCTGGTCGTTCATTTTCATGTCGGCCTTCTGGTCGTTGCTGCCCATTTCTCCATCCTTCCCTTTCTTGCCCATCTGCATGCCCCAGTTGGCTTTCATCTGCTCGGGGTCGACGTGGTGGGGGCGGAACTTGAGGGCGGGTGCGCCCATGCGCATGTCCATTTTGGCCATTTGCTGCATGAGCGCGATTTTGTCGGGCCGGGGCAGCACCGGGGCGGCCAGCACCGGCCCCGTGCCCAGGAAGGCCGACGCGGTGCCGGAGCCGTCCTGCGCCATGGCCCGAAATTCGAGCTTGCCGCTGGCCGGAATCGTGACCAAGAAATCGTAGGTTTCGGCAATGGCAATGAAGGTTTTGTTGTGCGGCACCGGCACTACGTCCTGCCCGTCGGCCGCCACCAACAGCGGGTCTTCGCCGCCAAACGTGAGCCAGAACTGCGTCGAGGTTCCCCCGTTGATGATGCGCAGGCGCACCTTTTCGCCGGGCTTAAAATCGGGGTATTCCTGTACCGGCTGGCCGTTTACCAGGAAGGCGTCGTAGTACACGTCGGCAATGCCGAAGCCCTCCATGCGCTGCTTCCAGAAGTTGAGCTGCGCCCCGAAGGCCCCGCGGGCAATCACGCGGTTGAGCGGCGTGGCCGTGCCCTTGGCAATGTTATACCACTCGGTGCCCCGCTTGAGGTAGCGCAGCACATTTTTGGGCTGCTGGTTGGTCCAGTCCGAGAGCACGAGCACCAGCTCCTTGTCGTAGGTGAGGCGCTCGTGCTTGGGCTCGATGACGATGGAGCCGTACACGCCGCTCTGCTCCTGCAGCAGCGTGTGCGAGTGGTACCAGTAGGTACCGGCCTGCTTGAGCGGAAACTCGTATTTCAGCTCCTGCCCCGGCTTGATGGGCGGGGTGTTGAGGTAGGGTACCCCATCGTAAAAATTGGGCACCAGCAGCCCGTGCCAGTGCACCGATGTCTCCACGCTCATTTCATTCTTGACGTAGATAACAGCGTAGCCGCCCTCTTTGAAGCGAATAGTAGGGCCGGGAATCCCGCCGTTGACGGTCATGCCCTGCATGGTTTTGCCGGCCTTGCTCACCTGCTCCTGCCGGATGGTGAGGTGATACACGGCGGTATCGGTCTGGGCCCGGGCCGGCCGAACCGTGAGCAGCAGCAGCGAAAAAAGGAATAAGGGGTAAACTCTCATGTAAGGATTGTTGAAATGCCCGCCGGGCAGTGGTATGCCAGTATTGAATTTAACTGGCTTGTGCTTGATGTAATTGCTGATTTTTAGTCTGTTGAATACTTTTTTCTTCACCTTCCGTTGAGCCTTCAGGCGTCCGGCCGCTCTGCCGCCGGGTTGGCCATGGTGAGCAGAAACACCGATTCCTGCCGGGCCACCACGCGGTGCGGCAGGCCGGTTTGCAGGGTCAGCAGCAGGCCGGGTTTCAGCTCCGTTGTCTGCCCTTCAGCCTCGAAGCCAAGGTGGCCTTCGAGCACCTGCACGCTGATAATGCCGGGGGCCGTGTGCGTTTTCATCTCCGCGCCTTGGCGAAGGGCGATGAGCACTAGGCGCATCCCGTCGGCCTGCAGCAGCGTCAGGGCGTTGCGGTCGCTGCGGTGCCAGGCCGGCTCCTGCCTGATTTGCGCCTGGGCCTGGAACAGGTCGAGCACGAGCAGGGGCGCATTCAGCGGACGGATGCCGGCCGGGCGCTGCGGCGTGGCCTCGCTCGCTTTTTCGACCGGGTCCGCCGTTTCCTCGGGCGAAGGGTAGAACGCCGGGTTCTCCTGCAAGGCTTTCATCATCTCCGCGCTCAGGGCCTCGCTGGAAATCCCATAGCCATTTACCAGGGTGCCTTTCAAGGCGTGCCGGGGCGAGGAAATGGCGTACACCACGGCCTCGTCGCCGGGGTCCGACATGCCTTCGAAGCGGTAGTGCTTATCCACCAGAAACTCGTCCGGGTAAAGCTGCAGCGCGTCGCCGGGGCCCATCAGGCAGTCGCCCCGCAAGTTGAAATCAACGGTGTAGCCTTCTTCCTTTAGGTGGTTCAACACCTCGGAAACAGTAGTCATGGGTACCATAACAATCGGGCATTAAGGGTGAAAGCGGGCCAGGACGGCGGCCCCGGCGGCGTGCGGGTTTCAGCACCAGGCCAGCTAGTTGGCGGTGACTTTGGCCACCACCATTGCCCCCGGAACCTGTCGGTTTTTCTGCCGCCAGATGCGGAGCATGAAGCGCAGCTAGGTATTGTTGTTAGCAGCCATTTACCGTTCATTAAAAGGGCGAACGCAAGCGGTGGAAAAGCCAGGCCTGGCACGAACCCCTATTTTACACCCTGCAAATTTCCGGCGCTGGAAGGGGCGTTACCATGACGACCAGCGGGCGAACGCACGATTTTCGTCATGGCTGGCAAACGCCTGTACACCGTTAAAAACGACAAAGCCCGGTCGCGGCACGACCGGGCTTTGGTAAGCACGAAGGCGGGGCAGTGGTTAAGCAGCCATGCCGGCGCGGCAGGTTTCTTCGCAGCGGCGGCACGCCTCGGCGCACTCCTTACAGTGCTGCATGTGGGCACCGTGCTTCTCGCACTCGTCGCCGCAGGCTTTGCAGATTTCAGCGCACTCTTTCAGCAGATGCGCGGCGTGCTCCGAGCCCCGAGCCACGAAGCGGGCCGTGAGGGCGCAGATGTCGGCGCAGTCCCGGTCGATGCTGATGCAGCGGGCCATCATTTTTACGTCTTCTTCCTGGAGGCAGGCCGAGGCGCAGTGCTCGCAGGCGGCGATACAGGCGTTGAGGGCGTCGAGCAGGGATTGGTTTTGGGCGTGCATGGGGGAAGGGGCTATAAGTGAATGAGGTTGAGCCTGGGCTACTCGTGATTATACTCGTCCCGCTCAGCTTGGTTTTGCATCAATGCCCCTGCGGCTTGCATCATTTAGCGTTGCCGCTTCGGTCCGAATCCGGGTTGCCTCCTGCTGGCGGTAGGCGGAGGGGGAGCACTGCGCAAACCGTCGGAACTGGGCTGAGAAATGCGACAGGCTGCCGTAGCCCAGCTGCCGGGCAATGCGCCCGATGTCGAGCCGGGAGGCCAGCAGCAGCTCCTGGGCATAGGCCAGCCGGCAGCGCGTGATGTAGCTGAGCAGGCGCTCGGGGCCGGGCAACTGGGCAAACAGGCCGTGCAGTTGGCGCACGCTCACGCCCACCTCCTGCGCCAGGGTGGGAATGAAGTCGCGGTGCCGGAGCGTTTCGGGGCGGCGCAACGACTCATCTACTAGCTGCTTCACCTGCGCGGCCAGTACGTGCTGCGGGTTTTCCAGCAGGGCAAACCCGGCGGCCGCCAGCACTTCCCGGATGCGCACCCAGTCCAGCTGCTCCACCGCATCGGCCACGGTGGCGGCTCCCAACCGCACGTCGAGCACCCGCAGGCCCAGGTTTTCCAGCTCCTGCCGCACTACGCGAATGCCGCGCGGGCACACCATGTGCTTGATGTAGAGCATGCAGCCAGTATTATCAGACGTGAAGGAATGGTCGAGAGGCATAAGTGTTTTTTAGAAAAAGGGCGACACCGGATTCCAGTCGGCGGAGCGTGTGTAGCCTAACCTTACCACAGCCGCGCGGGCATTGGGCGGGCAGGAAAATGTGGGGGATGAGGTATGGCCCGGCCACACCAACGAGCAAACGAAAAGGCCCGCCCCGGACATGGCGTAGCCATGCCGGCGCGAGCCTCAGCGCGTCGAAAGAATCAGACAGTCAGCGACTGAATAAAAATGCGGATGTCGGGGATTTTAGGTTTTAGGTGCCGGGGCGGCACCAGCGTAACCGCCGCGGCGCGGTCCCACTGGCCGGCCCGGGGCCGGAAGTGAAACGCTATGGCGGCCGGCAACACGGCCAGGGCGGGCATCAGCAGCAGCTTCTGAGCAGGGGTCGTCAGCGACGAAAGCAGCGAAGCCGACTTGTCTTTGCAGCAGTCGTGGCTGGTGGTCGACTTCGAGGAATGCCCCTTGTGCCGGCCGTAGTGTTCCGCCTGGGTCCCGTGCCCGTGGCAGCCCGGATGCGCGGGCTTTTTGTGGTGCGTCAGGTCCGCTGCGTGCGGGGCCATAACTACCGAGTTTGCCGTGGCGCACCAGCACTGCCCCACAAACACGTTCACGAAGACGAGCAGGAAGCTCGTCGCCAGCAAACGGCGAAAGGGAAACAGGTTGCGGAACATAAAAAAGGACCAGGCAATCGTAAAAATAGGCCTGTCTGCTGAAAAAAGTTATCCCGGTTTTTGACTCACATAGCAAGCAGGGCATTCTGCCGCCTGCCACGAGCGGCTACAAACCAAAGGGAAAGGCGGTATTTACGCCTATGCGAGGTCATTACACCGGTATAATCAGTCATTATCATGCATAACTCGTTGTCAGGATTATGTAAGTGCAAAGCCAAATTTTAGTGAGCTCGCATTGCCGGGCAACGGTGGATATACCGGGAGGTAATTGGCTTCGACCGGCAATGCCACCCGTCAAATTATGCAATTCTGCGGCGGTATTCAGTACCAACTTCCCTGCTGGAGTGCCGTTCCTTTGTAGGGTGGTTGTGGGCTGCCTCCGCTGCGTAGCCATGCCCGGCAACCCCCTGATGACCTGCATTTCTATGGAACCAACTACCAAAACCGAAACCCTCGACATTGAAGGCATGACCTGCGCCTCGTGCGCATCGGCCGTGGAAAAGTCGCTGAGCCGGGCCCCCGGTGTGCAGAGCGCGATGGTCAATTTTGCCACCGAAAAAGCCACCGTGCAGTACGTGCCCGGCCAGGCCAGCCCCGCTACCTTGAAAGAGGCCGTCGTCAATGCCGGCTACAGCGTGCTGGAGCGCGCCCCCGATACCAGTGCCGCCGAGCGCAGCGCCGAAATCGACCGTCAGAAAGCCGTGGCTTACCAGAAGCTCAAGCGCCGGTTTGGGGTGGCCGTGGGCCTGGCCGTCATCATCATGCCCCTGAGCATGCTCATGCTCTGGCCCGCGATGATGCAGCGCGTTAATGTGCAGTGGCTCAACTACCTGCTACTGCTGCTCACGCTGCCAGTACTGCTCTACAGCGGGCGCGAATTCTACGTGTCGGCCTGGAACGGCTTCAAGCACCGGGCCGCCAACATGGACACGCTCATTGCGGTGGGCACTGGCGCGGCCTTCCTCTACAGCCTGGCCGCTACTGTGGTGCCCGGCTTTTTCACCAGCCGGGGCCTCGTGCCCGAGGTGTACTACGATACCACGGTCACCATCATTGCCCTGATTCTGCTGGGCAAGGTGCTGGAGCTACGGGCCAAAACCCAGACCTCGGCCGCCATTAAGTCCCTCATTGGTCTGCAAGCCAAAACGGCCCGCGTGGCGCGCCCTGATGGCGCGGAAGTCGACGTGCCCATCGAGCAGGTGCAGCTGGGCGACATCGTGGTGGTACGCCCCGGCGAGAAAGTGGCCACCGACGGCCTCATCACCGAAGGGCATTCCTCCCTCGACGAGGCCATGCTTACCGGCGAGAGCCTGCCCGTGGAGAAGAAAGCCGGCGACCCGGTCTTCGGGGCCACCCTCAACAAAACCGGCTCTTTTCGCTTTGAAGTGACCAAAGTGGGGGCTGATACCATGCTGTCGCAGATTGTGAAGTTGGTGGAAGATGCCCAGGGCAGCCGCGCCCCCATTCAGCGGCTGGCCGATAAGGTTAGCGCCATTTTCGTGCCCACGGTGGTGGTTATCGCCATTCTCACCTTCGTGATTTGGTTCGATTTGGCCCCGTTGGGCACCCGCTTGCCGCTGGCGCTGGTCAACTTCGTGGCCGTGCTCATCATTGCCTGTCCCTGTGCCCTGGGCCTGGCCACGCCCACGGCCATCATGGTGAGCACCGGCAAGGGGGCCGAGCACGGCGTATTGATTCGCAACGCCGAAGCCCTGGAAAAGGCCTATAAAGTAGATGCCGTGCTGCTCGATAAAACCGGTACCATCACCCGGGGCGAGCCCGCCGTAACGGATTTCTGGACGCTGCCCAACCCTACCGGAGCGGCCCAAATCGCCGGCCAGCTGCTGCAGGTGGTGGCCGCCGTGGAGCGGCAAAGCGAGCACCCGTTGGCCGAAGCCGTGGTGCGCCACGCCGACGCCCAGGGCGGCACCCGCCTAATCGCCACCGGCTTCCGGGCCATCGAAGGCAAAGGGGCGGCCGCCACTGTGGACGGTCAGGCCGTGCTGATTGGCAACCGCCGCCTGCTGGCCGACGAAAACGCAACCCTACCCCCGAGTCTGCTTGCCCAGGCCGAGCACCTGCTGAGCCAGGCCAAAACCGTGCTCTACATCGCCGTGGCCGGCCAGGCCGTGGGCCTAATTGGTGTGGCCGATACCGTGCGCGATACTTCGGCCGCAGCCATTAAAAAGCTCCAGTCATTGGGCATCGAGGTGGTGATGATGACCGGCGACAACCCCGAAACGGCCGCCCAGGTGGCCGGGCAGGTGGGCATCACGCGCTACTTTGCCGAGGTGCTGCCCCAGGACAAGGCTGGCAAAGTGAAGGAGCTGCAAGCCGAGGGCCGCATCGTGGCCATGGTCGGCGACGGCATCAACGACGCGCCCGCGCTGGCCCAGGCCGACATCGGCCTGGCCATCGGCTCGGGCACCGACGTGGCGATGGAAGCGGCCGGCATCACGCTCATGCGCTCGGATTTGAACGGCGTGGTCACGGCCATCGAGCTGAGCCGCCAAACCATCCGCACCATCAAGCAGAACCTGTTTTTCGCCTTCGTTTATAACACGCTGGGCATTCCCATCGCGGCCGGGCTGCTCTATCCCTTCTTCGGCATCCTGCTCTCGCCCATGCTGGCGGCCGGGGCCATGGCCCTGAGCTCTGTTTCGGTACTCACCAACTCGCTGCGCCTGCGCAGCTTCTCAGTTAAAAGTTAAAAGGGAAAGGTTAAAAATGCCTCCGGCTGGCCGGTGTGCTCCATTTCCCGCTTTTAACTCTTCACTCTCAACTTTTAACTCCAACATGGACACTTCCGCCCTCATTGTCACCGTCGTCGGCCTGGGCCTGGTCGCCTTCGTGCTGTGGTACTTCTTTTTTTCGGCTCGCCAGACGGCCAGCGCCGTTTCCTCCTCCGGCGGGGTGCAGGAAGTGGCCATCACGGTGAAGGGCGGCTACTCGCCCGACATCATCGAAGTAGAAAAAGGGAAGCCCGTGCAGCTGAGCTTCTACCGCGACGAAGAAAATAGCTGCTCCGAAGAGCTGCTGATGCCCGATTTCAGCATCCGCCGGGACCTGCCGGCCTTCAAAACCACGCTGGTAGAGCTGCTGCCAAAAGAAGCTGGGACGTTTCCGTTCACCTGCGGCATGGGTATGTTGCGGGGTAGCTTAGTAGTGAAATAATGCCGCATCCCACGAAAACCGACGTTAGCATTGCCCACGTTCTGCCGCCGCCCGGCGCGCACCGGCTGCTGATTAAGAACATGGTTTGCCCCCAGTGCATTCGGGTGGTGGGCGAAGAGCTGGCCGCGCTGGGCCTGGCCGTGCACCGCGTGGCCTTGGGCGAGGCCGATGTATCGACGCCCGACGGCGCGGCTCCCGACTGGGCCGCCATTCGGGCCAGCTTACAGAAGGCCGGATTTGAGCTGCTGGAAGACTCGCGCGACCAACTGGTAGACCGCATCAAAACCCTGCTGGTGGCCCTGGTGCATTACCCCCCGCCCGGCCCGCGCCTGCTCAACTATTCCGATTACCTGGTGGAGCACCTGGAGAAAGACTACCACTACCTCTCCCATCTGTTCTCCGCTTCCGAAGGCCTCACGATTGAGAAATTCATCATCCGCCAGAAGGTGGAGCGGGCCAAAGAGCTGATTGGCTACGGCGAGTTGCCCATGGCCGAAGTGGCCCAGCAGCTGGGCTACAGCAGCCCAGCCCACCTCTCGCGGCAGTTCCGGCAAGTCACGGGCCTCACCCCGACCGAATTCCAGCGCCTGGGGCCCGCCAGTAGCGCCCGCCGCAGCCTGGATTCGCTGATTTGAGCCAAAAATCAGGCGGGCATATTGTGCGGGCACGTACCTCGTCAGATAGGCTCCGCAACCAAGTCGCGCAAGGCAACGCCCCGCGCCGCGCTCGGTGGCGTAGACACTTTTTACGCTCCCAGCCGGGCCATTGAGTCGGCCGCCCACACGGTCGCACGGCCATACCGAGCACACTAGCCTGAAAAGCGCTCTAAATTCCCGACAAACAAATACCTAATCCAGATAAGTTGTCAGGCATTAGTTGTTCGTTGTTAGCAACTTGCTAACCAGTTGACTGACAACTAACAACGAGCAACGGACAACCCGTTTACTTTTGAACGACTACTTAGCAGGATGTTATTGAGAAATAGGTCGCGTACAGTAAAGCTGATGATGCTCGTACCAAATATTGTACCCCAACAAATAAAAACCCCATTTGCAGATTGCAAACGGGGTTTTTAGTACCAGAGACGGGACTCGAACCCGTACGTCCGTGAAGACAAGGGATTTTAAGTCCCTCGTGGCTACCATTACACCTCTCTGGCTCAGGATTTTATATCTTTTTTCGAATGATTTTTGCCTCGATAATTTTCTGTCAGCGCGTGGCAGTTGGGACAAAGTAACTGCAAGTTTTCCAATCGGTGGTCATTGTTGATGCCATTGCAATGATGCAGTTCCA
>JBBQSQ010000097.1:0-16908 GCA_038213745.1 Cytophagales bacterium
GGGCTACATTTTCGACCGAAGACCGGTCCTGCGGGCCCGTCAGCACGAAGCCCACGCTGCCTATCGAGGGCACGCTCACATCAGCCCGGATGTTTAGGTTGACGGTGGGCAGCCGGGCCAGGTTGAGCACCATGCCCGGCGTTAGGGGCATGATGTCCAGGTCGGTATCGGCGTCCACCAGGGTATAGCTTGTTATGGTCCCGAGGGCATTGTTGACTGGATTGACGACCGTAAAGCTCAGGGTCAGGGGTGCGCCACTGAGGCCCGAGGCATTGAGGCCGTCGAAGGGCGTGGCCAGCAGCGTGTAGCTGCCCGCGGGCGGCGTCCAGGGGGTGTAGTTACCTTGAAAGTCGCTGAACAAGGCGTACGGGGCCACGTTTTCGACGGAGGTCCGAGACTCCGGGCCAATCAGTACGAAAGCCACGCTGCCCACCGTGGCCTGGTCGGTATTGGCCCGGATGTTCAGGTTGCGGGTGGGCAGTGTGGCCAGGTTCAGCACAATGCCTGGCGTGAGGTCGAAGATATCGGTGTTGTCGTCCGCATTTACCAGCGTGTAGCTAGTGATGGAGGCGGCTGTGGCAGCCGGCAAAAACGGCACGCCCCAAGCAAATGAGAGAAATAAGAAAAGGAAGTAGAAATTTTTTTTCATTGCTGTTGGCGTTAACTAATGAATGTTCAATTACTCTTCATTCACAACCTGCTAGCCAACTCGATTCAATTTCCCTGATTGCGATTCCCAAATATATAATTTTTATTCAATATAAATTTTATATTAATTATTATAATAAAAATATTTTTTTGAGCGTGTCAGTTATTTTCTCCGGGTGTCAGCCCGGTGCCCGCACCGACCCATTTAAGTAGGTATTCAGAAATAAATAGTCACTAGTCGGACCAAAAAACATGGTCCATCAGATTTTTAATCAGGGGCTGACTACTGATTACTTATGACTGACTTCTTAGAGGCTATCCAACTAGGTGGTCATACAGCGCGGAGCGGAGCATCTTGCGTGCCACCACGAACCCTTTACGATTCACGCGCGATGCTTCGCTGCGCGCTGCATGACGGGCTGCTTGCTTCGCAGCCCTAGTTGGATAGGCACCTAAGCATGCAGTAGCCAGACGCGATGCTACCCCATGATTGACAATAATTTGATGTCCAATTACTGACCGACTACTGTTAAGCAGTGCCTTCTGAGGCTTCTGTTTTTGTTACTCGTCTCCCGTTGCCCGTTGCTGGTTTGGCGTTTTGGGCCGCTTTTTAGGGCAAGAGCCATCTAGAAACGAGCAACCAACGCGAAACTGATTGAATCCCCTGGTGCACGTGCTACTGCGTACCAGCAATGACTAATTAGCACGGGCTGCCTACGCTTCCGGGCAAAGACGTGCGGGTACCGCGTGCGGGCGCTACCCCTCGGCACGGGCCAGGGCCGGCGTGGCCGCGGCGGCCTTTTCGGCATCAGCGAGCTGGGCCAGCAGCCCCACCACCCGAAAGCGCAGCTCGCCGGGGTCCACCACCAAGTCCAGCTGGCGCGCTTCGAATATGCCAGCGGGGGTTTCGGGGCTTTGGCAAATCAGCCAGTGGTAGGCCAGCCCCACCCGGGCGGCAATGTCGCGGTGCTCGGGCATCACAAAATTGCGGGGCATGAGCTCCAGCAGCGGCGTACCCGCCGGGGCAAACACCACGTTGGCCAGCCCGGCTCCGATGGGGCTCACAACGACGCGGGCCTGGCTGAACAAGGCCCGCTTCTCGGCGAAGGACAGGTTGCTGAGCGTGTAGGTTTCGAAGCCCAGGGGCCGCAGCACGGCTTCAACTTCGTCCTCGTTCAGCACCTGGCGCATCTTGGCATCGCGGCGGGAAATGTAGACGTAGGGGCTAAACGAGAGCCCCACAGTCGGCGCGGGCAGGTACGCATCGCGCAGGAACTGGCAGGCCCACGCCGGCACGTGGTTGCCGGTGCCGCGCACGGGCGTGGTCACGAGCAGCCGCTCGGCCCGGATGTGCGGGTGCGTGTTCACGTCGATAATCTGGTTGGGGCGAATGCCCAGCGCCGTGAGTGTTTCCACCGCAAACCAGTGCTCCTTGTCGTAAATCACGAAGTAGTCGATGTCTTCCAGCGCGCCGGCGGCTTGCAGCAGGAACAGCCGGGGCAGCGAGTCGATGAGCCAGTGGTAGTAGTTGCCCATGGCGGCCCCGCCCCCGCCCAGCAGGCTGCACACGGTACCAGCCAGTTTGACCGGCGGCCGGAAAAAGCGCTGCTGAAAGATGTTATTTTCCTCGGGCGGGGTCATTTTCCAGCCCTTGCGGTTGTGCTGAAACGAAACGTCGCCCACCAGCTTGCCATCGGCCGCGATAACGGCCACGCTGTCCCAGTTATCAACGTAGAGGCGGCCCTGGGCCAGTTCCAGCACGCCGGCAGGCGGCACTTCCTCCTCCTGGTGCGGCTTGTGGTGCGTCGAGCCCTCGTACACGGAGGCGGCCCGCCGGTAGGCTTCCGTGGTGGGCAGGTACGAGGTGTGCGCGGGCACTACCTCGTGGTAGGTGGCCCCGCTGTTGGGCAGCGCGGCCAGGGCCTGGCTGCTGGCGTGCACCCCCGTGGGCCGGTAATGCTGCCGAAAGGGCACGTACTGGCGGAAGATGCGCCCAGCGCGCCGCCGAATCCGGTCTTGCAGGTCATGGTTCATATTAGTACGCAAAAAGCACTCCTTACAGAGTTGGTGGGCATAAACTAAACAGGTAATAGGTAGTCAGTATCAAGGCAGTAATGCACTGTCAATCAAAAAATTAATAGCACGAATCTAAATACCTACTACCTGTATCCGACTACTTAAAGCGGTTCCCAAACCACGGGGCCGGCCGTGAGCGCGCCCAGCGCCCAGTGCACGGGCCGCCAGCGCGGCGGCACGGGCAGGTGCCGCACGGTGGGCTCGCGCAGCAGGGCCAGCACCTGCCAGGCCCCGGCCCAGTCGTGCCGGCGCAGCGCCCGGTAGGCCCCGGCCAGCACAAACTGGTGGAAGAACCGGCCCTGGGCCCGCGCCAGCTCGGCATCGCTGAGCACGCCGAGGAGGCGGGCCTTGGCAAAGAGCCGCTGCAACAGCCCAAGGGTGTGCGGCGTGAAGGTGCGGCTGGTGAGCGCGCCCTCGTGAATGGTGTAGGCGGCCAGGCGCTCGGCCACCAGCCACACGCCGTAGCGCCCAAAAAAATGCGCCCAGGTATCGGTGTCGAACGTGCCTTCCTGGGCGGCATCGAGGGGGCCGTGCTCGGCGTAGGCGCGGCGGCTGGCCACAATGGCCGGCATGCGCACCATCGAGGAGTTGGTGAGGACGCGCGTGAGGGCGGCGGCCGGCGGCAGGTAGCCCCCCCTACCCACGTTCTGGTTGCGCAGCAGGCGCTGCTCCAGGTCCACGAGCTGCACGCCGAAGAGCAGGACTTCCCGGTGGCCGCGCGCGGCGTGTAGCTCGCGCAGCAGCAGGGCCAGGCCCTGGGGCAGCAGGTAGTCGTCGTCGTGCAGCACGTAGAGGTAGGCACCGCGGGCACGGGCCAGGCAGTGGCTGGTGTTAGTGAGCACCGTGCCGCCGGGGGGGTTGCGGTCGTAGCGCCACTGGGCGGGCGGGCAGGCCGCCAGCAGGGTGCGCGCCACGTGCTCGGCCTCCGGCTCGGTGGCCGGGGCATTGTCCGAAATCAGGATTTCGACCTCCGGCGGCAGCCCTTGCAGGCCGATAGAGCGCAGGGCCCGCGCCAGCAGGGCCGGGCGGCGGTAGGTGAGCACGCAAATGCTGAGCAGAAGCCCGGCAGGAGCGGCGGCAACCAAGGGTAGCGGGTGTTCCATGGCAAGTGGATGGTCGGTATCAAGCAGTCAGTATCAGGGCACTAAATCACCATCACTCAATAAATAGCAGTAGGTCTGACTACTGATTATTTATGTCCAACTACTTAGCTATTGCTGATAGAGCGGCATCAAAAACGAAAAACGACACGGCGGCTGCGGCGCTGCCCGGCTAGCGGCTGAGTCTCACGAGGGCCGGAGTTTCCCACTCGGGCGCGGCCAGCACGGCGCGCAGGCCCGCGTGCAGCGAAATGCGGTGGTGCCAACCCATGTCCTGTATCTTACTCACGTCCAGTACCTTGCGCATGGTGCCATCGGGGCGCGAAAAATCAAACACCAGGTCGCCGGTGTAGCCCACCAGCTCGGCAATGAGCTCGGCCAGCTCGCGGATAGTGAGGTCGACGCCCGTGCCCACGTTCACCGGGCTGCGGCCGTTGTAGTGGTCCATCAGGAAGAGGCAGGCCTCGGCCATGTCGTCAACGTGCAGGAATTCGCGGCGCGGGGTGCCGGTGCCCCACACGTCCACGCGCGGCAGCTGCAGCTGCGCCGCTTCCACGAACTTGCGCAACAGCGCCGCCATCACGTGGGAGTTTTCCAGGTCGTAGTTGTCGTTGGGGCCGTAGAGGTTGGTGGGCATGGCCGTGATGAAATTGCAGCCGTGCTGGTCGCGGTAAGCTTCGCACAGCTTCACGCCCGCAATCTTGGAAATGGCGTAGGGCTCATTCGTTGGCTCCAGCGGCCCGGTCATCATGTACTCTTCGCGGATGGGCTGCGGGGCCAGCTTGGGGTAAATGCACGACGAGCCCAGGTAGAGCAGCTTGCGCACCCCATGCCGATGGCTTTGGTCGAGCACGTTGCCCTCAATCATGAGGTTGTCGTAGAGAAAATCGGCCCGGTAAGTGTTGTTGGCGTGAATGCCGCCCACCTTAGCGGCAGCCAACAGCACGTATTCCGGCTGTTCCTGGTCGAAGAACCGGGCCACGGCGGCCTGGTTTCGCAGGTCCAGCTCGGCCGAAGTACGGGTCACCACGTGCTGATACCCCTCGCGGGCCAGCAGCCGCATCAGGGCCGAGCCCACCATGCCGCGGTGCCCCGCCACGTAAATTTTTGCGGTTTTTTCCATGCTTTGCAATTGCGCAATGTTGATTTCAAAGAAAATAACGGGGCCTATTCGTCGTGGTAGCCGAGCACGGCGTGCCCGGCTTCAAGCAGCACGGCATCGCGCCGGAACAGCGTCAGGTCGCTTTGCACCATGTCGCTCACCAGGGCGGGCAGGTCGTAGCTGGGCGTCCAGCCCAGCTCGGCCTTGGCCCGGCTGGGGTCGCCGATGAGCAACTCCACTTCGGTGGGCCGGAAGTAGGCGGGGTCCACGGCCACCAGCTCCTGGCCGGGGCGCAGCTGGTAATCGGGGTGGTGGCAGGCCACCACGTAGCCCACTTCGGCCACGCCCTCGCCCGCAAAGGCCACCTCAATGCCCAGCTCGGCAAAGGCCAGGCGTACGAAGTCGCGCACCATGGTCGTGACGCCGGTGGCAATGACGTAATCGCGCGGCTCGGCTTGCTGCAGCATGCGCCACATGGCTTCCACGTAGTCTTTGGCGTGGCCCCAGTCGCGCTTGGCGTCCAGGTTGCCCAGGTGCAGCTTGGCCTGCAGGCCCAGGGCAATGCGCACCACGGCGCGGGTAATCTTGCGCGTGACGAAGGTTTCGCCCCGGCGCGGGCTTTCGTGGTTGAACAGGATGCCGTTGCAGGCGTACATGCCGTAGGCTTCGCGGTAGTTCACGGTTATCCAGTAGCCGTAGAGCTTGGCCACGGCGTAGGGCGAGCGGGGGTAAAAGGGCGTGCTTTCGCGCTGCGGCACTTCCTGCACCAGCCCGTAGAGCTCGGAGGTGGAAGCCTGGTAAATGCGGGTTTTCTTGGTCAGGCCCAGAATGCGCACGGCTTCGAGCAGGCGCAGGGTGCCCAGGCCATCCACGTCGGCGGTGTACTCGGGCGTGTCGAACGACACCTTCACGTGCGACATGGCCCCGAGGTTGTAAATTTCGTCGGGCTGCACTTCCTGCACAATCCGAATCAGGTTGGTGGCGTCCGACAAATCGCCGTAGTGCAGCCGGAAATTGCGGTTTTTCTCGTGCGGGTCCTGGTAAAGGTGGTCAATGCGGTCGGTGTTGAACATTGAAGAGCGGCGCTTGATGCCGTGCACCTGGTAGCCTTTCTCCAACAGCAGCTCGGCGAGGTAGGCCCCGTCCTGGCCCGTAATCCCGGTAATTAATGCGCATTTCATAAGCAGAAATAAAAAATGGGTTGGCGAAAGGGAAGCAGGCCCGGGCCTGATTGTGAGAAGAAGACGAAGGCAAGATAGGTATTTATATTAAGATTTGGATATTAAAAATAAGTTATAACATAATCCGACCCAATTATTTCTCCGCTTAGTATCTATTTATACAGGGCTACGCCGCACCCTGTGCTGGCCTGTGCCAGGTGGGCTGGCCGGCGCGTGCGCCAGGCAGGGCCGATTTCCCCAAAACCAAAAAAAGCCTGACCGAATGGGTCAGGCTTTCTTGATGCATACGCCAAGCGCGGGCCGTGATGGGCATTACTGCCCGGCCACGCAAGGTTGAGTTGCTAACTGTTGGTTGTCAGCCAAGGTATTACCTACGTGCTGACAACGGCCAGCTTACAGCGTGGAGGTGGGCACTTTCCAGATTTCGATGCCCGAGAGGTTGGCCGTGCCCCCGGTGGTGCCTACGTTGATGGTGCCATCGGTAACGGCAGTCGTGAAGGGGCCGAGGCGGTCCCAGTGGCCAGCCGCGCCGCTGTTGTAGTTGCTCTGCACCGTGCGGCCTTCCAGGGTGATGCTGAAGTTTTCCGCGTTGTTATCCTCCCACACGTAGAGGTATACGCTGTAGGTGCCGCTGGCCAAGTTGCTGATGGCCAGGCTCGGCCGCGAGCCATATACCGACGAGCGAATCATGCTGGCGCGGGTGGTGGTGGTAGCCGGGTTCAGGGCCACGTTCTGGTTGGCGAAGGGCACGATGCCGGTGGCCTGGAAGTTGGCCGCGCCCGCAGAAGCATCCCAGCCGTAGCCATCCAGCGTGATGGCGGGACCGGCCAGGTTGATGGCCCGCACGAAGGTTGGGGCAGTGGTCGACGTGCCACCGGTCACGGTCACGTTCACCGTGGCGGAGGTAGTGGCCGCGCCGGCGTTGTCGGTGGCGCGGGCCGTGAGGGCCAGCGTACCGGCCGCCGTGGGCGTGTAGCTCAGGGCGTAGGGGGCGGTCAAGTCTTCGCCCAGCTTGGTGCCGCCGTTGAAGAACTCTACTTTGGCCATGCTGCCGCTAGCCGAGGCGGCCGAGGCCGTGAGGCCCAGGGCCGCGCCCACCGTGGCCGTACCCGGAGCGCTCAGGCTCACCGTGGGCGGCGTGGCAGGCGTAGCAACGGTAGTACCGCCCTGCTTCCAGATTTCGATGCCCGAAATGTTGGCGTCGCCGCCCGTAGTGCCAATGTTGATGGTGCCGTCCGTGATATCGGCAGCAAAAGGACCGAGGCGGTCCCAGTGGCCAGCCGCGCCGCTGTTGTAGTTGCTCTGCACCGTGCGGCCTTCCAGGGTGATGTTATAGGCCTGGGCGTCATTATCCTCCCATACGTAGAGGTACACACTGTAGGAACCATTGACCACGTTGGTCACGCCAACCGAGAGGTTGCGGCTGTAGACCGACGAGCGAATCATGCTGGCCCGGTCGGCGTCGGTGGCGGGGTTCAGGGCCACGTTCTGGCTGGCGAAGGCCGAACCGTTGATTTGGAAGTTGGCGGCTCCGTTGCCAGACTCCCAGCTGCGGCCATCGACGGTGGTGGCGCTGCCGCCCACGTTCAGGCCGCGGAAGAAGGTAGCGTTGGCGGGCGGCGCGGGGGCCGGAGCCGGAGTTGGGGCTGGGGCCGGAGCCGGTGTGGGGGCTGGAGCCGGGGCCGGAGCCGGCGCGGGGGCCGGGATTGGAGCGGGGGCCGGGGTCGGAGCGGGAGCCGGAGCCGGGGTAGTGCCCGTGCCACCCGAGCCGAGCGTCACGCCGTTCTGCTGGAGCTTTTGCTGCCAGAGGGTATACTCCTGCTGCTCAGTGGCCCGCGTCACGGGGTTGGGCAAGTGCGTGGTATTGGTCACAATGCGCAGGCCGTAGTCGCCTTCGTCCTGGCGGTCCTGGTAGGGGTTGTTGCGGCCCCAGTGCACATAGCCAATGGTGTTGTTATCGACGCGGATGTTGCCAAAGGCAGGAGCCTGCGCCGAGTTGAAGATGGCAATGCCCGTATAGGCCGAGGGCAGGCGCGTGCCATCGGGCAACACCCCCGCCGTCACCAGGCGGTTGTTGTGGTAGTAGATGTCGTGGCCGGCGGCAATGTTCATCGACGAGTTGCAGGCCGACACAATCTGGTTGTCGTAGACTTCCACGTACCCTTGGGTGTTGGTGTCGGTGCCGTCGATAATCATGCCCGTGCCGAAGAAGTTGGCCGCCGTAGCCGGAAAAGGATAAGCGCCCTGAATGTAGTTGTCGTGCACCTTGGCATAGCTTTGCGCGGTACCGCCGGAGTTGTAGAAGTTGATGTTGTCTTCCACCAGGCTGTTGTTGGGCTCGTTCATCACTTCGTTCCAGGCAATTTCCACGTTGGCCAGGTTGGGTACTTTGTCCAAGCCCACGAAGTTGGTGTAGGTGTTGCCGCCGTTGCGGTAGCGGCTGTCAATGTTCTTTACCTTATTATAACGAACAGTCACCGTCTGGTTCGGAGTGCCGTTGCCCACCCACAGGTGCACGCTAATGCCCAGGCACTGCTCGAAGTAGTTGTGCTCCACCCGTAGGTTGCGGGCACCATTTACGGCCAGAAAGTAGCCGCGGCGCGTGTTGTCATTAGAGGGCGTGAGGCCGTAGCCCCGGCAGTTGCGGACGGTGAGGTCGGCCTGGGCCGGCTTGCCGTCGATGAGGTCGCCGGCGCTGGCGATGATGCAGTTTTCCAGAATAACCGGCTGCGAGGTCTGAATGGTAATGGCCGGCACGCCCGAGGTGTTGCTGCGGTAGTTGCCGGTGTAGGTGCCGCCTTGGGTGATAACCAGCGGGCCCGAGTATGTTACGTTAGGAGCTTGTGCTAGCACCGGGGCCACGCCCGCACCCAGCAGCAACAAAACGAAAAGGGACAGTGCAGATAAGGTGGTGTTCGTACGCTTCGTGAAGAAAGGAGACCAGCTGTGCTTTTGATTTTTTTGCATTCTGAAAAACGTTAAACGGAAAATTTTGAGCAGTAATGGCCTCTCTAACCAGACCAAAAGTCGAATTGTTCCTAACGCCCTGTCCGTATTTGTTATATATCTTAAAATGCTATTCCAAGCAGCACTCCCAAAATCGGAATAAAGACAGCGGGGCCTCAGAGCCCATAAAACACCCCGTAACTCCCCCACTTGGCGGCAGCAAAACCGCCATTATCTGCTTAATCAGGGTCGAATTAAGGTTATATACTAGGTAATTACGCCTTGCACCTGTTCAGAAGAACCATCATAAATCTCGTTCTGAGCACGAACAAAACACTCATCTAAATTTCACTTTTCAAGCATCAATTCCTTTAAAGATGATGATTAAAAAATTTCAAATAATTTCAAAATCTTAATAAAGTACCATATTTAGTAAAAATATATATTCAAAATAATTAATGTTTTGTTTGTAGACTGTCAGCGTCGTTTTTAAATCAAAATATGATTAAAATCATTTTCGATATTATACAAACACCGGTATTTGGGCTGTGCACGGGTAAACTCATCCCCTTTTGGCAGCTTATTGGGCGTCTGGAACGGATGGGAGTAGCTTGGGAGCGAGCACGCCCGTCCCCCACCGGCCGGGATACCGCCGGGGAAGCACAGCATGGGTTCCAGACGACTGGCGCGGGCTACTGCGCGGCGCGGGCAAGGGTGTTTTTGCCAGTGCGCCGGGCGGGCGTTTGCGGGGCCGGGCCTACCCGCAGGCTTTTGGCCCGCAGCTTTTGCTGCCACCGGGTGAATTCCGCTTCCTCGGTCTGGCGCGTCACCGGATTGAGCAGGTGCTCCGTGTTGGTCACGAGTTGCAGGCCGTAGTCGCCTTCGTCCTGGCGGTCCTTGGCCGGGTTGCCCCGGCCCCACTGCACGTAGCCAATGGTGTTGCTATCGACCCGGATGTTGCCGAAATTGGCCTGGTGGCAGCCGTTGAACACGGCAATGCCGGTGTAGGCGGTGGGCAGCCGGGAGCCATCGGGTAGCAGGGCGCTGGTCACGAGGCGGTTGTGGTGGTAATAAATGTCGTGGCCGGCGGCGATGTTCATGGCCGAGTTGCAGGTCGACACGAATTGGTTGTTGTAGGCCTCTACGTAGCCCTGGCTGCTGTGGGGGTCGCCGTCGATTATCATGCCCGTGCCGGAGAACTTGTCGGCCGTGGCCGGGAAGGGATAGGCCCCCTGCACGTAGTTGTCGTGCACCCGGAAGGGACTTTGGGCCGTGCCGCCCGAGCTGTAGATGGCGATGTTGTCCTCCACCAGGCTGTTGTTGGGCTCGTTGATGACTTCGTTCCAGGCGATTTCCAGGTTGGGGAGGTTGTTCACCTTGTCCAGGCCCACGAAGTTGGCCAGCGTGCCGCCGCCGTTGCGGTAGCGGCTGTCGATGTTGCGGGCCTGGTTGTAGCGCACGGCCAGGGTCTGGTCCACCGTGCCGTCGCCGTTCCAGCGGAGCACGCTAATGCCGCGGGTTTGCTCCAGGTAGTTGTGCTCGATGCGCAGCGCGGTCGCCCCTTCGGCCACCAGGAAATGGCCGCGCGCTTCCTGGTCCTGGGTGGGCGGCAGGCCGTAGCCCCGGCAGTCGACCACGGTGAGGCGGGCCCAGCCCTGGGTGGCCCGAATCAGGTCGCCGGTGCCGCTGAGCACGCAGCCGCGCAGCGTCACCGGCTCGTCGGTGGCAATGGTGATGCAGGGCTGCTGCGAATTGAGGCTGCGGTAGGTGCCCGTGTACACGCCGCCCCGCCGGATGACAATGGGCTCGGGGCCGGCCTGGGATAGCGCCACCGACGGCCCCACCGCCATGCTAAGACCGGCCAACAGCCCCAGCCAGGCCCAGGTACGCTTAGCATGCCGTGGGTGGGCAACCCTGGCGTGCGACGAACGGCCGGAATGCGACCGGGACCGGGAGGAAGGGGCAGAAGTACGGGAAGCAGGCATGGCGTTTATACTAAGTTGTTGTGCAAAAGCAATTTGGCATTTCCGCGGTTTGACCGGTTGAAATACCACCGATTCCGCCCACTCAACCACCGGTCGGACCGCCTGGGGCGGTCGGACCGGAGCCTGATGATTGCCGAAGACCCAGCAACAAAAACGCTCGTTAACGCTGAACTTGGCGGGTATTTCGCCCAGTCGTTAGGCCAAGCTCATCTCCCACTGGTTGGTTGGTTGGTCTTCAAACACCACAAAGTCTGCAAGGGCGGGCACGGGCTGGTTGGGGCGGTGCAGGTGGAAGAGCGGCACTTCGCCGTAAAAAGAGGCCCACATCGAATAGGTGCTGAGCGGGCCGATGATGTAGTCGCAGCCCGCCATGGCGTAGAGGTCCTCAATCGGATGGTTGGTGGAGGTGCCGGTGTCGAACCCGGCAAAATCGGCGGCGGGAATGGGCTCGTTGGAAAAGAGCAGGAACCGCACCCGGGTGTGGGCCGGGAACTGGGCCTCAATCTCGCGCATGGCGCGGGCGTAGGTGGCGTTGTCGTAGAGCAGGGCCCCGCCGAACCAGTTGGCGTAGTCGCCCCGGCGAATGTGCACGCCCACCAGCACGTCGGCGTGGGTGCGGTTGGTGGCCAGCACGCGCTCCACCGCTTGCTGGTGCAGGGCCACGGGCCGGAAAATGCGGCGCAGCAGCGGGCCGTGCTTGGCAAAATGCTCCTTGTCCCGAAACAGCCAGCCGTGGATGAGCAGGCGGCCGTTGCGGGCCTTGGCCAGGTAGGCGGGGTCGTTCAGGTTCTGGCCCTCGTCGCTGTGGTCGCCCAGCAGCTGCATGCCCAGGCTGCGCTGCAGCCCGGGCAGCCGGCTCAGGATGCCGTAGCCCCGCCGCGTTTGGAGCCCGCGGTGCACCAGGCGGGCAATGTCCCACGGGGCCGGGCGCAGGCCGATGGGCAGGCCGCTAAAGTCTTCGCGGGCCGTGCCTTCGAAGTAATGCGCGTACGGCGCGAAGTTGGGCATCACCAGCTCGTAGCCGTACTCCGCGGCGTTGGCTATGAAGTGGGACGCGAGCAGCAGCTGGTTGCCGAAGCCATTAAAGTCCTTGGTAAGAATGACCATGAGTGCAGGAGGCCCGGTCTGGGGCCCGCGCGCCGCGCCGAACCCCAGGGCCCAGCAAGGGCGTGCTGGATGTGAAAAAATAGTGAAAAGCAGGGGGTCTTAGTGCAGGAAATAGCCCACTAAGCGGCGCGCATAGCCGTTCAGCAGGTAGTAAGGCAAGTAGCGCGGGGGGCAGTTTTTGAGGGAGAAATGGGTGAAGTTGCGCAGGTTGCCGCCCCCCCGGATGCCGAATAAGTGCTGGTAGTAGCCCCGCACGCTGCGGTGGCGACGGGTCTGCTCCTGCCCGCTTTCCTCGGGGTAGGTGCGCAGGCGGGCATCGTAGTTGCAGAACACCGGGAAGCCGTGCTGGCGGGCCAGGCTGGTGTAGTCGTAGTCGGAGAGGTAGTGCGGCAGCCGCTTTTCATCAAACAGCCCAATGGCCTCGATAACGGCCCGCGGAATGAGCAGGCCCCGGCCCGGCAGGTACGTGACCGGGTGCAGGCCGTGGCGGTCGGCTTCGGGCAGCTCGGCCAGCAGGTCGTAGCGGGTGTTGGTGCGCCAGTCCAGGCGCTCGCCGCCGTAGATGACCTGGCCGGTGGCCACGTCCAGCTCCAGGGCCCCGAGCAGGGCGCGGGGGTTTTGTTCGGCCCAAAACAGCATGCGCTCCACAAAATCGGGCAGCACCAGCACGTCGTTGTTCAGGGTCATGAGGCGGGTGGCCCCCAGGGCCAGGGCGTGGCGGATGCCGGCGTTCACGCCCGCCGTCCAGAACAGCTGGCCGGAACCCTGCACCACGGCCACTTCCGGAAACTCGCGGGCCAGCGCCTCCCCGGTGCCATCGGTGGAGCCGTCGTCGACGACCACGACGCGGAAGTCCGGGCAGGTCTGGGCCCGCAGCGACAGCAAACACGCCCGGGTGTGTTGCAGGCGGTTGAATACGGGAATTACGATGTGGAGCATGATAGGGCAGATTAGGCGCGGTGGAGGTACCGTTCAGGCGCAGTTTTCATCAAAAAATATCCGCCAGCGGCAGCAGCAGCCCGGCCAGCTCCTCCGAAAAGACGTCGACGGCCATCAGCGGGGCCAGCAGGACCTGAACGGCGGGCACCGGCAGAAACCGGCTCACCAGGCGGCGCACGCGCAGCAGGGCGCGCTCCAGCAAGTGCGCCCGGAACCGGCGATTGTCGCGGTCCCAGTTGCGCAGCAGCAGGGGCGGGTGCCGCAGCGGGAACGCCAGCTCGGCGGTAGCCAGGCGCGCGAGCCGGTCGAGCGGGTCGAAGGTGTGGGTGGCCTGGGAGCCAAACCCAATGTTGGTCACCAGGTTGACGGCCGGCACGATGGTGAGGCCGGCGTGGGCCGCCACCGTGAAATGCCACTGGTAGTCCCAGGTATGGGGCGGCTGCGGCCCGGTGCGCAAGGCCTCAAACTTGCGCATCCAGAACAGCCGCTCCACAATGGACGGGTAGCTCCAGCGCAGCGCGCTGCGGCGCTTGAGCTCAGGCATCAGCTTAAACGAAAAATCGTAGTGCTGCCAGGCCCGCCGCCAGGTGGCCCAGCCCCAGCTGTTTACCTGCCCCGAGAAGTAGTACGACTCGGTGCCGGCCGGGGCGGGCTGCTCGGCATCGGGGCTGAAGTTATTGCCCCCGATGTGCATCACACGGGTATCGTGGCGGTAGCGGGCCAGCAGCTCGGCGCAAAACCGGAAGAAACCGGGCATGGGCAGGCAGTCATCTTCCAGGATAATGCCCTCCGGCTCCTGGTCGAAAAACCACTTGATGGCCGACGACACGCCCAAGCTACAACCCAGGTTTTCGGCCCGGAACAGCCGGCGCACCGCGCAGGGCCAGTCCACGGGCCCCACGGCAGCGCGGGTGGCCCGGCAGGTGTCGGCATCGGTGGGATGGCCGGGGCGCGGGCCGTCGGCGGCCAGGTACAGGCGGGTGGGCCGCGCCTGGCGGATGGCCTCAAACACCGCCTGCGTGGGCTCGGGGCGATTGAAGAGCAGCAGCAGCACGGCCGGGGCCGGCGCGGGAGCAGTGGGTTCTGACATCAGTTAAGTGCTGAGTGATGAGCCCGGATGGATAGCGGTTTCGCTTTCCTCACCGAAGCGTCTCATGCGGTTTTTTTAAACATAGTCAAATTTATGATTAAAGTTACTTTTTTTATCTATATTACTTAAACCATAATCATGGCTTTCGTACAGGTCGCTTTCTAACGGAGATGGGGCATCTCCGACCCGGTTGCTTCCGACGTTCCGGTACCAGAGGCGCACCACCCGCGGCCGCCACATCAGGGGATGCACTTTGTGAACAGGCTGATTGAACACGCCCGCCAGCGCTAGCAGCGCGGGCAGCAGCAGCAGGCGGCGGGCCACGCGCTTGAGAAGCCGGCGGGCTTTGGCGGCCACGCGGCTGGCCACAAAGTCGCGGAAGCGCTGCCGGTCGCGCCGCCAATCGCGCAGCACGGCGGGGTGGCGCAGCACGGCGGGCAGGCTGGCGGTGGGCACGGCAGCCTGCTCGTCGTCGGCGTCGAGGGTGTGGGTGGCCTGGGAGCCAAACCCGATGTTGCCCACCAGGTTGACGGCCGGCATGATGGCCAGGCCCGCGTGCGCCGCCACCGTAAAGTGCCACTGAAAATCCCACACATCGGGCGGGGAAGGGGCCTGGCGCACCTGCTCGAACCGCCGCCGCCAGAAGTAGGCTTCGGCCCGGCTGCCGTAGTATTTGCGCAGCTTGCCCTGGGCGCACAGGGCCTCGAAGCCCGTCATGTCGAAGCGGTAGTGCTGCCAGGCCCGCCGCCAGGTGGCCCAGCCCCAGGAGCTGACGTGGGTGGAGAAATAATAGGAGTCGGCCCCCGGCGCGGGCGCGTGGCGCGCGGCTGCCTCGGAGTTGTAGCCGCCAATGTGCAGCACGCGGGCATCGTAGCGGTAGCGGGCCAGCAGCTCGGCGCAAAACCGGAAAAAATCGGGCGCGGGCACGCAGTCATCTTCCAGAATAATGCCCTCCTCTTCCTGGCTAAAAAACCAGTTGATGGCCGTGACGGGCCCCACGCCGCAGTTCAGGTTGCGGTCCTGAAGCAGGGTGTGCACCTGGCAGGGCCAGTCGATGCCGGCCACTTCGGCGCGGGCGGCGGCGCAGGCCGCAATATCGGCCGGGCGGTCGGGGCGCGGGCCGTCGGCGGCCACGTACAGGCGGGCGGGCTGGGCCTGCCGAATGGTCGCAAATACGGCCCGGGTGGTATCGGGGCGGTTGAAGAGCAGCAGCAGCACGGCTGGCGTGGCCAGGGCAGGCACCACAACAGGCGGGCTGAGCGGAGCAAAAACACTCGCTGGTGCAACGACCGGGTCGAGAACAAGGGAAGGAGGCATGAGTGGTAGTAACTATTTTGGTCAATAAGCAACGCACGTTGGTTCGTTTTTCCCACACAAAACGGCGTGGTAGATGTCGAGGGTTTTTTGGAGCACGGCGGCAGGGTTGTGCCGCTCGCGGGCCACGGCCTGGGCCTGGTGGGCCAGGCGCTGCCGCAGGGCGGGGTCGTCGTGCAGCAGCAGCAGGCTATCGGCCAGGTGCTGGGGGCAGAGGTCGGAGAGCAGGCCGGTGCGGCCGTGCTCGATGAGCGAGCTGACGCCGCCCACGTTGGAGGCCACCACGGGCAAGCCGGCCACCTGGGCCTCGCACACGGTATTGGGGCTGTTGTCGATGTAGGACGGGTGCACCAGGCACAGCGACTCGTGGCAGAGCTGGGCCAGGGCTTCGGCCGAGAGGAAGCCCCGGCACTCCACGTCCTGGGGCCGGACGTGGCGCAGGCCCGCCCGCGCCACGGCCCGCTGCACTTCGCCGGGCTGCACGTGCCCGCCAATCACGAGCTTGAGGTCGGGCTGGCGCTGCCGGGCCAGGTCGAAAGCGGCCAGGGTTTCGTGAAAGCCCTTGAGCACCTGTTGCCCGCCCAGAAAGAGTACCTGCGGCCGTCCGGTGGGCACGGCGGCGGCCGGCGCGGCAAAGAATTCGGTGCGCAGCGGCTCCCAGTTGTGGTGAATGGTGGCCTGCGGGCTGAGGCGGGCAATGTGGGCCTTGTCCCAGTGCGTGCGGCACGAGAAATGCTCAATGTTGGGCAGGTACTTGCGCTCGTAGTAGCTGGCCAGCGTCCACATCAGGTTCAGCTTGGAAAAGAAGTTGGGCACCAGCTTCACAATTTCCGACACCAGGCCCTGCACCGAGAGCAGCTGCGGAATCTCCAGGCCCGAAGTGGCCACTTGGTACTGCAGCTCCGAGCCGTGCACGTGAATCAGGTCGTACGCGTGGTGGTGCTGGCGCAGGTACTTGGCCAGGATGCCGATGCGCCACTGGTAGAGCGAGAGCATGTCGGAGCGCCGGCCCTGCGTGGGGGTGCGCAAAAAGATGAAATGGACGCCGTCGAGGTCGAACTCGTGCACGGGCGTGGGCACGCTGTCGGAGTAGTTGAGCACGGTGAGCTCCGTGCCCGGGTTGGCGGCCACCAGCTCGGCCAGGGACATAACCCAGGGCACGGCCCGGGGCGTGGGGCTGTTCGCCAGCGAATAATCAGCGAGCCAAAGGATTTTCATGGCAAAAGCCTAAGGGATACAAAAGCAAAAAAAAGCATCAGGCCAGGCCCTGGCCGGCCAGCACCGACTCCCCAATGGTGGGCCGGTGCCGCTGGGAGGCGCGGCGGCTTCGGCTCGGGGCCGAAGCCGCGGCCGGGGCCATCTGGAAGGAAATGGCGGCCAGCACCAGCCCCAGCACGCCGTAGACGTAGCTGGGCCAGTC
>JBBQSQ010000098.1:0-16861 GCA_038213745.1 Cytophagales bacterium
GTGGTGCTCGTTGTGGAAGCCCACGTTGAGGTTGATGCCGTTGAGGCGGCCGTAGTAGGAGTAGGTTTCCTGGGTGTCGCTCAGGGTGAGGTAGTGCTCCTGAATCCAGCGTGCGCCCAGCGGGTGCAGGCCCACCGAAAACCAGAAGCTGAGGAAAAGGTAGAGCAGGGCCGTCCAGCCGAAGAAGTACACGATGGCCACATCGAAGGCGATTTGGGCGGCAATATTGGCAAAAACGTACTTGTCGATGGTCGCAATTTCGCGGCAGCGGATGGTGCGAATCAGCTGAAACACCGGGAAGAAAAACAGCCAGATGGCTTTGCCAATGCTGTAGTTATTAATCAGTTTGGCCTCGTACCAGTCGGGCAAGTCGGCGTCGAGCTCGTGCACGCCCTGAAAGACGTGGTGCTTGATGTGGAAATTCTTGAAGCTGATAGCCGTGGGGAAAATCGAGGGGAAATTGGCCAGAATGCCGGTGGCCACGTTCTGCCAGAGCTTCTTAAACACCAGGTTGTGGGCGGCTTCGTGAATCACCACGAACAGCGTGTGCGAGAAGAACGCACCCACCAGATACGCCACCGGAATGGTCCAGTACCAGGCCTGGTCGCGCAGCAGGTAGGCTAGCGCCACCTGGGCCGCCACGCAGCCCGCGCCGATGAGGAAAGTAGTGGGGTTGCGCGTCATCAGCGCCTTCACCTCGGGGTGGGCCTTGATGATTTGGCGGGTGCGCACGCGGTGCGGCTCGGGGGCCGTAGCAACGGTGAAGGCAGTAGGAGCTGAGGCCATAAGAAGCGGAAAGCGGGCGCGGCCATTGGTAGCGCACCTGGGCTTTCAGACAAAAATACAGCAAATAGGTTCAGCTTAACGAGCCGGGGCTCTACATCTGCGCCAGCCAGGCTTTGGCCGTATCAATGTCGTCGAAGGTGGCAACAACCGGGTTGCCGACCGTGAACTGCAGCGTCAGGTCGGTAGAGAGGCGGCTGTAGAGGTTGGGCGAGTACACCCAGGCAAAGTACTGCAGGCCCGCCGCCGTTATAGCCGGAAACCATACCTTGCCGCCCCACTCGGCGGCTTCGCTCCACATGCTGGTTACGTTCGTGTTGTCGTTCAGCACCTTGTGGCAGCGTTGCTGCTGCATCAGGCGCAGCATTTCCAGGGCTCCGTGCTGCACGGTGGTTAGGTTTTGGTCGCCGCGCCAGTCGGCGTAGAGCCATTCATTCAGGTGGTCGTAGGCAATAATGATATGAGGTTCGTCGAGCAAAATTTGTAAAACCATAGCGAAATAAAGAAAGCAGTGCCGCTTGCTACGGTTAATACGTAGTAAAGGATGTCAAACAACTGTAAAATCACTTTAGAATCTCAACGGGCGTCGTCCCTGACCACTTAATCCAACAAAAATGCCCGCCCCTTGGCCGGACAGTTGCGCCATAACTACGTAGCCGGCTGCCCATGCGCGTGGGCCCGCCGCTGGCCATCCGGTGGCTGCGGCCTTTGGTGGTGCGCAACTTTTGGCGGGCCAGCCGGCTTTATTTGGAGAAGGGCCACAAGCCCGACCAGGGCCGGATTTCGTATAGCCTTTCGAAGCTTCTCCCCGCGTGTAAGGCTTGCGACCCACGCCCGTCTACCGGGGCAAACCAGCCGGTTTCGGCACTATTTCTGTCTTATTTTTTCCATGAAAAAACCATTGAAATCCTTCGCGGTGCTCGGCCTGCTGGCCGGCACCTTTGCCTGCGGCTCGCAGCAGCCTGCCGAGGCCCAGGCCCAGAACCCGCCCACGCGGTCCACGGCCGGCTTTGCGCCGGCCAATCTCACGGGCCTGGCCATGGCCACGTTTGCGGGCGGCTGCTTCTGGGCGCAGGAAGAGGCCTTCGAGCAGATTAAGGGCGTGAAGCAGGTGGTGAGCGGCTATTCCGGCGGCACCAAAGCCAACCCGACCTACGAGGAAGTGGCCGACAAAACCACCGGCCACACCGAAGCGGTGCAGATTTATTACGACCCCAAAGTCATCAGCTACCAGAAGCTGGCCGACATCTTCTTCACCGCCTCGCACGACCCCACCCAGCTCAACCGCCAGGGCCCCGATGCCGGCCCCGAATACCGCTCGGCCGCGTTCTACCGCACGCCGGAGGAGAAGAAAATGCTGGAGGCCACCATTGCCAAAGTCAACGCCTCCAAGGAGTACGACAGCAAAATCGTGACCCAGGTGGTGCCGCTCCAAAAATTCTGGCCCGCCGAGGACTACCACCAGGGCTACTACCGCCTGCACCCCGAAAATCCCTACATCGCCCACGTCTCGGCCCATAAGGTGGAGCACGTGCAGCAGCTCTTCCCCAAGGACTTAAAAAGCCCGTTGTAGCCTCCCCGGCGCACCCGCGCCAACCGCTGGCCGAAACGCCCTGGCCCACCCCGGCCGGGGCGTTTTGTTGGCCTTTTTGAACACGCCCCGGCGGGGGCTTATCTTTGAATAAGGAAGCAGCCCGCTTGCTGGTGCTGCTCGTTGCAAGCCTTGCCTGTTTATGCCGCTGTCTGCGCTACCCGCTCTGGATTTTGAGTTGCTGTTTGCTTTGCTGCCCGCCCCGCACGGCGTGCTGGCCCCCGATGGCACCGTGCTGGGCCTGAACGACGCCCTGGCCCAGCTGCTGCCGGCCGGGGCGGCCGCCACCCTGCCCGGCCAGCCCCTGGCCGGCCTGCTGGCCGCCGCCAAAACCGCCGGGCTGGTGTTGGCCGATGCCGCCGCCTGGGAAACGGGCCTGGCCATCGCCCTGGCCGGCGCGCCGCAGGAGCTAACGCCCGCCTTGCTGCCCGCCACCGCGGCGGCCGGTCACTATTGGCAGGCCACGTTGCAGCCGGTGCCGCAGGCGCAGCCGCGCTACGTGGTGGTGCGCCTGCTCGATGTGAGCACCCAATTGTTGGCGCAGCAGGCCGCCGTGCAGGCGGAGCACGAGTTGGAACAATTTCGCTTTCTGGCCGAAAGCCTGCCCCAGCTCATTTGGTCGGCCAACGCCCAGGGGGAGGCCAACTACACCAACCAGCGCTTCATCGACTACACCGGGCACGACGTGCTGCGCATGACCCCGGCGGCTAAGCAAGCGCTGTGGGAGCGCATTATTCACCCCGACGACCTGGCGGGCATGTACGCCAGCTGGGCCGAGGCGCTGGCTTCGGAGCAGGCCTTCGAGCTGGAGTTCCGAATGCGGGGCGTGCAGGGCGAATACCGCTGGTTTTTTTCGCACGTGGTGGCCCAGCGCGGGGCCGATGGCCAGGTGCAGCGCTGGTTTGGGCTGTGCACCGACGTGGATGCCCGGCACCACACCCAGTCGCAGATTGATGCCCAGCAGCGCCTCATGCAGCGCATTCTCGACCAGTTGCCGCTCACCATCAGCACGATGGAAGGGCCAGACCTCACGTTCACCTTTCTCTCGGCCCAGGCCCGGCAAGCCATGGGGCCGCGGGCCGAAATAGGCCGAACCGTGGCCGAGAGCCTGCCCGAAATCATGGCCCAGGGCTACCCGCAGCGCCTGCGCCAGGTGATGGCCACCGGCCAGCCCCTGCTGGGCCACGAAGAACGGACCGCGCTGGCCGATGCCGCTACCGGCACCCTGCGCGAGCACTACCACAACTTCGGCTACCTGCCGCTGGCCGACGGCAACGGCACCGCCTCCGGCGTGCTCGCCTACAGCCTCGACGTGACCGAGCAGGTGCTGGCCCGCCACGAAGCCGATGCCTTGCGGGCCGAGGTGTGGGCCGCCGACGACCGCCTGCGCCACCTGGCCGCCGTGCTGCCCATCGTCACCTTTATCACCGATGGCACGGGCCGCACCACCTACATCAGCCCCCAGTGGTATGCCTACACCGGCCAGGCAGAAGGGGGGCCGTGGGCCGAGGTAGACGCCGTGTGGCCGGACGCGGTGCACCCCGACGACTACCCCGAGTCCACCCGTCTTATTCAGGAGAGCATTGCCACGGCCCGGGTGGGCAGGGTCGAGCTGCGCCTGCGCCGCCACGATGGCCAGTACCGTTGGTTCATGACCGAGGCCGTGCCCGAGCTGGACGCCAAGGGCCGGCTGGTGCGCCGCCACGGCTACCTGCTCGACGTGCACGAGCTGCACGAGCGCACCGAGGAGCTGGCCCGCAGCCGGGCCGACTTTGCCGCCCTGGCCAACAACATTGCCCAGCTGGCCTGGATGGCCGATGCCACGGGCCACATTTTCTGGTACAACCAGCAGTGGTACGACTACACGGGCGCGAGCCTGGCCGAGATGCAGGGCTGGGGCTGGATGCAGGTGCACGACCCCGCGCGGGTGGCCGGCGTCAACGAGCGGTACCTGGCCAGCATTCGTGCCGGTGAGCCCTGGGAAGACACCTTTTCCCTGCGCCGGCACGATGGCGAATACCGTTGGTTCCTGAGCCGGGCCCGGCCCATCCGCAATGCCGAAACGGGCGAAGTTGTGCGCTGGTTCGGCACCAATACCGACGTGACCGAACTGCGCCAGCTCCAGGAAAAGCTGGGCGAGAGCGAGGAGGAGCTGCGCATTCAAGCCGAGAGCATTCCGCAGCAGGTGTGGACGGCCCGGCCCGACGGCACGGTGGATTTCTACAACCACCGCACGGCCGCCTACGTGGGCGAGGCCATGGACCAGAACGGGGCCGCCCACTGGCTCAGCTTTGTGCACCCCGACGACCGGGCCACCATGCAGGCGCGCTGGACACAGGCCCTGGCCACGCAGCGCTACTACGAGGCCGAGTTCCGCCTGCGCCGCTACGATGGGCAGTACCGCTGGTTTCTGGGCCAGGCGCAGGCCCGGCGCGCGCCCGGCGGCCAGGTCATCAAGTGGTACGGCACCAACACCGACGTGCCCCCGCAGCGCGTGCTACAGGAGGACTTGCTAAGCAGTCAGGCCCGCTTCCAGCAGCTGCTCGAAACCCTGCCCCAGATGGCCTGGACGGCCCACCCCGACGGCAGCGTGAACTACTACAACCAGCGCTGGTACGATTTCATGGGCACCACCTTCGCCGAGCTCCAGGGCTGGGGCTGGGAGCAGTTCATTCACCCCGACGATTATGCCGGCACCGTGCAGCGCTGGCAGCACAGCCTGGCCACGGGCGAGCCCTTCGAGAACGAGCACCGCTGGCGCAACCAGCAGGGCGAGTACCGTTGGTTTCTGGCCCGGGGCGAGGCCATGCGCGACCCGGGCGGGGCCATCACGCTCTGGGTGGGGGCCAACACCGACGTGCACGAGTTTAAGCAAGTGCAGCAGCAGCTCGAAGCCCAGAACGCCCGCTTGCAGCGCACCAACGACGACCTCGACAACTTTGTGTACACGGCCTCGCACGACCTCAAGCAGCCCATCACCAACATGGCCGGCATTTTCGAGGAGCTCACCCGCACGGCCTACTTCCACGACCCCGACGCCGTGAAGCTCATCGACTATTTCGAGCGCGCCCTAGCCCGGATTTTTAGCACGATTGACGACCTCAGCGCCATTGTGCAGGTGCAGCGCCAAAACCAGGAAATGCCCGCCGAAAACGTGCTGCTGGCCCCGCTGGTGGCCGAAGTGCTGGGCAGTTTGCAGGACCAAATCAAGCCGTTGGGGGCCACGTTCGAGCTGGATTTTGCCACCTGCCCGGCCATTTCCTTCGTGCGGCCCAACCTCCAAAGCGTCTTTTTCAACCTCGTCAGCAACGCCCTTAAGTACGCCGCGCCCGGCCGGCCGCCCCGCATCCGCCTCAGCTCCACCCCCGATGCCGTGACGGGCCACCCCATCATCACCGTGCAGGACAACGGCCTGGGCATCGACATGGAGCGGTTTGGCCCGCAGCTTTTCCAGCTCTTCCGCCGCTTTCACTCGCACGTGGAGGGCACCGGCATGGGCCTGTACCTGGTCAACCGCATCGTGCAAAACCACGGCGGCCGGCTGGAAGTCAGCAGCACCGTGGGCGAGGGCAGCACGTTTCATATTTATTTGTGAGAAGTGCGCTTGACTGCCCGTCATGCCGAGCGTAGCGAAGCATCTTGCCCGCAATAACTAAATCAAGAAAGTGAGGATTAGTATTGTGGGCAAGACGCTTCATCGCGTTCTGCATGACGTCCTTTTGAAACCATAACTCCCCCCTCCCGCCCCGTGCTCCTGTCCAAACTCCCCGACGTCGGCGTCAGCATCTTCACCCAAATGACCCTGCTGGCGCAGGAAACCGGGGCCATCAACCTCGCCCAGGGCTTTCCGGACTACGACCCGCCGCGGGAGCTGCTGGAGGCCCTGGCCCGCCACGCGCTCACGCCCGGCCACCACCAATACGCGCCCATGCCGGGCCTGCCGCGGCTGCGCGAAGCCATTGCCGCCCAGGTGGCCCGCCTCCAGCCCGAGGCCCCCGCCCCCGACGCCACTACCGAAATCACCATCACGGCAGGCGCTACCGAAGCCTTGTATTCGGTGCTGGCTGCCGTGGTGCGGCCCGGCGATGAAGTGCTGCTGTTTGAGCCGGCCTATGACTTGTACGGCCCGGCCATTCGGCTGCAGGGCGGGGTGCCGCGCTACGTGCGCCTGCCCGCGCCCCACTTCCGGCCCGACTGGGACGCCGTGCGCCGCGTGGTGTCGCCCCGCACCCGCCTGGTGATGATAAACACGCCCCACAACCCCAGCGGCGCCGTGTTCACGGCCGAGGACTGGCACGAGCTGGCCCGCCTGCTGGCCGGCACCGATGCCCTCGTGCTCAGCGATGAAGTGTACGAGCACCTCGTGTTCGACGGCGCGCCGCGCTTGAGCGCCCGCCAACACCCGGAACTGCGCGAGCGCAGCTTCGTGCTCTCGTCCTTCGGCAAAACCTACCACGCCACCGGCTGGAAAGTGGGCTACTGCATTGCCCCGCCGGCCCTCACCACCGAGCTGCGGCGCGTGCACCAATTCGTCACCTTTGCCGTGAGCACGCCCACTCAGCACGCCCTGGCCGATGCCCTGGAAGCGGATGCGACGGACAGTCACGCCCGCGGCCTCGCGCCGTTTTACCAAGCGAAACGCGACCGGTTCCGGGCCCTGCTCGCGGGCGCGGGCTGGGAACTGCTGCCCGTGCCCGGCGGCTACTTCCAGCTCGCCCGCTACGACGCCTTTTCGCCGGCCTCCGACGTGGCCTTTGCCCACTACCTGGCCCGCGAGAAAGGCGTGGCCGTGGTGCCGGTATCCGCCTTTTACCACGATGGCTTTGACGATGGCCTGATTCGGTTTTGCTTCGCCAAAGAGGATGACACGCTGGAAGCCGCGGCGGCCAGGCTGCGGTAAGGAAATAGAACGTCATGCCGCGCGCAGCCGAGGCATCTCGCTCTCGTCTTTCAACAAACGGAATAGTGTTGCCCGCGAGATGCCTCGGCTGCGCTCGGCATGACGTTCTTTTGCCAAGAACCTTCCTAACCACTCAATGTCCGACCTTACCGTTTCTTTCGTTCAGACGGCCCTGCACTGGCACGATGCCGCGGCCAACCGCGCCGCCATCGGTCAGCAGCTAAGCCAGTTGGCGCAGCCCACCGACCTCATTGTGCTGCCCGAGATGTTCACCACCGGCTTCAGCATGGAGGCCGCTTCCCAGGCCGAAACGATGGCTGGCCCTACTGTAGCGTGGCTGCGCGAGCAAGCCGCCGTGCACGATGCCGTGGTCACGGGCAGCGTCATCATCGCGGAAAACGGTCATTACTACAATCGCCTGTTTTGGGTGCGGCCCGATGGAAACTTGCGCTACTACGACAAGCGACACCTTTTCACGCTGGCCGGCGAGCAGCACACCTACACGCCCGGCACGGCCCGCCTGGTAGCGGAGTGGCGCGGCTGGCGCATCTGCCCGCTGGTCTGCTACGACCTGCGCTTCCCCGTGTGGAGCCGCAACCAGCCCGGCGCGCCCTACGACCTCCTCCTCTACGTGGCCAACTGGCCCGCCGTACGCCGCACCGCCTGGACGACCTTGCTCCGCGCCCGCGCCATCGAGAACGTGGCCTGCGCCCTGGGCGTGAACCGCGTGGGCACCGACGGCCTCGGCCACGAATATTCCGGCGATTCTGCTTTGTTGGACGCAAAAGGCAATTACCTGGTCGAAGCCGAAAGCCAGACGGGCATCTTCACACACACCTTAAGCCGGGCCGAGCTGGACGATTTCCGCAGCAAATTCGCCGCACTGAACGACGGCGACGCTTTCGAGCTACGCGGTTAGCGTCAGTCATTGCGAGCGCAGCGCGGCAATCCGTCCTGTCAAAACCAGTACTTTGCTAAAGCGACAAGCCCCAACGCTGCTCATAGAAGAGCAGTATCGGGGCTTGTCACATTATTGGGTTTGGTCGCTGAGAACAGGACGGATTGCCACGGCCTGCGGCCTCGCAATGACACGCTTGCCCTACTGCACCGACAGCCGCTGCACGGCCGCCGACCCATCGGCGGCGGTGGCCCGCACCAGGTACACGCCGGCGGCCAGGCCCGTTAGGTTGAGGAGGTGGCGGCGCTGAAGAGTAGCCTCCGCGCGCACCACGCGGCCGGTGAGGTCGAGCACGGTGAGGCGGGTGGCCGTGGCCGTTTCAACGGTGGCCGTGGCCGTGGCGGGGTTCGGATAAATGCTCAGAACCAAGGCCTTGGCCTCGGCGGCCGACGTAGCCGTGGCCGTGCCCCGGTTGCGGGTGCCGTAGCTGAGCACGCCGCCGGCCTGCGTCCCCACAAACAATTCGGGGGCGCCGTCGCCGTTCAGGTCGGGCGCGGCCAGGCCGTAATGCGCAAAAATATCCAGCCCCAACCGGGTGGTTTCGTACTGGCCGCTGAGGGTGTTGTAGAGCAAGTCGGTGCGCTCGGAAAAGAGGCTACCCTGGGCGCGGTAGTTGGAAAAGAGGCGTAGGTAGCCCGAAGCATCGGCCGTGAGCAGGTCGGGCCGTCCATCGCCGTCGAAATCGGCCACCGCGGGGCTCAGGTTGTAAGGACGCTGGCCGGTGGCATCCCGGATATGACCAAAATCGTTGTCAACCAGCACAAACGCGCTGTCTAGCGGGCCGCGGCCGCGGTTGCGGAAGTAGCGCAGGGCCATGCCCGGTTCGCGCACTTCGTTGGTGCCGATGAGCAGGTCCACAAAACCGTCGTTGTCCACATCGGTGAAGCAGGGCATGTCCTCGCGGGTGGCGGGCAGCACGCCCGCCGTGGCCGGGAAGGTGGCGGGCAGCGTGGTAGTGGCCGCGCCCTGGGGCTTGAAGCGCCCGGCATTGGCCGCGTTAAACGCCGCCGGCTGGCCCGCCGGGGCGGTATTCAGAATGTAGTAGAGCGCGTTGGTTCCCCGGTCCCAGGCGCTGTAGGCCAGGTCCAGCGCACCGTCGCGGTTCAGGTCAACCAGCACCGGCTTGAGGCCCTGCAAAGTGCGGGCAGCCAGCCCCAGGTAGTCGCTGGTGACGAGCTGAAACACGGGCCGGGCGCGGGTGCCCGCGTTGCGGTAATAGGCCAGCGCGGCCCGGTACACGTTGTTCACGCGGTCGGCGTGGTTGCCGATGAGCAGGTCGGGCAGGCCATCGCCGTCGATGTCGCCGAAGGTGGGCGCGGCCCCTTCGCTCACGTCCAGCATGTCGTTTTGCAGGAAGCCATTGGCCTGCGGAGTGAAGACGGGCGCGCCGCTGCTGGCCGAATTGGTGAAGAGCTGCACCTGGCGGCTCATGCTCACCTGGTCGGCCAGGTTGCTGACCATGTTGGGGGCCACCACCAGGTCGGGGCGACCATCGAAGTTGGCATCGAAGGAATAGCCGGCCGGAAACACCGGCACCCGCACCGGGGCCGCCGCCGACGGAAAGCTGGCGCTGATGCCGGCCGGCGTGAGCATCGGGACCGTGGTGGTGCCCAGGTTGAGCAGGCGCGTGAGCTCGGGGCAGTTATCGCGGCCGTCGAGTAGGTCCTGGTCGCCGTCGCCATCCAGGTCCAGCAGCAGCAGGCTGTGGCCACCGGTGTGGTTCGTTTTGCCGGCCGTGAAGCATTGCTGGCCGTTGAACAGGTATTCGGCGCAGCCCTCGCACGCCTGGATGCCGCCCCAGTTATCGGTATTCAGCGCGAAGGTGAGGGCGCTGCCGCAGGTGCCCGGGCTGGTGTTGAGGTACTGCTCGATGTAGGACGCGCTGATGAAATCATAGGTCATGATGTCGAGCTTGCCGTCGCCGTTCACGTCCTGAATGGCCGGCAGGTTGTAACCGCCAATGGTGAGGTTGGCCGTGCCGGCGAAGCTGCCGGAAAACCGAATCTGGTTGGTGGTCAGCTGGAAGCTGGTCCGGCCATTGACGAGCACGTTGCGAAACACCCGGATTTCGCCGCCGTTAATGTAGCTAAACAGGTCGGCGCGGCCGTCGCAGTCGTAGTCGCGTAGCAGGGCCCAGCTGCGCAGGTCGGCCGGAAACAGGCTTTCGTATTCCGGGGCATACTGCCAGCGGCGGCCGGCGGCGGCGGCCGGCGCGGCCACGCTCAGGAAGGTGTAGCAGCGGCTGGTTTCGTGGTCGAAGGCGAACAGGTCCGGCTGGCCGTCGTTGTTGAGGTCGATACTGCTGAACTGCGGGGTGTTGAGCCCGCCGGCCCAGGCGTTGCGGAGGGTATCGGGGCCCTGCACCACTTGGGCCAGCGGCCGGTACTCAAACCCAAACCCGGCCCCCGACTGGGCCCGCGTAGGGAGAGCAAAAGCCAGCAGGGCCAGCAAAACCGCGTAACAACGAAGCATAAGCCGTATGCGAAAAAAGGACGAAAAGGAATTGACGCGCGGTACAAAAATCACGCCCACCTTTGCAGTAAATTACACCGGTTACGTAATTTCAGTTCATGCCCCCGTTGCTCTATTCCCACTACTTAGCTGCCGGCGGCCTCGTCAGCACCGATTCGCGCCAGCCCCAGCCGGGCACGCTGTTCTTCGCCCTCAACGGCCCCAGCTTCCGGGGGGCGGCGTTTGCGCCCCAGGCCCTGGCCGCCGGGGCCCGCCACGCCGTGGTCGACGACATTCTGCTGGCCACCACCGACCCCATCCGCTACACCTACGTTTCCGACCCCCTCGCGGCCCTGCAGGCGCTGGCCCGGCACCACCGCCGGCAGTTCCGCATTCCGGTGCTGGCCATCACGGGCTCCAACGGCAAAACCACCACCAAAGAGCTGCTTACGGCCGTATTGGCCCAGCAATTTCACGTGCTGGCCACCATTGGCAACCTCAATAACCACATTGGCGTGCCGCTCACGCTGCTGCGCCTGCGGGCCGGCGAGCACGATTTTGCCGTGATTGAGATGGGGGCCAACCACCGGGGCGAAATCGCCAGCTATTGCCAGTACGCCGAGCCCACCCACGGCCTCATCACCAACATCGGCAAGGCCCACCTCGAAGGCTTCGGCGGGGCCGAAGGCGTGGCCCTGGGCAAGGGCGAACTGTTTGACTACCTCACCCGCACCGGCGGCATGGCCTTCGTGAACACGCTGGACCCACGCCTGCCCTCGCTGGCCGCGCAGGTGCCCATCACCCGCAGCTACCCGCGCCTGATGGACAGCTACCCGGCCACGCTCCTCGCCGCCGACCCCGCCTTGGCCCTGCGCCTGGCCGATGGCACCGAAGTAGCCGCCCAGCTCACCGGCGACTACAACTTTCCCAACCTGGCCGCCGCCGCCGCCGTGGGCCAGTATTTCGAAATTCCCACCGCCAAAATAGCCGCCGCCCTGGCCAGCTACAACCCCCAGAACAACCGTTCGCAACTGCTGCGCACGGCCGCTGGCAATGACCTGGTGCTGGATGCCTACAACGCTAATCCGTCGTCGATGGCGGCGGCCCTGCGCAGCTTTGCGGCGCGGCCCACGGCGGGCGGCCAGCGCAAGCTGGTGGTGCTGGGCGACATGTTTGAGCTGGGCGACGAGAGCGCCGCCGAACATCGCTACCTGGGCCAACTCATCGCCGAACTCCCCCTGGCACAAGTCCTGCTCATCGGCCCCGAAATGGCCGGCGCGGCCCAAGCGGCTCAGCACATTCAGCACTTCACTACCAAAGCGGAGGCCGCTGAGTGGCTGCGCCAACACCCCGTGCGCAACCACCAAGTCCTAGTGAAAGGCAGCCGCGGCATGGCCCTGGAAACACTAGTGGAGCTGCTATAGTGGTGGAATTGTGGTATGGCGGAATGGCGGGTCTGACGTTCTGATGGCGTATAATGCGCAACTGGTGCAAGCCGAACGTCAAACCCACCACCTCACCAATCCATCATTCCACCATTAAAACGGGCTATTCAATTCCGCCAGTGTGGGCAGGACAGCGTCTTTGGGCGACACCAAGGGGTGCTCGATGTTCCAGTCGATGCCGAGGGCCGGGTCGTTCCACAGCAGGCCGCCTTCGGAGGACGGGGCGTAGTAGTTCGAGCATTTGTAGAGGAAGAGCGTGTCTTCTTCCAGCGCCACGAAGCCGTGCGCGAAGCCGATGGGCACAAACAGGACGTTGCCCAGCGCGGCGCTAAGCTCCACGGTGGCGTGCTGGCCGAAGGTGGGCGAAGCGCGGCGGATGTCCACCACCACGTCGAGCACGCGGCCCTGAGCCACGCGCACCAGCTTGGCCTGCGCGTGCGGCGGGCCCTGGAAATGCAGGCCCCGCAACACGCCCGGCTGCGACTTGCTTTGATTGTCCTGCACCCAGTCGAGGTCGGCGGGCACGCCGGCTTCCTGCATCAGGCGGGCGCTGAAGGTTTCGTAGAAAACGCCGCGCGGGTCACCAAACAGGCGGGGGATGAATTCGACCAAACCGGCCAGGTTGTGTTGTTTTACTTGCATCGGGCACAAAAATACGGCGGGGCACGGCCCGCGGCCTTATGGTTTACGGCATTTATTCCAGGGCTGCCACGGCTTGCAGGTACTGGTCCAGCACCAGCTGTTCGTCGAACTTGGTTTCGGCCAGGTAGCGGCTGTTCTGGCCCATGCCCCGCAGGTCGGCATCGGAGAGGCGCAGCACTTGCAGCATTTTGGCGGCCAGGTCTTCGCCGCTGCGCACCTGGCAGAGGAAGCCGTTGCGGCCGTCCACCACGGTTTCGCGGCAGCCGGGCACGTTGGTGGTTACCAGGGGCTTGCCCACGGCGGCGGCCTCAAGCAGGGTTTTGGGCGTGCCTTCGCGGTAGCTGGGCAGCACCACGCAATCGGCGCGGTGCAGGTGGGCGGCCACGTCGTCGGAACGGCCCAGGTACTCAATGTCGCCGCTCAGCAGCCACTCTTCGAACGTGGCGCGGGGCACGCCCACGCCGCCGGCCTCGTCGAGGCCGCCGAGCAGCTGGATGCGCGTGCCCGGCACTGCCTGCCGGACGATTTTGGCCGCTTCAAAGTACTCCTCCACGCCCTTTTCGTAGAGTACCCGTGCCACCATCAGGAACACGAACGGGGTTTGGCGCGTGAACTCCGCAGCGGGCCGAAACCGGGCGGTGTCGACGCCGGAACCGGGCAGCAGGCCGGTAATCTCCTTGCGCACCAGGCCATTGTCGAGGAACAGCTGCCGGTCGTCGCCGTTCTGAAAAAACACCTTGGCGGGGAAGCGGAAAGCGAAACGGTAGAGCCCGAGCGCCACCTTGCTCACGAAGTTTTTGATGATGAACACCGTGCCCAAGCCGCTCACGTTGTTGATGCTGGGAATGCCCGCCAGCTTGGCCGCAATGCTGCCGTAGATGTTGGGCTTGATGGTGTAGTGCAGCACCACATCGGGCTTTTCGCGCCGGTAAATCTGGTAGAAGCGGCGCGTGAGGGCGGCATCTTTCGCGGGGTTGGTGCCCTTATTCTCCATCAGAATGGGCACGAAGCGGCAGCCCAGCTCGGTTTCGAGGCGTGCCGAGTAGTCGTCGGGCGGGGCAATAGCCAGCACTTCGTGGCCGGCGGCCTGCAAGGCCCGCACGAGGCTGGCGCGGAAATTCCAAATATTCCAGCTGGTATTGATGACGATGGCGACGCGCAAAATGGTGGGTTGGTGGGTTGGTGGGTTGGTGGGTTGGTGGGTTGGTGGGTTGATGGATTAGCCGAATCGGGCCTTTCCATACGCAAAGGTCGGGGTTATGCTCCTTGCAATCGTGCATCCTCGAACACCCCACCAGTCCACTAACCCACTAATCCACTATTTCGCCGGTACTTTATGGCCGCTTTGCGTGTTGTACCAGTCATGAATCTTCAACTTTCGGCCTTCCTGTTTCTTTTGGCACTGCTGCCGCAACTCGTTTCGGCCGCGCCGCCCGTGCTGCCCGGCCAAGCCATTTTCCAGAAAAACTGCGTGCGGTGCCACGGGGCCAACGGCAAAAAAGGCCTCAACGGGGCCCACGACCTGACCAAGAGCAACCTCAACGAGTTTGGGCGCAGCTACCTCGTCACCAACGGCTTAGGTAAGATGCCGGCTTTTGGCAAGAAGCTTACCGCGGCGGAGGTGCAGCAGGTGGTGGCTTACTCGCTCACGCTGAAGCAATAAGCGCAGAAAAATAACCTTCGGCAGCGAGCCGGCCTCCTCACGGGGCCGGCTTTTTTTATGCGCTGATGCCCAATTACTGTTACGCAATGTGCCGCTGGCGCGCGTCTGCGACGCGCGCCAGCGCTCGCTTAACTTAGGTTGAGTAGCCTTGCAACCAAGGCTATATACTTTTAGTCTATTTAATTCGTGTAGTATTCTGACTCCCATTTTCACTCATCTCCTTTTCTCATGCAAAAAAAGTTTCTTTCCCGAACCTACTTTGCCGCATTGGCCCTGCTGGGACTAGCTGGCCCGGCCCTGGCCCAGTCGGCGACCCCGGCCCTACCGGCCGGCGTCAGCCGCGTTACCTCCGTGGAAGGCATCACCGAATACCAGCTCAAAAACGGGCTGCGGGTGCTGCTCTTTCCCGACCAAAGCAAGCCCACCACCACCGTCAACATCACCTATCTGGTGGGCTCGCGATTTGAGGGCTACGGCGAGTCAGGCATGGCCCACCTGCTGGAGCATATGGTGTTCAAGGGCAGCACCAAGCACCCCAACGTACCGCAGGAGCTGACGGAGCACGGGGCCTCGCCCAACGGCACCACCTGGTACGACCGCACCAACTACTTCGAAACGTTTTCGGCTACCGATGAGAACTTGAAGTGGGCGCTGGATTTGGAAGCGGACCGCATGGTGAACTCCTTCATCAAAAAGGAAGACTTGGCCTCCGAGTTCAGCGTGGTGCGCAACGAGTTTGAGAGCGGCGAAAACCGGCCCAGCCGCGTGCTCATGGAGCGGGTGCTGAGCACGGCCTACCTCTGGCACAACTACGGCAAGTCCACCATCGGCTCGAAGGAAGACATTGAGCGCGTGCCGATTGACAACCTCAAGGCCTTTTACCAGAAATACTACCAGCCCGACAATGCCGTGCTGCTGGTGGCCGGCAAGATGGACGAGGCCAAAACCCTCGGCCTCATCAGCCAATACTTCGGCCCCATTGCGCGGCCCACGCGGGTGCTGGCCCCTACCTACACCACCGAGCCCACCCAGGATGGCGAGCGTGAGGTGACCCTGCGCCGCACCGGCGACACCCAGGGCCTGGCCGCTGCCTACCACGTCCCGTCCGGCTCGCACCCCGACTACGCCGCCGTGGATGTGTTGGTGGACGTGCTCACCAACCAGCCCTCGGGCCGGATGTATAAGGCGCTAGTGGAGAGCAAGCGCGCCGCCAGCCAGTGGGGCTTCACGCCCACCTTGCACGACGCCGGCTTTGCCTTTTTTTACGCTGAGGTGCGCCAGGGCCGCTCCCTCGACTCGGCCCGCACCGTGATGATGACGACCTTCGACAACGTGGCCCGGCAGGCCCCCACGGCCGAGGAGGTGAACCGCGCCAAAGCCTCGCGCCTTAAGGACATTGAGCTGATGTTTCAGCAGTCGGACCAGGTGGGCCTGGCCATGAGCGAGTACATCGCCACCGGCGACTGGCGCCTGGTTTACCTCTACCGCGACCGGCTGCGGGCCGTGACGCCCGCCGACGTGCAGCGCGTGGCCACCACCTACCTCAAGCCCAGCAACCGCACCGTGGGCCGCTTTATTCCGGACGCCAAGCCCGACCGGGCCACCATCCCGGCCACGCCCGAGGTGGCCGACCTGGTGCGCGGCTACAAGGGCGAAGCCGCCATCGCGGCCGGTGAAGCCTTCGCCGCCACGCCCGCCAACATCGACGCGCGCACCAAGCGCGGCCAAGAAGGCGGCCTAAAATACGCCCTGCTGCCCAAGCAAACCCGCGGCAACTCCGTGAACATGAACCTGCGCCTGCGCTACGGCGACGAAACCAGCCTAACCAGCAAGGCCCTCGTGGCCGACCTCACGGCCGGGATGCTGCAGCGCGGCACCAAAACCCGCACCTACGCCCAAATCAACGACGCGTTTGACAAGGCCAAGGCCCAGGTGCGCCTCTACGGCGGTGGCCAGGCCACCACGGCCAGCGTGCAAACCGACAAGGCCAACCTGCCCGCCGTGCTGGCCATCGTGCTCGACTGCCTGCGCAACCCCACCTTCCCGGCCGCCGAGCTTGAGAAGCTGAAGCAGGAGCGCCTGGCCCAGCTCGAATCGCAGAAGCAGGACCCGCAGGCGCTGGCCTTCAACCTGGCCACCCGCCTGAGCGAGCCCTACCCCAAAGGCCACCCGTTCGAGACGCTAACGTATGACGACGAGATTGCCGCTATCAAGAACATCAAAGTGGAGGAAGTGCGGGCTTTCTACAAGAATTTCTACGGGGCCCAGGCCGCCACGCTGGCCGTGGTGGGCAGCTTCGAGGAGGCCGCGCTGCACAAAACCGTGAAGAGCCAACTGGCCAGCTGGAAAGCCCCGCAGGCTTACGCCCGCATCCCGCTAAAAATGTTCGAGAACACGGCCACCGCCAAGGCTCAGGCCATTCAGACCG
>JBBQSQ010000099.1:0-16835 GCA_038213745.1 Cytophagales bacterium
GCTCATCTTCTTCAAACTGGTAGTCGCTGGTGTTCACGGCGGCGTTGGCCTTACGGCGCTCGCGGCGGGTGGCGGGTGTCGACGTTGCCGACTCGGCGGGGGCCGCCACAACGGGCGCTGGCGCAGGCTTGGGAGCCACGGCGGCACGGGGCGCTACCGACCGGTTTTCCAGCGTTTGCTGGCGGGCGGTTTTAGTGAGGGGGAGCGCGGTGGGCAGCGGGTAGGTGGGGTATACGTAGAGCAAATCGCGGGACTGGGCCGGGGCCACAAACACCAGCGCCGAAGTGGCTGGGTTATAGTCGAAATCTTGGGTGTTGGGCAGCCAGTTGGTGAGCAGCGTGCGCTGCTTGGTTTTCAGCGAATAGCTGTACAGAGCCCGCACGCCGCTTTCTTCGCCCAGGTACAGAATCTCGTCGTCGGAAATAGCGCGGGGCCGGGTTTCGTTCGAAATCGTACTCACCAGCGTTTCCACTGGCGTGGGCCGGCCATCGAGGTGGTAGGTGAACAGGTCGTAGTTGTTCACCACGTTCTGGAACGTGGCCGGGCGCGCTTGGCCCGCCGAATCCAGGTAGCGGTTGGAGCTGAACACCAGGCTCTGGCCATTGGGCAGGAACACCGGCTGCACGTCATCAAACAGGTCGTTGGTGAGCTGCTCCACTTGGCGGCTACCAGCCCGTAATAAGTAAATGTCGTTCTTGCCATCGCGCACGGCGCTAAAGGCCAAGGCTTTGCCATCGGGCGAATAGCTCATGCTCAGCACTTGGTCATAAGCCGCAAACAGCGAAGTGGGCCGCGAAAACCGGATGGCCTCGCGCACGCGGCGCACAAAGCCCCGGCCGTCGGCATCGCGCAGGTGCAAGGCCATTTCGCCGCGGCTTTCCTCGGCCACGGCTACCTGGGAATTGCCGCGCCAGGCCAAGATTGGCAAGCGGGTCTGCACTTGCTGGTCGGGGGTTTTGTGGCCGCCGCGGCTCAGGGTGCGGCGGTGCTTGCCGTCGCGGTCCACCACCACCACGCGGTAGCGGCCCTGCTCGTTCTGGGCGTAGGCCACTTGCTTGCCATTGGGGCTCACCACGGGCTGCGAGAACACATCGGCGTGGCGGTTGCGGCCGCCCTGGCGGAATTTCTTGTCCGGCTCCACCAGTGAGGCGGTGGGCTGGCCGTTTAGCTCCCGGTAATAAGCGAGCCAGTCCTTCAAAAACACTTTGAACGGCACGTTCAGCGACGAACTGATGCCCACTTCCACGTCGCGGGTGATGCGCGTGAGGTTCAGAATGTTCTGGATGGTGGTGTAGCCGTAGCGCTCGGCCACGTAGTTCCAGATGCTTTGGCCGGCCAGCGTGGAGTTGCGCAAAAAGTACGGGGCCGTGCGGTTGCCGGTGGGGTACTGCTTGCTCATGTCGCGCATGTAGCCGTCCATGTCCACGCTCCAGCCCTCTGCCGCGTAGGCCGATGCCCCGCCGATAAACCAGTCGGGCAGCTGGAGCAGGTAGCTGCTTTGCAGCACTTCCTTGAGCGAGCCGCCGTACATCATGTCGTTGAGCAGCACTTCCGTAATCTGGGTGCTCAGCTCGCGCTTAAACTCGGTTTCCTGGCCGCCGAAGGCGATTTGCACCTTGCTCATGCGGGCCAGTGGGGTTTCGCCGCCGTTTATCTGCTGCTGGGTGGCCGTGAGGCCGATGTTGCTCTGGCGCAGGTCGCCCACCGAGTTGTAGAACAGCAGCGTGGTCTTTGAATAGGGATAGTAGCCGATAAGCGCCGTGATGCGCTGCAATTCCTTTTCGGCGTACTCGGCGGCCCGGCGGGCGTTGCCGTCGCCGCCCTCGTAGTAGAGCACGTTGAAATTCTGGGTGCTGAGCTGCTGCCAGCGGAAGGTTTTGTACTGAATGCGCACCCGGCCAAAGGGCTCCTGCGCCGTCTGGGCCCGGGCCGCACCGGTGGCCAGCAGCAGCGGCAACAGCAGCGCCAGCGCTCCCAGCGCGCGCTTCGTGGATAGTGGAAGTGTCATAAGAGAAGCAACGAGCAAAGACGAGAATTCGTCCGCGAAAACAGTAAAGATTTTGCGGCCCCGAAGGTTCCCGCGAATGCCACTGATGAATAGCTCAATAACTGATGTTACACCGGCAACTTTGGCAACTGGTGTTTCCAATTGTTTCCAGTTGCTGGTTTCTGGTTTCTGGTTGGATTTGCACCCACAAAACTGCTCAAAAATGGCTAACAAGAACCGAAGGACGGCGCAAGCCAAACAAGCAGCCAGAAACCAGAAACCGACTGCGTAGCAGCAGGTCAATAATACTCACTTTACGCCCACCGGCCACAGCGCGTTGTAGCGCGCCAGGCTCACGTCGGGCCAGAGGTCGGCGTGGCCTTCCAGGTGGTCGGCCAGCAGGGTGGCCAGCCGGGGTGCCAGCATCACGCCCTTGGAGCCGTAGCCGCCGCAAAAGCTCAGGGCCGGCACGGTGGGGTGGCGGCCGAGCAGCGGTTTGCGGTCGCGCACGGCGGGCCGTACGCCGGCCCGCTGCTCTACCACTTTAAAGGGCAGGTCGGTAAGTACGGTGAGGCGGGCGGCCAGCTCCTCGCGGCCCACGGCGGTGGGGCCATCGGCAAACGGCGGCCACCGGTAGGTAGCGCCCACCCGAAACCGGCCGGCCCCCACCGGCACCACGTAAGCGCCCCGGTTGAGGACCTGCGCCGGGCTGAGGGCGGCACATTCCACGTCCAGCACTTCGCCCTGGTTGGGCGTGAGCGGCAGCCAGCCGAAGAACGGGTTGCGCACCGCCGCCGCCCCCTCGCAGCAAATGACGTGGCGCGCCCGCACTTGCCGGGCATACGTCGCGCCGTCCGAATCGGGAGCCAGCTTTTTCCAGTCGAACGCCTCCGGGCGCAGCCAGCCGTCGCGGGTGCCCTCGGCGGCCAGCGCGGCCAGCAACTCGCGCACCGCCACGTGCCCGCCGTGTTGCAGCCACGCGCCGCCAAAGGGGCCGTTCACGCCCGGCAGAGCTGGGTCGGTGGTGGCAAAGCCGGCCACGAAATCTTCCCATGGGTGGTCGGCGCTGCGGGCCAGCACGGCGTTTTGCTCTTCGAGCGAGGCGAACAGCTTAATAATCGGAATTTCGGTGAAGAACGGCTGGCCGTAGCGCTGCTCCAACTCGCGGTAGAACGTGGCGGCGAAGGGGAGCAGTTCGGCCGCCCGCCAGCTGAGGGCGAAGCGTTTGCCGGCCACGGGGTTCATCAGGCCGGCCGCTACGTTTGAGGCCGAGTTGGCCTGGCCGGGGTCGTACACCAGCACGCGGTGGCCGCGCTGGCGCAATACATACGCCAGCGTGGCACCCGCAATGCCGTGGCCTACCACCAGAAAATCACAGTCCGTCATGGCCGGCAAGGTAAGGAATGCGTTGCTTATTGAAGAATAAGTACGTATAAATTAAGAATTAACTATTCATAATTTTTGATTCGGCTTTCTCATTCCCTATTAAGCGCAACGTCGTACCTTTCCGCATTGCTCAGAAACCCTGTTTTGTATGACGGTCGTCGGTTTTACCTTCAACGCATTCTCCGAAAATACCTACCTGCTCATTGATGAAGCCACCCGCCAGTGCGCCATTGTGGACCCCGGCTGCTACACGCCCGCCGAGCAGCAGGCGCTGCGCGAGTACATCGAAACCAACGGGTTACGCGTGGTGCTGCTCCTCAATACCCACGCCCACATCGACCACGTGCTGGGCAATCAGTTTGTGCTGAACACCTGGCCCGGCACTCCGTTCCGGCTGCACCGGCTGGACCTGGCCACCCTGCGCGCCGTGCCCACCTACGCGGCCAACTACGGCTTTCCGCAGTACCAGCCCGCCGAGCCCACCGGGGAGTTGGTGGCCGGCCAGCCCGTGCACATCGGCGAAACGGAGTTGGAAGTACGGTTCACACCGGGCCACGCGCCCGGCCACGTAGTGTTCTACCACGCGCCCACGGCCACGGTCATTGGCGGCGACGTCCTGTTTCAGCGCAGCATCGGCCGCACCGATTTGCCGGGCGGCGACCACGCCACGCTCCTGCACAGCATCGAAACGGAGCTGCTGACTTTGCCTGATGCCACCACCGTATATCCCGGCCACGGACCCGCTACCACGATAGGAGCGGAGCAGCAGGGCAACCCGTTTCTTGGTTCATTTAACAAGTAGCATTTATCATTTAACAGCTGGTCAGTTAGCGCAGTTTGCGCGGCTACAGTGACTTGGAATGAGTTGTCTGGATTAGTTAAAATGGTAAGTGTTAATTGATAATTGTTAAATGAGAAAAAATCTTCCCAATGCTGTCACCTGCCTCAATTTGCTGTGTGGCTGCTTGGCGCTGACGCATATTTTCGCCGGGCGGCTCGAAATGGGAGCCTGGTTCGTGGCCGCCGCCGCCGCCGCCGACTTTGCCGATGGCCTGCTGGCCCGGGCCTTGCGCGTGTCGTCCGCCATTGGCAAAGACCTTGATTCTTTGGCCGATATGGTATCCTTTGGGGTGGTGCCGGGTGCCATTTTCTTTCAACTGCTTGCCCGTGGTGTTGCTGCCAATGGCCTGCCCGAATGGGTGCCCTACCTGGGGTTTGCCGTCAGCATCTTCTCGGCGCTGCGGCTGGCCAAGTTCAACAACGACACCCGCCAGACAACCTCCTTTATCGGCTTGCCCACCCCAGCCTGCACCTTGGTAGTGGCCTCGCTGCCGCTTATTCTGGCCTACGACCAGTTTGGCCTGGCTCCGGCTATTCTTAGCCCGTGGTTGCTGCTGGGCCTCACGGCGCTGCTATCGGGCTTGCTGGTGGCGGAGTTGCCACTGTTCGCCCTGAAATTTAAAAACTTGCGCTGGGCCGATAACCGCCGCCGGTTCCTGTTTTTGCTGCTGGCGGCAGGATTATTGCTAGTGCTACGCGCCGCGGCCGTGCCGCTGGTGGTGCTGCTCTACGTGTTGCTATCGGTGCCGAAAACGGCGGCCCGCTAATAACTTCATAAGCGACGCTACAATAAATAGATTAGTTGATTGTTAAGAACCTACCGGCGGGTGAACCTGACGACCGGTAGTGCTGTTGCGAGGGCCACCCAGTGGCCAGGCAGCAGGGCAAGCGACAGGTGCCAACACACAGCGTATGCGTCTTCTTTTTCTCTTTGTTGCGTTTGCGGGGTTGATAACGGGAACGGCCGCGCCGGTGCGCGCCCAATCGGGCGGGGCGGTTACCACGCACGGCGTCATCCGCTGGGGTGGCTACGCGGAGGTGCCCACCCGGAGTGAGCGCAAGCAAAAAGTCCCCACCTTCAACGAGGCCCAGCAGGTGCCCGACGACCAGGTGGGCTGGTTCAACCTGCGCCTGACCGGGGCCGCGACCCAGGGCGAGCTGGCGAATCTGGTATATGAGCCGTTCGCCGCCGCTGATGCGAAGATGTTCAACGCCAGCAAGTTGCCCGCCGGCCCCGAGCCCCAGCTTCGCTCCGGCACGGAGATGAAGCGCACCGTGAGCCACCTAAGCCTGCGCCCCGTGCGCCGCAACCCCCAAACCGGCCAGCCCGAGCGCCTCGTGTCGTTCGACTACACCTACTCGGCCACGGAAAGCGGGGTGGCGGCCCGGCTCACCGGGGCGCGCTCCCACGCGGCGCATTCGGTGCTCGCCACCGGTGACTGGTACAAAATGGGCGTGGCCGAAAGCGGCATCTACAAGCTCGACAAGGCCACGCTGAGCGCCATGGGCCTAAGCGTGCAGGGCATAAATCCCAACAACCTGCACGTGTACGGCAACGCCATGGGCGTCTTGCCCCAGGCCAACGCGGCCCCGCGCCCCGATGACCTGGCCGAAAACAACGTGCTGTTTGTGGGCAACACCGATGCGACGTTCGGCGACGACGAATACTTCCTGTTCTACTCGCCCGGGGCCCACACCTGGGAGGCTCAGGGCGGCCAGTTCCGGCACCGTACTAATATCTACACCGACACCACGTATTACTTCGTGACAGTGAACGGCGCGGCGGGCCGGCGCGTGACCCCAGGCCCGGCGGTAGCCCCCAGCGTGACCACGCGCCCGATTAACACGTTCACCTACCGCGAGTTCCACGAGCACGACCTAATCAATTTATTGCACTCGGGCCGCAACTGGGTGGGCGAGGGCTTTGCCAACGGCGGGCAGAAGGATTTTGCGTTCAGCAACATCCCCGACTTGGTGGCCAACTCGCCGGTGCGGGTCACGGCGTCGGTGGTGGCGACATCGGCTGGCACGCCCGGCCTCTTCCAGCTCTCGCTCAATGGTGCGGCCCTGGGCAACCAGACGGTGGCGGCGCTGACGCCGGCATCCTTCGCGCCCGTTGCCGAGGTGAGCATTGTGACGCACCAACTGGCCTTGAGCAACCCTGGCAATGAGCTGCGGGTGAAACTGGCCTATGGTAGCAGCGACCCCAACGCCAGCGGCTACCTCGACTACCTGGAAATCAACGCCGAGCGCCAGCTCCGGCTGAGCGGTGCCCAGTTGGAATTTCGCACCCTGGCCAATATTGCGCCCACTGCTACCAACCGCTACGCGCTGGGCAACGCCACCGGAGCCGCCGTGTGGGACGTGACCAACCCGCGCCGGCCGGTGGCCCAGCTCTTGGATGGGGCCGGCAGCTTCGTGGCCAAGTCCGATACGGTACGCGAATACGTGGCCTTGCTGCCCAATGGCAGCTTTAGCACGCCGCGCACGTTTGGCAAGGTGGAAAACCAGGATTTGCACGCCCTCAACCACACGGCCGGCGTGCCCATGCTGGATTTGGTGATTGTGACGTACCCGCCCTTTTACGGCGCGGCCCTGCAGCTGGCCAACCACCGCATCAGCCACGACAACCTGCGCGTGGCCGTGGTGACCACCACGCAGGTCTACAACGAGTACGGCTCGGGCGGGCAGGACGTAACGGCCATTCGCGACCTGATGAAGCAGCTGTACGACCTGGCCCCGGCCGGTAAAACCATGCAGCTGCTGCTGTTCGGCGATGCGTCGTTCGACTACAAATCGGACCCTTTTAACAGCAAAGACCCCAAGTTTCGGCCCACGTGGTGGGCCGACCGGGTGCCGTTTAAGACGGACTCCGACTTCGATGCCTTAAACCAGAACTACGTGCCCACCTACGAATCGCGGGAGTCGCTGGCTCCGTTTTTTGGTGGGTATTATGGGCAGGCCACGTATTCTTCCGACGATTATTTCGCGCACCTCGACGACGACGAAGGCGAATGGCCGGAAAACCAGGCCAGCGCCGAGCTGCTGGACATTGGCGTAGGCCGCCTGCCGGTGCGTACCCCGAAGGGCCAGCCGCGCGACAACGCCCAGGCCTTGCAGGTGGTGAAAAAAATCATCAGCTACGATGCCGTGCCGGCGTATGGGAAATGGCGCAACCGCATTACCCTGGTGTCGGATGATGGCGAGAGCGACTTGTTCGTCGGGGCCGGGTCGGAGTTAGTGGCCCAGTCCATTCAGGCCGATTACCCAGTGTATAATGTGCACAAAGTGTACCTCGACTTGTATCCGCAGCAGGCCGTGGCCGCCGGCCAGCGCTCGACGGAAGCCAACCGCGCCATCGACCAATCGGTGGAGCAGGGCTCGTTGATTATCAACTACCTGGGTCATGGTGGTCCCAAAGGCTGGGCCGATGAGCAGTTGGTAACCAATGCCTCGGTGCTGGCCCTACGCAATCCAGACAACCTGACGTTCTTCACCACAGGTACCTGCGATTTCAGCACCTATGACAACCCCGACTTCACGTCGGCCGGCGAGCAGTCCTTAACCGACAACGCCACCGGCGGAGCCATAGGCCTGTTCACCACCACCCGCGTGGTGGAAGCCACTCAAAACGCCGGTCTGAACCAGGCTTACTTCAACCGGGTATTGAAGCCCATAAACGGCCGTATGCCCACCATCGGCACGGCGGTGATGGTGAGCAAGAACGACTTCCACGGCCCCGGCGCGGCCTACGACACCAACAACCGCAACTACGTGCTGCTGGCCGACCCCAGCATGACGCTGGCGTACCCCAAGCAAACGGTGGTGCTCGACAGCGTGCGCAAGCGCGACACGGCCGGCACGGCCTGGGTGCCCGCCAACGACCTCCAGGCCCTGGCGCGCATCCGGGTGCACGGCCGCGTGCTGAACAACGGCAACCAGAACAACACCTTCACGGGCCGGGCCCAGGTTACGATTTACGACAAGCCTACCACCGTGATGACGCTTGGCAACGAGCAAACCAGCAACACGCCCGGCGACGCGCCGCGCCCGGTGGTGATTCAGGAAAGCGTGGTGTATGGCGGGCAGGCCAACGTGGTGAACGGCGAGTTCAACCTGACGTTTGTGGTGCCCAAGGACATTAACTACAACGTGGGACTGGGCAAAATCAGCCTGTATGCTTTCGACGGCACCAACCGCGTGGATGCCAGCGGCTACCAGCTGAAATCGATAGGGGGCGCGGCCGACAACGCGCCCAAGGATACCATTCCGCCGGTCATCAGCCTGTTTATGGACAACGAGTCGTTCGTGTTCGGCGGCCTCACGGCGCAGAATACCACGTTGTTGGCCAAACTAAGCGACGATAGCGGCATCAATACCACTGGTGCGGGCATTGGGCACGACATTACGGCGGTGCTGGACAATGACCCCAACAAGCTGCTGGTGCTGAACGAAAGCTACTTGTCGAGCGTGGGGGACTTCCGTTCCGGGCAGGTAAAAAACCCGTTTAAGGACCTGGCTACCGGGCCGCACTCGCTGCGCCTCAAAGCTTGGGACACCTACAATAACTCGGCGGAGCGGGAGATTGAGTTCGTAGTGGCGCACGACGAAAAGCTGGCCCTCGACCATGTGCTGAACTACCCCAATCCGTTTGCCAACTCAACTACGTTCTTCTTCGACCACAACCAAGCCGGTGCCGAGCCCGACAACCTCGACGTGCAGGTGCAAATATTTACCGTGGCGGGCCGTTTGGTGCGCACCCTCACGGCCATCGTGTCCAGCACCGATGCCCACCAGCGCAGCATCACCTGGAACGGCCGCGACGACTTCAACGACCAGCTGGCACGCGGCGTGTACGTGTACCGCCTGAGCGTGCGGTCGCAGCACAACGGCACCACCGCTTCGAAGTACGAAAAACTCGTCATCCTTAATTAATTCGCTTTTATTTGCGCCCGGGCCGTACACGGCCTTCTTTCCCTCCCTTATGCAGCCTCTTTTTTCCCGTTCGCGCTTGGCCCTGTCGGCCGGTTTGGTGGCCATGGCCGCTACGGCTCAGGCCCAGCTCACGTCCCAGTCCCATACCATCACCACGGCGGTGCCCATTTTGACGCTGAGCCCCGACGCGCGCGCCTCGGCCATGGGCGAAGCCGGCGTGGCCACCTCCCCGGACGCCAACTCGGCGTATTTCAACCCGGGCAAGCTGGGGTTTGTGCCGTACAAGTACGCGGCGTCGCTGAACTACTCGCCGTGGCTGCGCAACGTGACCGACGACATGAGCCTGTCGTACCTCTCGGGCTACGGCAAAGTCGGGCCGCGCTCGTCGTTCGCCGCTTCGCTGATGTATTTCAGCCTGGGCACCATCGACTACCGCGACGGCAACAACATCGGCCAGGGTACTTTCAGCCCAACGGAGTACGCCGTTTCGGCGTCCTACGGCTTGCAGCTGACTGACAACTTCGGGGTGGGCGTATCGGCGCGTTTTATCCGCTCGAACCTGGTGGGGGCCTACGGCAGCAACGACGCGCAGTCCGGCAACTCCGCGGCCGTCGACCTGGGCGCTTACTACTCCAAGGATGCTACCATCGGCACCGGGCTCTACAACCTGGCTTTTGGGGCCGCTATTACCAACATTGGTAATAAAATGACCTACCGGGACCCTCAAATTGCCAGTTTCCTGCCCACGACCTTGAAACTGGGAACGGCCATCACCCGCGAGATTGACCAGTACAACAAAATCACGCTGGCCTTCGACGCCAGCAAGCTGCTGGTGCCCTCGCCGTACTATGAGGAGTTGACTGGTACGCCAGCCCAGCAAATGGCACAGCTGGCACAGATAAAACAGACCAACGAAGCCCGCCAGCGGCAAGGCATTGTTGGCGCGTTGTTTACGTCGTTTAGCGACGCGCCCGGCGGCTTCAAAGAAGAGCTGCGCGAAATCAACTTGTCCACTGGCCTAGAGTACACCTACAACGACCTGCTTTTCGCCCGCGGCGGATATTTCTACGAAGCGGCCGATAAAGGCGGCCGCCAGTACGCGAGTCTGGGCCTGGGGGTGCGCTACCAGGTTTTCGGCATCGACGGTACCTATCTGGTGCCGACGGGCTCTAACAGCCAGAATAACCCGCTGGCCCAAACCATCCGGGTGTCGCTGCACTTCAACCTGAACAAGCTCGCTGATGCTTTCAACGAAAATGGGGCCGGTGGTACCAGCGGCGAAACCCCATCCAACTAAGTTTGTTGGATAACGGCCGACGGGTCATCAAATCAGCACGTCATGCCTCAACTAGCGTCCGCTAGCTGAGGCATGACGTTCTTTTTACCCCGTTGTTTCAGCACACAATTCCCTAACTATTAAGAATTAAGCATGCTCGACCGTACCGTCGCTCCTCCTGTTCAGCCGCTGGCCCGCGTTGTGCTGCCCGCGGCCGACGTTTTTTCTCTTCCCAGTGGAGCCCGGCTGCACGTGCTGGCCAACGATGCCCAGCCCGTGGTGCGCCTGCAAGCCGTGTTTCGCGCCGGCAAAACGGTTGAAACCGTGCTTGGGCTTGCGTCCATCACCGCCCGCATGCTGCTGGAAGGCACCACCACCCGCACCGCGCGCCAGATTGCCGATGACATAGCTTTTTACGGGGCTTCGCTTGATTGCGACGCCGGGTTCGACCGCTCCACGCTCACGCTCTACTGCCTCACCCGGCACTTGCCAGCGCTGCTGCCCTTGGTTATCGACGTGCTCACCAACCCGGCTTTCCCGGAAGCCGAGCTGGAGCAGCTGAAAACCCGCACCATCCAAAACGTGCGGGTGGAGCGCCAAAAGACCAGCTTCCTGGCCTCCGAGCGTTTCAATGAGCGGTTGTTTGGGGCCGACACGGCCTACGGCCAGCCCTTCGATAGCGCCGCCTACCAAGCCCTGACGGGAGCGCAGGCCCGGGCCTTCCACCAGGCTACGTATTCGTTTGGCAATGCCGAGCTGTTCCTGTGCGGTGATGTGGCGGCTGACCGCGAGCTGGTAGCGGCGGCATTTGGCAATGCGCCGGCCGGGCACCCCGTGGCCCTGCCCGCGGCACCCGCAGCCCCGGTAACGGCGGCAGTTACTGACCGGGTACCGGTAGCGGGTAGCCTGCAAGCCTCCATCCGCATGGGGCGCGGCTGGCCCAGCCCCATGCACCCCGATACCCACGGTCTGAAGCTGCTGGTAAACGTATTCGGGGGCTATTTCGGCTCGCGTCTGATGCGGAATATCCGGGAAGACAAGGGCTTGACCTACGGCATCTACGCCAGCGTGGCCCCGCGTGAGCACGGCACTTCGCTCGTCATTGGCACCGATGTGAAGGGCGAAAGCGCCGATTTCGCGGTGAGCGAGATTGAAATGGAGCTGCGCCGCTTGCAGGAAGAGTTGATTCCGGCGGAAGAACTAACCACGGTGAAAAATTACATTCTGGGGAAATTTGCCAACGAGCTGTCCACCGTTTTCGAGCAGTGCGATAAGTATAAGAACCTGATTTTCCTGGATTTGCCCATGGATTACTACACGCAATTCGTGCAGCAAACCGAGGCCACGGATGCTGAAACGCTGCGGGCGCTAGCACAGGAATACTTTGCTCCTGCTGCCATGCAAATTGTTATTGCCGGCCCCGCTGCGTAGGTGAGTTAAAAGTTAAAAGGGAGGAGTTAAAACCAGGTGGTTCGGTTTTAACTCCTCCCTTTTAACTTTTAGCTCCCGACTTACGCCGGGGTTTGAATGGCGGGCGGAGTGGCATTGTATTCGGCCGTGGCCGTGCGGTGCTCGGCGCTTTTCTTACCCTTGTCGTCCTTCATGTCCCGGCGGTTGAAGGGCCGGATGATGAGGCGTAAGGCTTGGTCGGAGCTGAAATAGCTGAAGGCCCAGTCCACGAAGGCCACCACCTTATTGCGGAAGCCCACCAGCGTCATCAGGTGCACAAATAGCCAGGTGAGCCAGCCGAAAAAGCCGTTGAAGTGGATGTCTTTGGGCAGGTCAACCACCGCTTTGTTGCGGCTCACAATCGCCATCGAGCCCTTGTTGTTGTACACAAAGTCCTGCGGCGCTTCGCCCTTTAGGAGGCGCAAGAGGTTTTTGGCGAGGTGTTCGGCGTGCTGCTGGGCCACGGGCGCGAGCATGGGCATGCCGCTGGGCATGTCGTCGGTCACCATGTTGGCCACGTCGCCGATGGCGAAAATATTGGTTTGGCCCTGCACCTGGCTCCAGCGGTTCACGGTGATGCGCTTGTTGCGGGTCACGGCCTCGGCGGGCAGGCCGGGCACTTCGGCGCCGTTCACGCCGGCGGCCCAAACCAGATTTTCGGTCGGGATGAACTCCGTGTCGGAGAAATAGGCCCTGCCGTCTTCATACCGTTTGATGGACGTGTTGAGGCGCACCAGTACGCCCAACTCGTCAAGGTAGCGCTTGGCATCGGCCTGCGAGGCCGGCGACATGGGCCCGAGCAGCGCCGGCCCGGCCTCGACCAGAAATATTTGCATGGCCTGCAAGTCCAGCTCGGGGTAGTCCTTCGGGAGCACGTGCTTGCGCATCTCGGCCAGCGAACCACTGATTTCGACGCCCGTCGGGCCGCCGCCCACCACCACAATGTTGAGCAAGGCCTGCTTTTCGGCCGGGTCGCTGGTGAGGAGGGCCTTTTCGAAGTTCTGGAAAATGAAACTGCGCAGGTTCAGGGCATTCGGGATGCTCTTAATCTGCATGGCGTTGCGCTCAATGCTCTCCAGGCCAAAGAAATTGGTGAGCGAGCCGGTGGCCAGCACCAGGTAATCGTAGCGGATGTCGCCCACGCTGGTGGTCACCGTATTCCGGGCGGGGTCCACGCGCTGCACGTCGGCCATGCGGTAGAAGAAATTCTCCTGGCCCGCAAAAATTTTCCGAATGGGGTAGGCAATGCTGTCGGCTTCGAGGGCACCGGTGGCCACTTGGTACAGCAGCGGCTGAAAGTTGTGGTAGTTGTTGCGGTCCACCATCACCACCTGCACGGGCGCTTTGCGCAGCGATTGGGCCAGGCGCAGGCCACCAAAGCCGCAGCCAATAATTACCACCCGAGGGTTGGCCGAAACCGGAAGATTCGTATCCATACAATTACTACAATGGTCAAACACTGTACTAACCGAAAAAAGAGAGGAGGGGTTATGCTGCGCCAGATAATGGCTGAAACCAAGCATCAAAAAGCCAGCCCGTCCTGCTGCACTTGTTGGGGCAGGGCGGGCTGGCTTTACCATTTAATCGAACGAATGCGCAATTACTCGTCGTTGTAATTCTTCTTTTTGAACTCGCCCTTTTTCACCTGCTGGATGAGCTGGAGCCAGCTGAAAGGGTTCAGCAAGGGGTTGTTGGAGTATTGATTGGGGGCGATGCCGTTGCGCCGGTCCTGGTCGTAGGCCTGCAAGTTCATGGTTTGGCGGAAGTTGGCCACCGCGCCCATGGGCTGGGTTCGGAAAATGCGGTTCATCAGTTCCGCGTTCAGGTTATCGGCGGCGGCGCTGCCGCGCTCGGTGGGCAGGCGCAGGGCCAGAAACGCCTTTTTGAAGTCGCGCTCGGTGGTGTAGGGAAACACTCGAACTTCGGGCAGCAGGGTCGCATCCTCCTTCAGCTGCACGATAACGGAGTAGCTAAGGCGTTGAAAATCAGCCGGAATAATAACGGTTTGGTTGGCGTAGCCCAGCGAACGAATCACGATGCTGTCGCCGGCCAGCACGGCCATCGAGAAGTAGCCGTAGGCGTTCGAGGCCGTGCCGCGGCCGGCGCGGGGCACGTAGATGGTGGCCCCGGGCACGCCGAGCAGGCTGTCGCCGGTGGCCACGATGCCGGTGAACTGAATCACTTTGCGCTTGCCCTGGGCGTGGGCCGCCGGCGCAGCCAGCAGGAGCCCGCCCAGCATAGCCACGGCGAAAAACAGGGAGAAACAACGAAGGCGCAAGAAATCAGGCATATTCAGGGGGCGGAAAAACAAATATACGGCACCGGGTTCGGGGCCTTGGGTACCTTTGGGCGGAAAGACACGAGCAACAAACTTCCTCTTTCCAGACAGCAGATGCGCTTGAAACATTTCACGGTTGCTTTTGGGCAGCAACTTTTTAAATCATTGGGCGACGAAAGCCGGGTGCGCATCCTGCATTTGCTGTGGCGCAACCAGGAAATGGTGGTGGCCGACCTGGAACAAGTGCTGGATTTCACCCAGACCAAAACCAGCCGGCAATTATCGTACTTAAAGAATGCAGGTTTGGTGAACGTGCGGCGGCTGGATAACTGGATGTATTACTTTCTGAAAGAAGAGGCGACGGAACTACTCCAGGAGTTGCTTGGCTTTATGGAAAAGGACCCGCAGCTGCTCCGCGACCAGCAGGTGTACCAAACCCTGTGGTCGAACCGCGAGCTGGCCGCGTATAAGCTGCAAAACCGCCACTGGCACGGGCCCGGCTAAGCAACATTCTCGCCACAACGTGCGGCCGGCCACTTTCTATTCCCGATGAGCTCTATCCGCCGCCTGTTCGTTTGCACCAACCAAAAATCCGGGGTGGGGGCCGATGTCGCCAAAGCCCTCAAAAAAGAGTTGAAGCGCCAAGGGCTCGCCAAGAAGGTAATCGACGGCCACAAGGTGCGCACCCACGTGCAGGCTTGCGATTGCCTCGACCTGTGCCACGACTGCAAAAAAGGCCCCGGCGCGGCCCTAATCGTGTATCCGGAAGGCGTGGCGTATGGCGGCGTGCTACCCACCGATGCCGCCGAGCTGGTGGCCAAGCACCTGGGCCGGGGGCACGTGCTGGCCCGTCTGCAGCTAGACGCCTGATGCCGTTGGCACAGCCGGCTAGCCGGATGCCAACCGTAAGCGGGTTTAATCCGTTGATGGGGTTATTCATTCGTTTATCACCCATCCGCTCCCATGCGATTTTCTCTCGCAGCCCTGCTTCTGACTGGGCTGGCCTTCACTGCTGCGGCCCAGCCCGCTGCTCCTCCCGATTCGGTTTACACCGCTCCCCGCACCGGCTTAGCGCCACTCGCTGCCCAGGTCAGCGTCAAGTCTACCAAGTCTTTTGGCCAATTGGGTAAAAACGGCAACCTCAGCCTTTTGCCCATCCCCGTACTGTTCTACCAGGCCGAAACGGGCTTTGGCTACGGGTTGGGCGGCCTGCTCAGCGGCCGTTTCTCGGCCGATACCCTCACCCGGCCATCCAATGCCCGCTTGCAGTACTGGACCACCACGGAGGGGCAGTCGCTCATTCAGCTGGTGCATTCGGTGTACACACCGGGCGAGAAATTTTACCTGAACGGGGAAATCAGCGCCTACGATATTTTGCTGTACTACTACGGTATTGGCCCGAAGACAACCAGCGCCAACGAATCGGAAACGAAGTACAAGCTGTTCATTATCAACCAGCGCCTGCAAAAACAGATTGCACCCAAGCTGTTTTTCGGGGCCCTGTACCGCCTTACCGACATCAGCCAGATTGATATTCCGGCGCGCAATGTCAACGACGATGGCACCAACGTATTCCTGACCGACCCGCGCGTGACGGCGCGGGAGCGGCGCGGCACCCGCGTGTCGGGCCTGGGTCCGGTCATCACCTATGATACCCGCGATGTGCCCCTGGCGGCCTTCCGGGGCAACTTGCTGGACGTGAGCGCCACGTTCAACGGCACCGGGCTGGGGTCCGACTACCGTTTCACGCGCTACCAGATAGATGCCCGCCATTTCCAGCCCGTGTTTTCGGAGAAGACCATTCTGGCCACGCAGTTCCTGGGGCAGTTCCACACCGGCGACGTGCCGTTTCGGGAGCTAGGGGGCCTGGGTGCCAACCTGGGCGGCACCCTCTACAACAACGCCAACCTGCTGCGCGGCATCTACGAGCAGCGCTTCCGCGACCGCCAAATGATAATGTTCCAGGCCGAGCTGCGCCAAAAACTGTTCTGGCGCATCGACGGAGCCATTTTCGGCGGCGTTGGCAATGTGAATAACTACATTGATAAGTTCAGCCTCGGCGACACGAAGTACGCCGGTGGGGCGGGCATCCGCTTCAACTTTATCCGGCGCGACCGGGTGAACCTGCGCCTCGATTACGCGGGTGGCACGGGCAGCTCACCGGGCATCCTTTTTGCCATCGGCGAAGCTTTCTAAGCGCTGCCATCACTTAGGCTAGCATAATGCAAAAAAGCTCCTCCTGAATTTCAGGAGGAGCTTTTTTTGCGTCTGGCGCAAGGCTGCTGAAGCAAAGCCAGTACATTGGTAGCGTGTCGGGTAAAGCTTTTCTGGTGGAGGCAATGGCCTGAAAAAGCCTGTTCAAAGTAAGCTGGGCCTTATCCTTTCGCGGGTGCTGGGCGTACACCGCGGCAATGGACCACGCCACCCCCGCTCGCTTCCTGGCGGCCCACGAGGCCACGGCCACCGTTCCCATTCTTCCCGCTTTGCTACTGCCGCCGCCACCGCGCGACAGCTGTGCGACGCGCCTGCGCAAGCAGCTGCCGCCGCCCCGCGCCGGCTTGCAGGTGTGCGTTATCATTCCGGCCAAGGACGAAGCGGCCAATCTGCCCGCCACCCTGGCCGCGCTGGCCGCCCAAACCGATGCGCCGGGCCGGTCCTTAGCTGCCGACAGCTACGAAGTCATC
>JBBQSQ010000100.1:0-16585 GCA_038213745.1 Cytophagales bacterium
CAACGCCATCATCATCATCGTGAGCAACCCGCTCGACGTGATGACCTACCAGGCCCACCTCACCGCCAAGCTGCCCCGCGAAAAGGTGTTCGGCATGGCCGGCATCCTCGACACGGCCCGCTACCGCGCCTTCCTGGCCGAAGCCCTGAACGTGAGCCCGAAAGACATTCAGGCCGTACTCATGGGTGGCCACGGCGACACCATGGTGCCCCTGCCCCGCTACACCACCGTGGGCGGCATCCCGGTTACGGAGCTGATTTCCAAGGAGAAACTCGACGCCATCGTGCAGCGCACCGCCCAGGGCGGCGGCGAGTTGGTGAAGCTCATGGGCACCTCGGCCTGGTACGCGCCCGGCGCGGCCGCGGCCCAGATGGTGGAAGCCATCGTGCGCGACCAGCGCCGCGTGTTCCCGGTGTGCCTAGAATTGCAGGGCGAGTACGGCATCAACGGCGTGTACCTCGGGGCTCCGGTTATTCTGGGCAAAAACGGGGTGGAGCGCGTGATTGAACTGCAGCTCAACGACGAAGAGAAAGCCATGCTCGAAACCTCGCGCGGCCACGTGAAGGAAGTAATGGACGCCTTGGATAAAATGGCGGCTGTTGCGTAATTCCGCGAACTGCTTCCATAAAAAAACCGACTGGTCCAGAAATGGGCTGGTCGGTTTTTTTATGGGGCTTGACACTTGCTCGGCATCAAATATATAATTTATCAAATACTTGTAAAAGATGTTTACCTTGCGCTTCCCCGCCCTCCCATTGCTCTACAGCCATGAAGAAAGAGCTTGTTAACGCATTCGACAAAGTATACCTGACCATCGAATTTGATGAGGCCAACAGCTGGATTTATAACAACTGGTTTGGTGTGCTGCCTACTGAAAAAGTAATTCAGGGCTGCCAGGCAACCATCGACTACCTGCGCGAAAACCGCTGCCCCAATATGCTGAACGACAACCGCAAAGTGATAGGCTCCTGGAGCGCTGCCAATGAATGGATTGCCACCAGCTGGGCACCGCAGGTACTGAGGCTGGGCCTGAAAAAGTTTGCCCACATCGTGTCGCCGGGCATATTCGGGCAGGCCTCGGCCGCCGAGATGGTGACCCGCGTGGGCACCCAACTGGAAATGCGCCTTTTCCAGGACATTGATTTAGCCAAGGCTTGGCTGCGAGACTAATGGTTAACGGTCAACGGTTAGTGATTAATAAATATCTGCTTCGAGATTAACCGCTAACCATTATTCTACTGTTGGCTGGCGCGGAAAAGCTTCTGCTTTTCATCCTTGGACAGGCTTTCGTAGCCGGAGCGCGAAATCTTATCGAGGATGGTGTCAATCTCGTCCTGCAAGGGTTGGCCCGCTACGGCGGGCTTTTTGCTGCCGCTGGCCGTGGTGGCGGCCACGGGTTCGGGGCGGCGCGAGGTGCTGCTCACGCGCATGGCCAGCCGGCGGCTGGTGAGGCTGCTGAACCAGTTGCCCACGGCCTGCACCGGGCGGCCCAGGTCGCGGCCGGCTTGCAGCTGCTTGATGAACACGAAGCCCAGCAGCGCCCCGCCCAGGTGGGCAATCTCACCGCCGGGGTTGCCGCCGTTCACCCCGGCCAGGGAAATGAGCACGACCACGGCCGCAATCCACTTGATTTTGACCGGGCCAATGAGAATGAGCGAGAACGTGTAGTCGGGCAGCAGCGTGGCCCCGCCCACGATAATGGCCGTGACGGCCGCCGAGGCCCCAACCATGGGCGAGCCCACGGCGGGCTGAAACGCCGGCACCAAGTTGTAGCTGAGCAGGAAAATGGCGGCCCCCGCCAGCGCCCCCAGCACGTAGAGGCTCACCAGCCGGCGGTCGCCGAGGTACTCGCGCACCAGTTGGCCGAACCAGTACAGGTTCAGCATGTTGAAAAGAATGTGAAAGAAGCCTTCGTGGGTGAAGGCGTAGGTCAGCAGCGTCCAGGGGTGGCGGATGAGCACGGGCAGCGCCGACGAGAGCTCGAACTGCCGCATCACGGGCGGGTAGTAGCCACTGGCGCTGCTAACCGTGAGAATGGTGCGCAGCACAATCAGGCCCGCAAACACCAGCACGTTCAGCAAAATGAGCTGAATGAGGGCGTTGTCGCGGCGGCTGAAGGCAGTGCGGATATCTTGAACGATGCTCATGGCATGAAGTATACGGAATGAGTGAAGTTAGCGCTATTGGCGGAAGCCGGCCGGCACCCTATAACAAACGGCTAGTAAAAACGCTCCCGGCCGCCTTCCCAGAATTTGAGCACGACAAAGCCAATCAGCAAGCCGCCCAGGTGGGCGAAGTGGGCCACGTTGTCGCCGGGCGTGCGGTGCACGCCGGCGTACAACTCGTAGGCCGCGTATAAAAACACAAAATATTTGGCCTTGATAGGAAAGGGGAAAAACAGCAGCATCAACTCCGTGTTCGGAAAGAGATAGGCAAAAGCGAACAGGATACCGAATAGCGCCCCCGATGCGCCGAGCATGCCGCCGCTGCGCGAATCACGGGTTTCGGTCACGGCCCCGTCAATGGCTTTGGTGGCGGCATCAAGGTACTCCGGGTTTTGCGGGTTGCGTTCCAAGGCCCCGGCCAGGGTTTCGTAGCCGGTAGCGTCGGGGAAATACGAACGGAAGAAATTGGCGAATTCGCCGCCGGTGGGCGACTGGTGGAATTCCTGCCGCGCCTGCTCCATCTTGTGTCCTTCGTAGGCCCGCACACCTTCGTAAAGCAGGCCGGCACCCACGCCGCAAATCATCCAGAAGGTGAGGAATCGCGTCGCGCCCCAGCGCTGCTCCAGCAACGGCCCAAACGAAATCAGACCGAACATGTTGGCCAGAATGTGCCCCCAGTTGGCGTGCAGGAACATATACGTGAAGAACTGCCACGGATAAAAATAGGGCGAGCCGATGGGGTAAAGGCTACCCACCTGCGTGAGCAAGGGCAACAGGTTGGTCTGGGCCAGAAAAAAAACAACGTTGGCAATAAGCAAGTTGCGAACGGTAGGGGTCAGGTTGAACATTAAGGAGATGTAATTCCAGGTAAACTGCACTGCCAATGGAAAGTTGGCGCATTATTGCGCAAAGCAGCGGCGGGGTTATGCTTGCCCGCGCAAAGCTAGCTGCGCTGGCTGGCGGTGGGTATTACTTACGGAAAAAGTCGGCCAGCTGCTGCCCGTCCAGCAGCACCAGGGTTTTGCGGCCGTCGGGGGTGTAGCCGGGCACTTGGCAGGCAAAGAGGCGGTCGGCGAGGGCGTTGAGCTCGGTTTCGGGCAGGCGGGTGGCGGCGGTGCCGGCGGCCACGCGGCGGGCCAGGGCCCGGGCCAGGCTCTCGCTGCGGTCGAGCTTAAGCGGGCCGGCGGCGGTGCGAAACTGCTCGATGAGGCTTTCGAGGAGCTCCTTTTCGTCCTGGGCGGGCATGCCGGCCGGGATGGCTTCCACGGCAATGGTGTTCGGCCCGAACTCGGCAAAGTTGAAGCCCAGCGCGTGCAGCGGTTCGGTGAGCTCGCGGAGCACCGCAAAATCGGCCGGCGAAAACGTGACGGTGCGCGGGAACAGCAGCGTTTGCGACGTGCCCACGGCCCGATTAAGTTCCTGGCGGTACTGCTCGTAAAGAATCCGCTCGCGGGCCGCTTCTTGGTCAATGAGCAGCACCCCCGATTTCACGGGCACCAGAACGAAGCGCTGCTGCACTTGCACCGCCCGGCTGCCCGCGCCACCCTCCCGGGCCGGCGCGGGCCGGGTGGCGGGCGCTTCCGGCGCGGGCAGGCCCAACGAAAAGTCAGTACCCGCCAGCGCTTTTGCCCCGGCTGCTTCGGTGGCCGCCGGCAGCTCGAAGCTGCGCGCGGTGGCGGCATCAACCGGGGCATCGTCGCGCACGGGCTGGCCCAGCTCCCGGTAAAAGGCTTCGAGTTCGCGGCGGGCCTGCTCGGTGGGGCGCGGCGGGGCCTGACGCTCGTAACCGTCGCGGCGGGTATCGGTGTTGAAGTTGGTGAAGCCGGAACCGCCGCCCAGCCCCCGCGTGGCCGCCGAGGCCGCGGCGGCCAGGGCATCCGGGCGGAACGTGTCGCCGTTGGCGGCGGCGGCACGGGCGGCGGGCGTGACGGCGGGCAGGTGGTCGTCGACCTCGGTGGGCACTTGGCCCGTGCCCTTGCCGGCCCGCAGCGGGCGAATGGGGGCAAAATTCACGTCGCCCTCAAAGTCCAGCGAGGGCGCAATGTTGTGCAGGCCCAGGCTCTGCTTCACGGCGGCGCGCACCACGGCGTACACCGTTTTCTCGTCCTCGAACTTGATTTCGGTCTTGGTGGGGTGCACGTTGATGTCGATGGCCTTGGGGTCAAGCTCCAGAAACAGCACGTAAAACGGGTGGGTGTCGCGCGCCAGCAGCCCCTCATAGGCCGCCAGCACGGCGTGGTTGAGGTAAGCCGAGCGAATGAAGCGGTTGTTGACGAAGAAAAACTGGTCGCCCCGGCTTTTCTTCGATGATTCCGGCTTGCCCACGAAACCGCGCACCGAAATGGCGTGCGTCACTTCCTCGCAGGCCGCCAGCTGCTCCTTATAGCCGTTGCCCAGCAGCGCCACAATGCGCTGGCTGAGCTTGCCCGCGGGCAGGCCAAACACCTCCAGCTCGTTCTGGTAGAGCGAAAAGGCAATCTGCGGATTGGCCAGGGCCACGTGCTGAAACTCGTCCAGAATGTGCCGCATTTCCACAGCATTGCTCTTGAGGAAGTTGCGCCGGGCCGGCACGTTGAAAAACAGGTTTTTGACGGCAATGCTGGTGCCGTCGGGGCAGGCCGTGGGCTGCTGGCTGGTAATCTGGGAGCCTTCCACCAGGAGCAGCGTGCCGGTGTCCTGGTCGGGCTGCTTGGTGCGGATTTCGACCTGGGCCACGGCCGCGATGCTGGCCAACGCCTCGCCCCGGAACCCCAGGGTGCGAATGCGAAATAAGTCTTCGGTGCTGCGGATTTTGCTGGTGGCGTGGCGCTCCAGGCTCATGCGGGCGTCGGTGGGCGACATGCCGCCGCCGTTGTCTACCACCTGCACCAGCTGCTTGCCGGCCTCTTTCACAATGAGTTGTACTTGGGTGGCACCCGCGTCCACGGCATTTTCCAGCAGCTCCTTCACCACCGAGGCGGGGCGCTGGACTACCTCACCGGCCGCAATCTGGTTGGCAAGGTATTCGGGAAGCAGGTGAATGATATCGGGCATAAAACGGAGCGCATGCTTCAGCTTGCGCCGAAGACATTGAGAAAGCTAACCAGCACGTAAACAAGCCGAAACGTACCGGGCAATAATCGAAAAACAGCCGCGTTTCAAACCCCCGACGGGGTTTTTTGCGTACCTTCGCGGCCAAATAGCAGCGTTACGGCCCGAAGTTTTACGGCTTGTACCGTACCGCAGCCGGTCGGGATTGGAACCTCCAAACACGGTCGGCGGGTTCCGCTGCTACCCACGACAAAAGTACGGCCCCCGCGGCCCGTTTGCCTCTTGAACCAACCCACCAACCCCACGGGGCTGATGCGCATCCCTTTCCAGCTCAGCTTCGCCGCTTTGGTGCTGGCGGCGGGCCTGCTGCTGTCGTTTGCCGAAGTCAGAAAACTTCCCGCCGACCCGCTGCCCAACTCCCCGGCCGAAATGGCCTGGGTAGACAGCGTGTTCACCTCGCTCACGCCCGACCAGCGCCTCGGCCAGCTGTTTATGGTGGCCGCGTACTCCAACAAAGACCGCAGCCACGCCGACCGCATCGAGCGGCTGGTGCGCAACCAAAACATTGGCGGCGTGATGTTTATGCAGGGTGGCCCCAAGCGCCAGGCGCTAATGACCAACCGCCTGCAAGCCGCCGCCAAGGTACCGCTGCTCATTGCCATGGACGCCGAGTGGGGCCTCGATATGCGCCTCGACTCCTCGGCCCACTTCGCCAAGCAGATGACACTGGGGGCCATGGACGACCCCAAGTACGTGTACCAAATGGGCCGCGATATTGCCCGCAAAATGCGAGCCCTGGGCGTGCACATTGATTTCGCGCCGGTGCTCGACGTGAACTCCAACCCCGGCAACCCCGTGATTGGCAACCGCTCCTTTGGCGAAGACCAGAACCGGGTGGCCGCGCTGGGCACTCAGTACCTCAAGGGCTTGCAGGACAACAAGGTGATGGCCGTGGCCAAGCACTTTCCCGGCCATGGCGACACCGACACCGACTCGCACGTGGCCCTGCCGGTCATCAACACCGACCTGGCCCGCCTCACGAAAGTTGATTTGGTGCCTTTCCAGCAGTCGTTTGAGGCGGGGATAATGGGCGTGATGGTGGCCCACCTCTACATGCCGCTGTTCGACACCACCAACGCCAAAACCACCACCCTTTCCCATGCCCTGGTCACGGACCTGCTGAAGGACAAGATGGGCTTTAAAGGCCTGGTTTTCACGGACGCGCTCAATATGCGCAGCGTGAGCAAGCTCTACAAAGACGGCGAATTGGACGCCCTGGCCCTCGCCGCCGGCAACGACGTGCTGCTTTTCTCGGAAGACGTGCCGTCGGCGCTGCTGCGCATTCACGAAGCCGTGGCGGCGGGCGTGCTCAAGCAGGAAGATTTGGACCTGCGCGTGAAAAAGATTCTGCGCGCCAAGTACTGGGCTGGGCTGTCAAACTATACGCCCGCCAACCTCGTCAACCTGCGCGACAGCCTGAACTTACCTGGCTCCAAAGTCCTGGCCCAGGCCATTTTTGAGCACGCCGTGACCGTGGTTAAAAACGACGACAAGCTCCTGCCCTTTCAGCGACTCGATACGTTGCGGATTGCGGCCATCACCATTGGCACGCAGGCCGAGGGACCCTACGCGACCATTTTCAACAAGTACCAGCCCGGCCCGGTGTACGCCGTGCCCGACCGCTACGCCCCCGACAGCACGTTTGCCCGCATTGCCAGCCGCCTCACCGGCTACAACGTGGTGGTGGTGAGCCTGCACAACATGAATAACACGCCCAGCCACAGCTACGGCCTGGGCGACGGGGCCCTAAAATTCATCAAGCAGCTGGAAGCCAGCAAGCGCTTCAAAACCGTGGTGGTGGCCATGGGCAACGCTTATTCACTGAAATTTCTGGAAAATTCGCGCACGCTGGTCTGTGGTTACGAGGACCACTACGCCGCGCAACTAGTGGTGCCGCAGGTGCTGTTTGGCGCGCTGCCGGCCCGGGGCAAGCTGCCCGTTACTGTGTCGCCTACCATGGCCGTGGCGGCGGGTATCGCTACGGCTGACTTGCACCGCCTGCATTATGCCGTGCCCGAAAGCCAGGGCCTGAACTCGCGCGTGCTGGCCCAGATTGACAACATCGCCCTCGAAAGCCAGACCTACGCCGCCGCGCCCGGCTGCCAGGTGCTGGTAGCCAAGAACGGCACCGTGGTGTTCGACCAGAGCTACGGCTACTGCACCTACGACCAATCGCAGCCCGTGACCAGCAGCACGTTGTACGACCTGGCTTCGGTGACCAAGGTGGCCGGCACGCTGCAAGCCGTCATGTTCCTCAAAGACCAGGGCAAGCTGAACCTGGAGGACAAAGTGGCCGCTTACTTGCCCGAATTGGCCCGCACCAACAAGCGTGAAATGACCATTCGGGACGTGCTGCTGCACCAGGCGGGCCTCAAGCCAGGTATCCCCACCTGGGAGCGCACCATCAACAGCAACGGTCTAAAGCCCACGTTCTACGCCAGCATTCGCTCCGACGATTTTCCCAACGAGGTAGCGCCCGGCGAGTACAGCACCAAAGCCGCCGACGACTCCGTTTGGGCCTGGACCATGCGCTCCAGCCTGCTGCCCAAAATCAAAGGCAAGTACCCTACCGAGTATTCCGACCTGAGCTTTATTGTGATGAAGCGGGTGTGCGAAAAAGTGCTTAAGCAGCCGATTGAAGACTTTTTGCAGGATAATTTTTACCGTCCGCTCGGCTTGGGCAGCATGACGTACAATCCCTTGCAGCGCTTTCCCAAAAGCTGCATCGCTCCCACCGAGAAGGACACTTATTACCGCCGCGAGCAGCTCCAGGGCACGGTGCATGACCAAACCGCCGCCCTCGTGGGCGGCGTGGGCGGCCACGCCGGCCTCTTCGCCACGGCCAACGACCTGGCCGTGCTCATGCAGATGAACCTGCAAAACGGTAACTACGGCGGCTCCCGCTTCTTCCAATCGCCGGTGGTGTCGGAGTTTGCCCGGCCCCAGGCGGCCGGCAGCCGCCGCGGCCTGGGCTGGGACCACGGCGACCCCAGCAAGCCCGAAGGCCCCACCAGCCACCTCGCGCCGGCCAGCACCTTCGGCCACACCGGCTTCACCGGCACCTGCGTGTGGATGGACCCTGACAATCAGATTCTTTACATTTTCCTTTCCAACCGCGTTTATCCGGATGCCGGGAATAACAAGCTGCGCCAGTACAACATCCGCACGCGGATTCAGGAGGTAATTTATAAGTCGCTGGCGGCGGGCAAGGCGAAAGAATAAGCGCCCTGCGCAACCTTGAAGGCGGGGCCGGCGGTCAGGGCGGTATTGTCCACTTAACCATCCCTTCCCATGCCCCGCTTTTACCTGTTGCTGCTGACTTTGCTGCTCAGTGCAACCACAGCTTCGGCCTAACCCACGTTCCGGCTGGGGCTGCGCGGCGGGCTCAACCGAGCCTCGTCTACGGTGGCACCGTCCAGCACTTCCCCCAGTTCCCAGTATTATTATTCGGCCAGTAAGTCGGGCATCTACGCCTGGCAGGCGGGCGCGGTGCTGGAAATGGCCTTTCGCCAGTTTGCCTTGCAGCCCACGCTGGTGTTTTCACAGAAAGGGGAGCAGTTTGATGGCGCTACTTTTATCAGCGGCTTCGCGGGCGTAAGCAGTACGGAAATTTCCACCGTCAACCGCTACAACTGGCTGGAGCTGCCGGTGAATGTGGTGTACACGCTGCACCGCTTTCAGGTGTTCGCGGGGCCTTATGTGGCGCTGGGCGTGGGTGGGCGGCAGCATGGCACTTCCTGGGCGGCTTCGCCCTACGGCCGTTATGGGCCCTACAACTTTGACGAAAAAATTCGCTACGGCTCTGATACCGAAAACCGCCGCCTCGATGCGGGGGTGAATTTTGGCCTGGGTTACCGCAAGGGGCCGCTACAGGTGCAGCTGGGCTACGGCTTGGGCTTGCGCAATTTGCACCAGCATCCTGAAACTAACTATGTGCTTTACGATTACGGTCAGCTAAACCACAACTTCAACGCCGACCGGGCCTACAACCGCGTAGCGCAGCTCACGGGCACGTATTTTTTCGAGTTGTAGAAAAGTCGCGTACTCTTTTGATTAGGTGGCCGAAGCCACTCCCGAAACCGATTCTTTGCCCAAAAATAGCAGCGGCGCGGGAGAAATGAAACAACATCGGGCCCGGTTCCGCGTCTTTGCGCAGACGCGCGCCCCGCCAACATCCCGCCCCAATCCCGGTTAGGCAGAACGCGCGGCTCATTTTCGCGTTAGCACCCCTATGAACATCGGTATTGTCTGTTATCCCACGTTTGGCGGCTCCGGCGTGGTGGCCACGGAGTTGGGCAAGGCCCTGGCCCAGCGCGGCCACCGCGTGCATTTTATTACCTACAGCCAACCGGTACGGCTCGACTTTTTCAACGAAAACCTCTTTTACCACGAGGTGTACGTGCCGGCGTACCCGCTGTTCCAGTTCCCGCCCTACGAGTTGGCGCTCACCAGCAAGATGGTTGACATCGTGCAGAACGAGAAGCTCGACGTGCTGCACGTGCACTACGCCATTCCGCACGCCTCGGCGGCCTACATGGCCAAGCAGATTCTGCGGGCGCGGGGCATCCAGATTCCGGTGGTGACCACGCTGCACGGCACCGATATTACGCTGGTGGGCAAGGATGCCAGCTTTGAGCCAGTGGTGACCTTCAGCATCAACCAGAGCGACGGCGTGACGTCGGTTTCGGCCGATTTGCGGCGCGAAACTTACGAGTATTTCGCCATCGAGAAGGACATCACCGTCATTCCCAACTTCATCGACCTGCACCGTTTCAAGAAGCAGGAAAAGAGCCATTTCCGGGCGGCCATTGCGCCCGATGGCGAGAAGCTACTCATCCACACCAGCAACTTCCGCACCGTGAAGCGCGTGGAAGACGTACTGCGGATTTTCGTGGGCGTGCGGGAGCAAATCCCGGCCAAGCTGCTGCTCGTGGGCGACGGCCCCGACCGCAACCGCATGGAAAAACTGGCCCGCGACCTCGACGTGCACCGCGACCTGCGCTTCCTGGGCAAGCTCGAAGCCGTGGAGGAAGTGCTGAGCGTGGGCGACCTGTTCCTGATGCCGTCCGAAAACGAGAGCTTCGGCCTCGCCGCCCTCGAAGCCATGGCCTGCGAAGTACCCGTGGTGAGCACCAACGCCGGCGGCATCCCCGAGCTGAACGTGCACGGCGTAACCGGCATGCTGAGTGAAATCGGCGACGTGGCCGACATGGTAAAAAATGCCCTCTACGTGCTCGACGACGAGAACCTGCCGCGCTTCAAAGCGGCCGCCCTGGCGCGGGCCCAGGAGTTTGCCGTGGAAAACATTGTGCCGCGGTACGAAGAATGCTACCGCAAGGCCATGGATGCCGTGAGCGTGACGGCGTAGAAGGCCGTTGCCGGGGACTAAAAAAGAACGTCATGCTTCACTGCGTTCAGCATGACGTTCTGTAGAATCCAAAGGGTTCTAGAATAACCCGGCCGCCTCGTTCTTCACCACAGCCAGGGCCTGTGCCGTGGGCTCGGCCCCGTCCAGCATCAGGCCTTCCAGAATGCGTTTGGCCAGTTCGGTACCGCGGGCCTGCGCGGGGTTTTGAATGCCGTGAAAAGCGCGGTTCACCATCGTGAGCACGTTTTCTTTAGCTTCCTTCACCAGCGTCCAGGCATCGGCCGAGATGTAGAGCTGCTGCGAAAGGTTGTGTTCGTATTCGGCCCGAATTTCCTGTTGCAGCAGCCGATGGAACTCGGGGGCGCTAATGCCGCCGCTACTCAGGCGCACCAGAATGTTGTTGGGCGAGATGCGTTCCAGAAACAGCACGATGCGCTCGTAGGCTTGCAGACGCAGCGGCAGGGTCGTCTTGTTGCTTTCGAGGCGCATTTCAATCAGCCGGCGCTGCTGCTCCTTTTCCAGAAATTGCTGAAACAACAGGTAGATGGCCCCAGCCACGATAAGCGCGGGCAGAGTAATTTTGAGCAGGTCGAAGATATAGGTAGTCGAATCCATTGGAGTTTTTGATTTTCCGAACGTCTTGGTAAGCAAAATGAAGCATCTCTGCCGCGCGAGGCAAACATTTACTTTTGCCGTAAAGATGTTTCGCTGCGCGGACGCCAGATGAGCACGACGTTCTGGTTGCGTACACAGCCCGCAAAACTACGCTGTGAACTGCCGGGCCCCAACCGCTGTTTCTTCCCCAACGGCCACACCGGCTCCGGCCGTATCTTTGTCATCCACTTCCCGCTAAATCAATAGACCTTATGGCTTCCGTTGCCACCCTCGCCCCCATCAGCCTCACCGACCGCGCCGTGGTGGAGGTGAAAAACATCATTCAGGAGAAGAACGTCCCGGCCGATTACGGCCTGCGCATTGGCGTGCAGGGCGGCGGCTGCTCGGGCATGAGCTACCTGCTCGGCTTCGATAAAGCCAAGGACCAGGACGAAACCTACGACCTCGACGGCCTGAAGCTCATCATGGATAAAAAGCACGCCATGTACGTGCTGGGCATGGAAGTCGACTTCCAGGACGGCCTCAACGCCCGCGGCTTCGTCTTCAACAACCCGCAGGCCAAGAGCACCTGCGGCTGCGGCTCGTCGTTCTCGGCGTAGTTGAACGTCATTACAAGAACGTCATGTTTCGGCTGCGCTCGACGTGACGTTCTGGTAATTAGATTATTAAGCCCTGGCCTATTGGCTGGGGCTTTTTCGTTTACTTTCGCCCTCACTGTTCCATCAAATCCCTGCTTCATGCGCTTGCCGCTCCTGCTCCTCTCGCTGCTCACGAGCCTCTTAGCCCAGGCGCAAAAATTCACCCCCACCGAGCTGGCACGCTGGCAGCAGCAGGCCCGGCAGGTCACCATTGTTCGGGACACGTATGGCGTGCCGCACATTTATGGCAAGACCGATGCCGATGCCGTTTTTGGCCTGCTCTACTCGCAGTGCGAGGACGATTTTGACCGCGTCGAGACCAATTACCTCGACGCCATCGGCCGCCAGGCGGAAGTAGACGGCGAAGCAGCCCTGTACCACGACCTGCGCGCCCGCCTGTTCATGGACACCACGCAGGCCATTGCCACCTACCAAAAAAGCCCGGCCGAGCTAAAAAAGCTTCTGGATGCCTTTGCCGGGGGCACCAATCATTACCTGGCCACCCACCCCACCATCAAGCCCAAGCTGCTGCGCCGCTTCCAGCCCTGGATGCCGCTCATGTTCAGCGAGGGCAGCATTGGCGGCAACATCAGTGTCGTGAGCACGGAGCGGCTCAAGGCGTTCTACAGCCAGAAAAAATCCAGCTCGTGGATTGACACCGACTTCGATAAAAAAGACCGGGAACCCACCGGCTCTAATGGCTTTGCCATTGCGCCGGCCAAAAGCACCAACGGCCATGCGCTGCTGCTCATCAATCCGCACACGTCCTTTTATTTCCGCTCCGAAGTGCAGATGGTGAGCGAGCAGGGCCTGAATGCGTACGGGGCCGTGACCTGGGGCCAGTTTTTCATCTACCAGGGCTTCAACCAACACTGCGGCTGGATGCACACCTCCAGCCAGGCCGATTCGATGGATGAATACCTCGAAACGGTGGAGCAGAAAGGCGGCAACTTCTTCTATAAGTACGGCACCAAACTGCGGGCCGTGCAGGTGCAGAAAGTATCCCTGCCCTACCGCGACGGCGCGAAAATGCTGCGCAAAACCTTCACCATCTACCGCACGCACCACGGCCCCATCGTGGGCCAGAAAACGGACAACCAGTGGGTGGCGGTGCGCATGATGAACGAGCCGCTGCACGCGCTGCAACAGTCCTACCTGCGCACCAAAGCCAGCGACTACGCCAGCTTTCAGGCCGTGATGAAGCTCAACGGCAACGCTTCCAACAACACCGTTTTTGCCGACGACAAGGGCAGCATTGCCTATTGGCACGGCAACTTCATGCCGAAGCGCAACCCCAAATTCGACTGGAGCCAGCCCGTGGACGGCAGCAACCCGGCCACCGAATGGCAGGGCTTCCACCCGGTGAGCGAGCTGGTGCAGGTGCACAACCCCACCAGCGGCTTTATCCAGAACTGCAACTCCACGCCCTTCACGGTGGCCGGCTCTAGCAGCCCCGCCCCAGCCCAATACCCCACCTACATGGCCCCCGATGCCGAAAACTACCGCGGCCTCAACGCCGTGCGGGTGCTCAGCAGCAAGGCCCTGTTCAGCCTCGATACCCTGATTGCGGCAGCCGATAACCCGCGTCTCACCGCTTTCGATGACTTGCTGCCGCCGCTGCTGGCCGCTTACCAGCCCACCTCGGTCGAAAAAGCGGCCACGCCCGCTCTGGGCGAAGCCATTGCCGTGCTGCGCGCCTGGAACCACGACTACGCGACGACCTCCGTGGCCCAAACCGTGGCCATTTACTGGGCTGAGCGGCTGCTGGCCAAGGCCCGCGCCCGGGTACCGGCCGCCCAGCCGCAGCTCGACTACATCAGCTTCACGCGGTTTGCGCTGGCAAATACGTCGCCGACCGAAAAACTGGCCACTCTCACCGAAACGCTGGACGACCTGACCCGCGATTTCGGCACCTGGAAAATGCCGTGGGGCGATATCAACCGCTACCAGCGCCTCACCGGCCACGTGGAGGAAACGTACGACGACCAGCAGCCCAGCCTGCCGGTGGCCTTCACGTCGTCGGCCTGGGGGTCACTGGCCGCCTTTGGGGCGCGGACTTACCCCGGCACCAAAAAGCGCTACGGCAACGTGGGCAACAGTTTCGTGGCCGTGGTGGAGTTCGGCCCGCGCCTGGTGGCCCGCTCCGTGGTCACGGGTGGTCAGAGCAGCCGGCCGGGCGCACCGCACTTCACCGACCAGGCTGCTTTGTACTGCAACGGCCGCTTCAAGGAAGTTCGCTTTTATCCGGAAGAGGTGAAGGCCCACGCGGAGAAAACGTACCATCCCGGCGAATAGTCGTCTCAATCACGGTCTTTTAATCAGCATTCATCTATGGACATCAAGTATTTATCCGACGACAAAGGCAAAATCACTGGCGTATTTATCTCTATTGAGGAATGGGAACGGCTCCAAAAAGAATACCACATCACCGAAAAAGCACCCGCCGATTCTGGGGCTAAGCTCCAGCAGTCGCTGGCCGAGGCGATGAAAAAAGTGAAGCCCAGTGAAGAATAAGCGGCGTTGCCTCAGTTGAAAGCATAACAAAAAAGCCCGGTATTCCCGAGCTTTTTTGTGTGTTTCGCGGCGTGACGCTACCGTCCGAAATCATCCTGGACCCGCACAATGTCGTCTTCGTCCGAGGGATTGTCCGCGTCGGTGTGCTGCCAGATTTCGGCCAGCACGCCCCACGCTTTGAGGCCAACGAGGCGGTGGCGCTCGCCTTGCTGAAGCACGATGCGCTCGCCCACTTGGTAGCTTTTTACTTCGCCTTGCTCGTCGGTGGCACTGGTGGCCACGCCCACGGGGCCCTGCACTACTTGCCAGATTTCGGCCCGGCGGTGGTGGTATTGCCAGCTCAGGCGCTGATGCGGCGCGACTAGTAACACTTTGGGGCTCAGCCTGCCGGCAATCCGGAGGTGGTCGACCGACAGGCCGTTGAAATACGTGTCGGCAAACTGCTGGGCCTGGTTTTCATCAATGACAAAAAAGCCGCCCCACGGCCGGGTAGGGTCTTCTTTGGCAATGATGAAACCTTGCTGCTTTAGCGTTGCGGCCACTTGCTGGAAAAGGGCTTGTTTTTCAGGGTCGGTGATGGGCATTAGGCTACTGAATTTTGAAATGACGAAGGCGGCAAGTTACGGAACCGATGGTTTCGAGCCTAGCTTGCCCGGTGCCTGTTTACACCAGCTTGTAACCCCAGCCATTGCTTCTATCGCGCCGAAATGCATCTTGAATTGCTCTGCAACCGACGCAACTGGCTCCAGGCCCAGCTGCCAGGCAAAGCTGGTGAGTAGAAGCCGGCGGATGCTCTCAAAACAGTATTTGGATGCAACGCTAATAAGACTTGCCCGCATCGGCCGGCACTACCACCACAAAATCCGCCACGTTCAGCTGCTCCTTGTCCAGCGTTTGCAGCTGCTCCTGGGTCACCACGCTCAGAGTCTTCACGCGGAGCTTGGGCGCATACTGACGCAGGTAGGCCACAATGCCGTCGTGGCGGTCGGAGTGGTAGCTGCCGTTGAAGTGGAGCAGGGTCTGGCCGTCTTGGCGGCTGGTTTGGATGAAGTGCGCCATGGTGGCGTCCTTCAGCGCTTGGGCCTGAATAATATTCTGTGCGCCGCCGCCGTGCGCCTTGCTGTCGCCGCCGAACATGGCGGCCATGTTTTTATAGCCGGGCAGGTCATAGTCCACTTTCAAGGGCAGCGGGGCAAGCAGGGCGCGGTCAGCGGCCGGCAGCTTGTCGAGGGCGGCGAGGCTGCGCTGGGCCACCACCCTAGCGAAGGGCCGCGGCGTGTTGGTGCCAATGACGGGGAGGTGGTTTTCGCGGGCAAACTGCAGCAGCGGGCGGTAGTCGGTGGCGTAGTTGGGCCACGGGCGGGCTTGGCGCTCGAAGGCCGTATCGGCAAGGGTGCCGGCGGCGTACTGGGCCACCAGCGGCTGCACGTCGCGCTCAAACATTTCCATGCCCAGCACCAGCTGGCCGGGGTTTTTCAGCTTCTGGAGGTCCTTGGCTACCTGTAGCTCCAGCCAGTGCGCGAGGGCATCGTTGTGCTGCTCACCGAAAAGCACAACATCGACCTGGGCCAGCTCCTGCAGCATCTGGTCGTAGTCGGCGGGTTGGCCGGTGGCGCTGAAGAGGCGATAAGCGGGCCGGTCGCCGGTGAAGCTGGCAAGGCCGATAAGTAGGAAAAAGAAGCTGGCGAGGCGGAGGAAGCGCATAGAGTTGGAAGCAGTGCTACAAGAGAACGTCATGTTGAGCTTGTCGAAGCATCTCTACCGCATAACCAATCATGACAATTGAGTTACTCTCACAGCAGCGACACTTTGACAAGCGCAGCATGACGTTCAAAGTTCGTCAGACGACTACCCGAGCTTACCCCTTATAAAACATCCACTTGCCCAATTCCTTGTAAGTCACCTTTTTGCCATACATCAAAATCCCCACGCGGTAGATGCGGGCGGCCACCCACACCGTGCCGATAAAGCCGAGAATCAGCAGGAAGATGGACAGTGCCAGTTGCCACATCGGCACGCCAAACGGCAGGCGAATCACCATGGCAATGGGCGAAGTAAAGGGAATCATGGACATCCAGAAAGCCACCGGGCCGTCGGGGTTGCGCAGGATAACCGATACGCCCACGATGTAGCTCAAAATCAGCGGCATGGTAATCGGGAACATGAACTGCTGGGTATCGGTCTGGTCGTCCACG
>JBBQSQ010000101.1:0-16316 GCA_038213745.1 Cytophagales bacterium
CCTTGGTGTTGTCGTCGAGTTGACGGTCGATGGTGAGGTGGTAGGGGTCCACGGCCACGGAGGCGGGTTTTTTATTCACCACGAAGCGCAGCTTGTTGTCGCCGGCGCGCAGGCGGCGCTTCTGGAACAGCAGCGGGGCCATGGGCTTCTTGTCGGGGCCCGGTTCGGGAAAGATGGCTACGGGCAGCACGTCGCGCGACTGGTCGGCGGGCTGCTGGTTGCCGAGGCTATCGGCGTAGAACTTGGCGCTCTTAACGGTGAAATCGACCTGGTAGTGGCCATCGGGCAGCTTTTTGCTGGTGGCGGCGGTGATGCGGTTGTCGAATAAGGTGATGCGCTCGAACTGGTCGGTGAGGTAGGCTTGCAGCGAATCGGGAGCGGCGCGGCGCAGGAAGCCGATGAACTCCGTCGAGTTGGTGTAGGGTGGCTGCTGGAAGGCAACGGCGGCCACGTATTTTTTGAGGGCCCCGTTCAGGACATCCTCCCCCATGGCGTCTTGCAGGGCGTACATCACCACCGAGCCCTTGGCGTAGTGGATGTACTGCTGGTTTTCGACCAGCCCCAGGGGCACTTCCTTCTTCTTCTCGAAGGCCCGGCCACTGAGGTAGCGGTTAAGGTCGAACTTCAGGAAGCGCTGCATGGCGGCGGGCGTATTCTGGCGGGCCAGCACCATCAGAGCCGAATATTCGGCCATGCTTTCGACCATGAGGGTGCTGCCCTGCACGTTGCCGCCGATGACCTGGTGCGCCCACCACTGGTGCGCTACCTCGTGGGCCGCGATGTAGTAGGGGTAGTTGAGGTCTTCGGGGTTGGCGGTATCCACCCGGGCCACGAAGCCGATGCTTTCGGAAAAGGGCACCGTGTTGGCAAAACTCTGGGCAAAGCCCTGGTATTGCGGGAACTCCAGAATGCGGAGCTGCTGGTGCTGGTAGGGCGAGAAGCTGCGCGAGCAATACGCCAGGGCATCTTTGGCCCCCGCGGCCATGCGCCGGAGGTTGTACTCGTGGCCGGGCTGGTAGTAGATGGTGATGGGAATGGTGCGGTGCCCGGCGGTGTCCACCCACTGCTGCTTGTAGGTTTGGTAGCGGGCCGAGAGGAAGGTGTAGAAGTTGAGCATGGGCCGGTCCATGACGTAGGTGAAGTAGCGGCGGCCGTCTTTCACCCACTCTTTTTGCAGGTAGCCGGGGGCAATGGCGGTCTGGTCGGCCTCGGTGCTCACGGTGGCGCGTAAGCGAATCCAGTCGGCATCGCTGGCGATGTAGGTGTTCTGCCGGGCCTTCAGGTCGTTCACGCGGGCCATGCGGGGCTTGGGCTGGAGGCCGTAGTTTTTGCGGTCCTGGTCGTCGTCCAGCTCGACTCTTTCGCGGTAGCCGAGGCTGGGCAGGTAGCCGTTGCTCACAAAGGTGCCGTTGTACACCAGGTCGGTGTTGGAGCCCGCGTTGGGGAAGCCGCGCTCTTGGTAGAACAGGTCCATGGTGAGGGCCAGCGAATCGCCGGGGGCCAGGGGGCGGGCTAGGCGGTAGAGGCGCAGGCCGAAGGTGGTGTCGTTCAGGGCGAGCGTGGCCTGGCCGGGGCGACCCAGGGCCAGGGCCCGCACGCGGGGGTGCTGCTCCACCGGCAGGCTCACGATGACCGTATCGAGGGGCCGCGGGTGCTTGTTCACCAGCATGAACTCGCCGCGGAAGCGCATGGCGCGGATGCTGGGGAACAGGTCGGTGTTTAGGCGCACGGCCGTGACGCGGGGCTGGGCCACGTCCTTGAGGCGGCGGTACTGCTTTTCGTAGGCCACCTGGCGTTTTTCGCCCGCCTTGGGGGTGCGGTACTCGTTGAGCACATTAGTGTTATAGAAGATGAAGCCCCCCGCCCCCAGGCTGATGAGCAGGCCCAGCGCCAGGGCCGTGCTGCTGCCCGCGCCCCAGCGGCGGCGGGCTTCGGCGAAGCGGCCGGTGGTGTCGGTGCCGCGCACCCAGAGCAGGCTGGCCAGCAGCCCCAGCAGCAGGGCCACGCCGAACCAGAGCAATTTCGTCCACCAGAATGCGGGCAGGAAATGACCGTAGCCGTTCATGGCCGAATACTGGCCGGGGCTTGGCGCGCCGCCGTAGGCGAGCAAGCGGTGCGTAAGGCCCAGTTGGCCCCGGAACAGGTTGGCCACGTAGTAGGCCACCATCACGAAGAAGCCCAAGTACTTATTGTTCACCACCACCTGCGTCACCATCGCCAGCACGCACGTCAGGGCCAGCGCGGGCCACTGGTAGAGGAAGAGCGCCTCCAGGTACAGGCCGATTTCGTAGTGGTGGTAGCCCTTGGCGGCTTGCACCAGCAGGCCACAGGCCATTATCACGGCCAGCAGCACGCCCTGCACCATGATGAGGGCGGCCAGCTTGCTGAGGAAGGGAACCCAGCTCGGCACGGGCACGGCATCGGCAATTTGGGCCACGCCGGCCTGCCGCTCGCGCCAAACCAGCTCACCACTGTAAAAAATGATGATGGCCAGAAAGAAGAGCGCAAACGTGCCCTGCGCGAATTGCAGCACCACGTTCGTGACTGGGTAGGTGGGCGTATCGAAGGTTTTGCCCACCTCCGAAGCGGTGGCAAACAGCAGAATAACGCCCGCCCCGGCAATGGCCGCGAAGTAGCGGCTGCGCACGATGCCCCGAAATTCGAGCTTCGTGAGGCTCCACCACTGGCGGAGGCTCATGGCCTTGGAGAAAACCTGGGTGACGCGGGGCAGGCGCAGGCCCGCGCCCGTGGGCGCAACCGGTACTTCGGTGGCCGGGGCAACAGCGGCGGCGGCGGCGGCCGCACGGCTTTTCTTCGACACTTTTTCCGAGGCGAACGACGAGAACCGGAACCGGGCGTAGCACAGCGCCAGCAGCCCGAAGCCCACCCCCAGCCACACGCCCCGGTTGAGCAGCATGTAGGCATCCAGGGGCAGCAGCAGCGCGTTTTTGTCGGCGGGGGTCCAGTAGCGGGTGGTCAGAAACTGGGCTCCGAGGCCGAAGGCATCGAGGGCCGAGGCGAGGTACTCGTTCTTGAGGTCGGAGGTGAAGGCGTTGGAAACCAGGTAGGCGACCAGCAGCAGCACCGCCCCGATGTAGGTGCTGAGGATGTTGCGGGTGAGCGTGGCGACCGTGAAGAAAATGGCCCCGCAAAACAGCAGGTTGGGCAGCACCAGCACCAGGTACGGCCACACGTAGGAGCCCGCCGGGGCCGAAGCCAGAAACCGGTCGGCCGCGACCCAGGGCATGATGCCAGCCAGCGCCGCGCCTAACGGAATACCCGTAAACACCAGCGCCGCAATCAGGTACGAGCCCAGAAACCGTCCGCCCAGGTAGCCCCACTTGCTGATGGGCGTGGTGTAGAACAGCGGGTAGGAGCGGGTTTCGAAGTCGCGGTACACGGGGTTGCCCATCAGCGACGACGCGATGATGATGCCAAACACGCTGATGGTGCTGACGACGACACTCAACGAGAACGGCGAATTGACTTTGACCGTCTGCCCATCGCCGCCCAGGCTGATGCTCACACCCGTGCCGAAACCGCCGCCCGCCGCCGTGACGAGCAAAAAGCTCATCAGCAGCAACAGGAAAAAATATATCCAGGTAGCCGGGCGGCGCAGCCGGTATTTTACCTCGAAAATAAGAATGGGAAGAAACATGATGTCAATTAAAAACGATGAATTAAAAATTAAAAATGAGGCGGACAAAAACTGTCCAAGTGAGCCACTCAGGCCACGGGGACGCCATTTTTGATTTTTAATTCATAGTTTTTAATTTCCGAAAAATACACGTCCTCCAAATCCGGATTCACCACTTCAAACCCGCTGTCCGGCGCGGCATCGGCCAGCACATGCACCACGGTTTTGCCCGCGAACAGGCGTGAGCTGATGACCTGCTGCGCGGCTTGCAAAGCCGGTAATTCGGCCTTCTCAATGAGCTTGCGCCAGATTTTTCCTTTCAGGTTGTTCATCACCGTGAGCGGGTCGCCGGTGAGCAGCACCTCGCCCTTGTTGATGATGGCCATGTGGCGGCACAGGTCGCTCACGTCGCTCACGATGTGGGTGCTGAGGATGACGATGATGTTCTCGCCAATCTCGCTTAGCAGGTTGTGGAAGCGGTTGCGCTCGGCGGGGTCGAGGCCGGCGGTGGGCTCATCCACGATTATCAGGCGCGGGTTGCCGAGCAGGGCCTGGGCGATGCCGAAGCGCTGCTTCATGCCGCCGGAGTAGCCGCCCACGTGCTTCTTGCGCACGTCGTAGAGGTTGGTTTGGTGCAGCAGGGCGGCCACCATCTCCTTGCGCTCGCGGCTGCTGGCAATGCCTTTGAGGGTGGCGAAGTGCTCAAGCAATTCCTCGGCGCTCACGCTGGGGTACACGCCGAACTCTTGGGGCAGGTAGCCCAGCACGCGGCGCACGGCCTCCTTGTCGCGCAGCACGTCAATGTCATCGAGCATGATGGAGCCCGTGTCGGCGTCTTGCAAAGTAGCAATGGTGCGCATCAGGCTGGACTTGCCCGCGCCGTTGGGCCCAAGCAGGCCAAACATGCCGGTGGGAATGTCGAGGGTGACGTTTTTCAGCGCCTGCGTCCCGTTGGGGTACGTTTTGGAGAGGTTGGTAATGGTGAGGGCCATTGTTGCAGAAAAAAGGTGAGTGAAATCGAACGGTTAAATCGTCGGGCGGCGGTGCCCATTACAGTTGCCGGCCGGGCCGATGATGCACAAAGGAAGGCCGCGGTTGCCAGCCCCAAGTCCCAAGCGCTGGCCAACGAGGAAAGGATGCAGTGTTTTACTGACGCAAATGTGTGGTAAAGGCGCGCACAATGCATTTTTTAATGACCATTCGGGCCGGGTTGGTGATAAAAACACGTGCGGCGCGGACGAACTGCGTTCGTCACAATTAGTTGAGCCCAGGCGTCGCCGCCAGTATTTTTGCCCCATGACTTTTTCCCGTTTTTTCCAGTACCGCGCCGCCCGCCACCTGCTCGGGTGGGGGCTGGTGCTCAGCTTCTTCGGCTTCCTCATGCAGCTGACCAAGTCAGAGTACGTGTCCATGTTTGGCCTGCGTTACTCGGTGGTGCTGGTGAGCGTGCTGGCGGCGGCCATCTACGCGCACTACTGGCTGCTAACGCACTTGCTCGAACGCCGCCGCTATGCGCTTTACGTGGTGAGTACCTTGGCCGTGGTGCTGGTCGGCACGGTGGTGTTGAGCCTGGTTACCCAGGTGCATAAGCTCAATCTTGTGCACATAGACACTTCGGCCGATGAGGCGCAGCCCGCCAGTTTGCTCGTAGGAGTTGCCGAAAGCGCGGCCAACGTAGCGTTTGCCCTGATAATGGCCACCGTGGCCCGCTACGTGCGGCGGGGCATCATCAGTCACTTTCAGATGCAGCAGCTGCGCGCCCTCCAGCTCGAAACCGAGCTCAGCCTGCTCAAGGCCCAGGTGAACCAGCACTTCCTGTTCAACACCCTCAACAACTTGTAAGGCCTGAGCCTGGCCGCCCCCGACCAGATGCCCGAAGCCCTGCTGCAGCTGGCCGGCCTGATGCGCTACCAGCTCGACAGCTCGCGCCAAAGCACCGTGACGGTGGGCACCGAAGCCGAATACCTGGCCAATTACGTCGGCCTCGAAAAGCTACGCCTGCGCGCGAACACGCGGGTGGAATTCCTCGTCGACCTGCCCCACCCCGACCGGCCGCTGGCCCCGCTGCTGCTACTGCCGCTGGTGGAGAACTGCTTTAAGCACGCCATCGACCCCAGCGGCGAAAACCTCATCCGCATCCACCTCACCCAGACCGATACGGGCCTCACGCTGCGCACCGGCAACAGCATTCCGGCGCAGTTCCGGCCCGCGCCCTCGGGGCTGGGGCTGCCTACCTTGCGGGCCCGGCTGGCTCAGTTTTATCCTGGCAGCCGCCACCGCTTGGCCGTGGAGGCCACCGCCACGTTTTACGCCGCCAACCTGCAACTGGTCCTGTAGCGCGGACTTTTAGTCCGCGTCCGCGTGCCGCGAGCAAGGCTCGAATGCCGCAGGGACGCGGACTAAAAGTCCGCGCTACATTATATCCTATGATGACTCCTACCCCATTGCGCTGCCTGCTGGTTGATGACGAGCCGCTGGCCCACACCGTCATGCGTGCCTACCTCGACCGCATACCGGGCCTGGCCACTTGGGCCGGCAGCTGCTACGGGGCCGTGGAGACCCTCACGTTTCTGCGCGCCACACCCGTCGACGTGCTGTTTCTCGACGTGGACATGCCCGTGCTCAATGGCCTAGAGCTGCTGCGCGCCCTGCCCCAGCCGCCGGCCGTGGTGCTCTGCACCGCCCACGCTGCCCATGCCCTCGATGCCTTTGACCTCGGCGTGGCCGACTACCTGCTCAAACCCATTCGCTTCGAGCGGTTTATCAAAACCATCAACCGCCTGCAGGCCGCGCCCGCGGCTGCGCCCGGCGTTCCGCTCGCCACCCCGCCGCCGCCACTTGCGCCCGAGCTGGCCGCTGCCCCACCCACCGATTCCATTTTCCTGAAAACTGATGCCGGCACCGAGCGGGTGCGCTTCGCCGAATTACTGTTTGTGGAAGGCTACGGCAATTTCGTGAAGTGCCACCTGGCTTCGGGCCGCGTGCTGCTCACGGCCGAAACCATGAAGCAGATGGAAAGCCAGCTGCCCGCCGGGCAGTTTTTGCGCGTCCACAAAAGCTACCTCGTGCACCTGGCCAGCGTGGAGCGCCTTAGCGGCAACGTGCTGCTGGTGGGCGCGCGCGAGCTGCCCGTGGGCAGCACCTACCGGCAGGACGTGCTGCGGCATTTGAAGTAGCGCGAACTTTTAGTTCGCGTCCCCGCATCATTTGAAACGCGAACTAAAAGTTCGCGCTACAGCGCTACTGCCCGCCCTGCTTGCTGCCGCTGCTCTTCACGTCGTCGTTCGAAATGGACTTGCGCTGCTTGCTCTGCTGCGCGGTGCCGAAGCGGTAGCCGAAGCTGATGCGGAAGCTGCGCTGGAAAGCGCGGTACGTACTGGTTTCGTCAAAAGAAGGCGTGGTGGTGGTGCTGCGGTAGGCCCACGACCCGTTGAAGGGCGAGCCGAAGTTCACCGTTAGGTCGGCTTTTTCTTTGAGGAAAGTTTTTTTGCCGCCCAGCTGGTAGTATAGGTTGGCCGGGCCGGTGCCCTGCAAATCGGGCTGGCGCAACGAGCCGAACAGGAAGCCCTGCACCGTGAAGCCCTTGGGTAATTTGTACGAGGTGTTGAAGTTCAGGCCGGCCGTGAAGCCGCTCCGCGCGATGCCCAGCGTGGGGCTGCGGCGCACAATGTACTGCACATCGGGCCCGCCGCTGATGTCCCAACCTTTGGCCGGCTTGGCCGAGCCGTAGAAGTTGAGTTGGTAATAGGCGTTGGAAGCCACGTTGGCATAGGTCTGCACCGTGACCCCGGCCGAACTAGTGGGCAGCCGCACCGACTCAATCGCATTGCCCGTGCGCCGGGCCGATGCCGCAATATTGAGCGAGCCCGCCTTGCCGTTGGTATTGAAGCTCAGCTCGTAAGAGTCCGTTAGCTCGGGGTCGAGGCCGGGGTTGCCGTAGGAGATGTTCTGCGGGTCGCCGCGGTTCACGAAGGGGTTGAGGTAGTCGATGTATGGCCGGGTGATGCGGCGGCTGTACGCCAGGCGCAGGCTGTTTTTGTCGCTGAATGCATACTGCGCGTTGCCGTTGGGCAGCGGCGTGACGTAGCTCCGGCTGAAATTGGTGTCGGAGGTCCGGAACTCGGCCGTGAGCGACGTGCGCTCCACGCGGCCGCCCAGGCTGAGGCTCAGCTTCTTGCTGGCCGCAAACGAGTACGTGGCGTACGCCGCCTGCACGTTCTGGTCGTAGCTGAAATTAGTAGCACGGCGGGTAGCGCGCACAAAATCACTGTTTACGAGCGGGTTCAGCGTGTCCACATCGGCCACCGAGCCGGTGCGGCGGAAGATGGCTTTGAGGCCGGTTTCGAGGGTTTGCTTCTCGCCGAAAGGCTGCGTAAAATCGGTTTGGAGGGTGTACTCGTGGCCGGGCGTGCGGCCCTGGCTGCGCTCGCGGTAGCTGGCCTGGCCGGGCTCCAGGGTGGTGTAGGAATTCCGGAACTGGTTGTAGTCGTAGCCAAACGTGCCGCTGTTGTTGGCGTACTGGCCCAGGATGCTCCACTCGCGCTTGGCCTGGGCGAAGGTTTTGGTGTAGGTGCCGGTCAGCTCACCGTTCACGCCACTGAAATTGTTGATTGTGCCGCGGCTAAACAGCTGGTTCGGAGCCGTAGGAGCCGTGAACGTGCTGAACAAATTGCTGTTGTTGTCGCCAAAATAACCGTTCACCGACCCCGCCAGCGACAGGCTCTGGTGCTCGCTCAGGTCGTAGTCCAGGCCCAGCGTGCCGTAGTACCAGCGGCCGTTGCTCTTGCCCGTGCTGTTCTGGGTCAGGGTCGAAAAATCTTGTTTGCCGTAGCGCCGGAGCTCAAACTCGTTGGGGTTGAACCAGGTGCCCGTGTTGGCCGAAGACGTGAACCCGAGTTTGCCCTTCTTGAAGTTGAGCGCAGTGCTCAGGCTGGTATTGCGGTTGCCGCCCGAGGCCCCTACCCGGCCGTTGAGGCCCTGGTCCACGCCCTTTTTCAGCACGATGTTGATGATGCCGGCCGTGCCTTCGCCGTCGTATTTGGCCGGCGGCGTGGTGATGATTTCGACGCTCTTAATCTGGTCGGCGGGAATGCTTTTCAACGCTTCGGCCAGGTTGCTGGCCAGCGTGGGCGAGGGCTTATTATTCACCAGCACCTTGAAGTTGCTAGAGCCGCGCATCGTCACTTTGCCATCGCCGTCCACGGCCAGCAAAGGGGCCTTGCGCAGCACGTCGGAAGCGGTGCCGCCGGTGTTGGTCACGTCCTGGTCGGCGTTGTATATCATGCGGTCGGGGCGCATCTCCACCACCGGCTTCGTGCCGATGATGACGGCTTCGGCCAGCGCGGTACCGGCCACGGGCAGGCGGAAAGTACCCGCATCGGTGGCCCCGGCCGTGATGGTTACGGCCCGCGTTTGGGTGCCGTAGCCCACGTAGCTCACCCGCAGGCGGGCCGGGCCGGGCGTGAGCTTGGTGAAGGCAAAGCGGCCGTTGTCGTCGGCGGCCACGCCCGTGATGGGTTTGTCGTTGGGCGCGGGGGGCAGCAGCACCACCGTGGCGTAGGGCACGGCCGCTTTCTTGAGCGAATCGAGCACCACGCCGGTGAGCGAACCGGTACCGGTGGGTAGCGCCGGGGCGGCGGCCGGGGCTTGGGCAGAAGCAACGGGCCGCAACAGGACGAAACAGGCCAGTAGAAGGCCTAGGAAACGGTAGGAATGCATCATGGGAAAGGAAATAAGCAGCGACCACAAGGATGCCAGCCTGGCCCGATTGGTTGCCCCGAATAGTGAAATAATGCGAAGCTTAACTGAGCGGAAACGTGGAAACATGATTTCTATTTTGGACGGTGAAAGAATAGACCAAAGGTGCTGCCGCGCAGCAGGCCCCGCGCGCCAATGCAAGATGTGGGACGTCCCAGCTTATGGTTTGGCCCTTTTTGGCCGTTCGGCGCGGCTGGCTAAAGGGTACCGCTACCGAGCAGATTCGTTACAGGCCGCCGCGGATTTTGCAAAAAATAGCTTCCCATAGCCATAAAATCTGCTACCGGTTCCTGGTCAGAATTGCGGCCCACTGCCATCCAATAGTGTATCTTCGGCTGCTTCACTTGCCTTTGCTGCCGCTGCCATGCATATTCTCCGCCATGTTGACCTGACCCGCGTTTTCTTTGTCGACATTGAGACCGTACCGGGCCACGCCTCTCACGCGGAAATGCCCGCCGCGCACCAGCCCCTCTGGAAGAAGTTTTGCGAGAAGCGCCACGCCCGGGAGCTGGCCGACGGCCAAACCCACGAAGAGCTGTTCGCCAAGGGCGGCCTCTACGCCGAGTTCGGCAAAGTGGTGTGCATCTCGGTGGGCTACTTCCGCCTGCTGAAGGACGAAACGCTGGAGTTCCGCACCAAATCCTTCGCCGACGAGGACGAATGCAAGGTACTGAGCGGCTTCAGCCACTTTTTGCAGCGCTACGCCCCCTACGGCCCCAGCCGCTACGCCAAGCTCGAAACCGCGGGGCCCGATGGCTACTTTCTCTGCGCCCACAACGGCCGCGAATTCGACTACGGCTATCTGGGCCGCCGCATGCTCATTTGCGGCCAGGATATTCCGCCCATGCTCGACGTGGCCGGCCACAAGCCCTGGGACCTCCCCCACCTGCTCGACACCATGGAGCTCTGGAAGTTTGGCGACAACAAGGGCCACATCACCCTGGCCCTGCTGGCGGGCGTGTTCGGCATCCCCTCGCCCAAAGACGACATCGATGGCTCGCACGTTGGCCACACGTATTGGGTTGATAAAGACCTGGCCCGCATCGTGAAGTACTGCGAGAAAGACATCATCACCACGGCGCGTATTTTCCTGCACTACACCGGCCGGAAAGAGCTGTGGCCGGCCGTCACCCTCACCATCATGCCCTGGCCCGCGCCCACCGTGCCCATAATGCAGGTATTGGCGTAGCTATTCGCAATCACCGCATTGCCTCCCGGCGTAAGCAAAACGGCCGGCCTCCCTTGCAGGAAGCCGGCCGTTTTGCTTACGCCATGGGCGCAAGAACCTAGTTATCCAGCGTGGCCAAATCAATCACGAAGCGGTACTTCACGTCGCCTTTCAGCATGCGCTCGTAGGCTTCGTTGATGTCCTTCATGTCGATGAGCTCGATGTCGGACATGATGTTGTGCTCGGCGCAGAAGTCCAGCATTTCCTGGGTTTCGGCGATGCCACCGATGAGCGAGCCGGCAATGCGGCGGCGCTTGGCGATGAGGTTGAAAGCGTGAATGTGGGGCGCTTCGGTGGGCACCCCCAACAGAATCATGGTGCCGTCGCGGCGCAACAGGTTCACGTAAGTGGCCAAGTCGAGCTGGGCCGATACGGTGTTGATAATGAAGTCGAAGTAGTTGGCTACCGACTTCAGCTGCGCTTCGTCTTTGGTCACCACGAACTTGTGAGCGCCTAGCTCTTTGGCATCGGCTTCCTTGCCTGGCGAGGTGCTGAGGACGGTAACTTCGGCACCCATTGCGGCGGCGAGCTTCACGGCCATGTGGCCCAGGCCGCCGAGGCCCATTACGCCCACGCGGTGGCCGGGGCCTACTTTCCACTGCCGCAGCGGCGAGTATGTGGTGATGCCGGCGCAGAGCAGCGGGGCCACGCGGGCCAAATCCAGCTTCTCCGATACCTTGAGGGTGTACTTCTCATCTACCACAATCTGGCTGGAGTAGCCGCCGTAGGTGGGCGCGCCGCTGCCAATTTCGCGGCTGTTGTAGGTACCCACCATGCCAGTGGTTTCGCAGTATTGCTCCAGGCCATCCTGGCAGCTGGGGCAGGTGCGGCAGGAGTCCACCATGCAGCCCACGCCGGCCAGGTCGCCCACTTTGAAGTTCTTGACGTGGTCGCCCACCTGCGTGATTCGGCCCACGATTTCGTGGCCCGGCACCATCGGGAACATGGAGCCGCCCCACTCGTCGCGCACCTGGTGCAGGTCGGAGTGGCACACGCCACAGAATTGAATATCAATCAATACATCGTGCGGGCCGACGTCGCGGCGCTCGAAGTTGAAGGGCGCTAGTGGGACATTCACGGCCGGGGCCGCGTAAGCTTTCGTTGGAAGCATCTTGGGGAGGTGTTAAGTTTTACGGAGTGAGTGGAACCGTCCTGCCGGGCACAGCCGCGGCATTTCGCTTGTGGCAGGAAACTAATCGTTGAAAAAGGATTAGCGGTGGCAAGCGAGATGCCGCGGCTGCGCTCGGCAGGACGGCCGTCAAGCCTGTCTTAACCCCGCGACGACGCCAAAGGTTACGGCAGCGGCTGCCCGGCGAGCTTGGCGGCCACCAGCTGTTTCATGCGCCGCAGCGATTCCCGCGAAAACCTGCGCTGGAGTATTCGTCCAAACAACTTGAAACCCACCCAGTAGAAGGGGTTGCGAATCTGGCCGGACTGCGACACCGCATGAATGCGGAACTGCACCGCGCCGGTGGTTATGTTTTTGTGAACGGTGAAATCAATCTGGCCGCGCTCGAAGTGACCTTCGAGGGTGCGGTAGCCGTAGCCCCATACGCGCTCCGGAGGGCCGTTGGGCGTGGTGCGGAGGGCCTCGTCAATCACTTCGCTCACGCGTACGCCAAAGTAAAAATTGAAGACCAGAAAGCGTGCCCGCAGCACCATAACGCGCTTTTCGAGCGGTACAGACGGGTCAAAGTAGCCGGTGATGAGGTCGGGCGGCGGGAAGGCGTAGCGGCGCAGCACGTCCTGGGCGGCCGCGAAAGAGCCGGCCGCTTCGGGCGGGCCGGGGGCTTCGGCGGGCAGGTCGGTTTCGTAATCGTCCCGCTGCCAGCCGGTGGCGCTGGTGTACTCGGTCTGGCGCGAGAAATCGTAGTTTACCTGAGCATCGGCGTAGGAATCGAGGCGGGCACGGTACTGCTCCCAAAGCGGCGGCTGGGCAGCCGATGAGGCGGCGGGCTTATTCACGGCGGGATTGCTGGGTGTGGCCGGCTTCGTCGTGCCGGGTGGTTTCCACCACGGCATCGGCTAGGGCGTTGCCCCCGCTGGCGCGGGCCACGCGCCGGCAGAACTCCGTCCAGGTGGCTTCCTGCATCAGCTTGCCGCCGCCGATGGTATCGTAAGCGAAAGCAACCAAGCCGTCGCGCGAGCGGGCCGAAGACCGGATTTCAAACCGCAGCACGTCGGGCTGGTCGTCCAGGTAATGGGCTTCGAAACGGATGCGGCCGGCTTCGGGGTGTCCGGCAAGCGTAATGAATTCGAAGGCGGTGGCGCTAACATCCGTGACGCGCACACAGCCATTCCAGGGGCCGATAATTGTGATGCTGAACTCGTCGCCTACGGTCAGCTTGCTGTTGTCGCCTACTTTCTTTTTGAAATCGGCCAGCGCATCAGGCGAGAAACGGGGCACATCGGCCTGTACCTCGGCCATGAGTTGGACCGGCGAAAGCCGCGCCCGCGCCACATCAATAAAATAGCGCCGTTCCAGCAGCGGGCCGGAGCCAGTGGCAGCAGGTTGTTCGGAGTGGGCCACCTGAAGGGGGAATTATGAGTTTTGTATGATGAGGTAGGAGTTGGGCCCCAACTGTACTGCTTGCGTATACGCCTTTCGAGCCGTTCGGGGCATGACCAATGCCCAACTCCTAACTCATCATTCAAAACTCATAATTCCCCCAATGGCCTACTACCGCCCACCCGGCCCGCCGCCCGACCCGGCCCTCGTGCGCAGCCTCACCCAGCAGCAGCACGACATGCGCCAGCGCGTGCGCATCGAAGCATTGCTTCAGGAGCCGCGCCTCATCGCCGGCTGCGACTCCTCCTTCCCCACGCCCGACACCATTTTATCGGTGTTCGTGGTCCTGAAATTCCCCTCGCTGGAGCTGGTGGAAAAAGTGTATAACTACGGCCCCGTCGATATGCCATACGTGCCCGGCTTTCTGTCCTTTCGCGAAGCACCGAACGTCATTCACGCCTTCGCCAAGCTCCAGCACAAGCCCGATGTGATTGTGGTCGACGGCCACGGCATTGCGCACCCGCGCCGCATGGGCATTGCCGCGCACCTGGGCGTGCTGCTCGACGTGCCCACGTTTGGCGTGGCCAAGCAGAAGCTGACGGGCCTATTTGCGGAACCCGGCCCGGAGCGCGGGCAGCTTTCGCCCCTCACCGATGCCAGGACCGGCGAGTTGATTGGCGAAGTTATTCGCAGCAAAGACAAGGTGTTGCCGCTGTTTGTGAGCCCCGGCCACCGCTGCGACCAGGCCACCGCCACCCGGCTCACGCTGGCCTGTTTGAAAGGCTACAAGCTGCCGGAGCCTACGCGACTGGCGGATTATTGGGCCGAGCAGTTCAAGAAGGAAGTGCGGTGAGATAAATCCGATTGGCCGAAGCCCTGCTGAAGCGTTTCGAGGGTTTCGGCCGCTGCAACTGGCAGCTTCAGCAGCTCGGCTACCGCCCGCAACACGGCTTGCTTGCCTTGCGCCTGGGCCAAAATGCCTGCCTCGACCGGCAACTGCTGCGATTTGGAGAGCTTCTGTCCGGCGGCATCGGTTAGCAGTGGGTGGTGGAAGAACTGAACCCTCGCAGCGTTGAACGCGGCCGTTTCGGAAAGCTGGCTGGCCAGCCAGAGCTGCGCGGCGGTGCTGGGCTGCAAGTCCAGGCCCCGCACAACCAGGTTGGTGCCGAGGCGTAAGTCATCAACCAAGGAAGCCACCTGATAGGCCACCACGCCGTCTTTTTTGCGAACAACGAAGTCCGGCATCAGCGCGCCGAGCGGTACGCTGGTTTGGCCTTGCCAGGCATCCGGAAAGCTGATTTCGGTGCCGACCGGCACGTGCGCCCGCCACGCCGCGCCGGGTGTTTCGAGTGAAACAGCGGCTTCGGCAGCATTGGTGCGCGAGCGGGTGTTGGCCTGCACAAGACCCGAAATTTGCGCCAGGCGGCGCAGCACGGCATTGTATGCGGGCAGGTGCAGCAGCTGCGAGTGGTGGCGCAGGAAATCATCGGGGCCGCTGGGGCCGTGGTCGTAATCGATGCCCAGCCAGTCGATGACGCGGAAGATGTTGTCCAGATAGGCCGGCCGCAGCCGGGCGCGGTCCAGGTCGTCGATGCGCAAGTGCAGCGTGCCGCCGGCTTGCCGCGTGAGCAGCCAGGTGAGCACGAAGTTCACGGAATTGCCCAGGTGCAAAAATCCGCTGGGCGTAGGCGCAAGGCGCGAAACGACGGGTCGTACCCGGCAGGGTGAATGTTCAGGCATTTTTTGCGGCATCCGCTTCGTCTGCTACAATTTCCAGGCGGCGTGTTGCAGCACCACGCGGTAGCCGTCGGGGTCTTCGAAAGTACGGCCCAGCTGGTCCCAGTACGGGTTGTAGGCCGGCACGGGCGCGAAGCCGGCGGCGGCCATGCGCTGCACAGCGGCTTGCCACCCCGCCAAATCGGGCAGGTAAAACACGAGCAGGTTATCCGCCGTCGGGGCACGGCCCACGGCGTGGCCGGGGTGGTGCGTGAACTCCAAATGGTACGGTGCCTGCGGGTGGCCCAGCATCACGCCATCGAAACCGTTGTGCGCGGTAAAGGAAGCTAATTGCCGCAGGCCCAGCCCGGCGCAGTAGAAGCGGAGCAGGGCCGGCAGGTTGTCGGTGGGCCGTGCCACGCGTAAAACAGGAATGCTCATGGCCATAGGGAAGAAGACGGCAAATGTAAACCCGCCCCCCGCCGCGACGAGTTAAACCGACGCGGCGGGGCTGGCACCCGGGCGCTCTGCATGGCGCAGTGGCTGGACGCTAGCGGGCGCGTGCTGATGAGCCATAAGGTGTCTCCTTAGCAGAAGTTGCACAAAAACGGTGGTGCCTTCCTCCTCCGTGCGTAAGTTTGCGGTCAATTTGCGGGTGGGTTCCCCCACCCTGCAACGCGCCCAACCCGCCTGCTGATGCTGACTGCTGTACTGCTTTTTCTCCCTTTGGCTGCCGCCCTGCTGCTGCTAGTCGTTAAGGGAGCCGCCGCCCGTGCCCTCGCCTTCGGGGCCTCGCTCCTCGAATTCGCCCTCGCCGCCTACGCTGCTTTCGACTTCACCCGCCACGGCTCGTCGGCCTACAACCTTGATTACCGCTGGATTGCCTCCGCCGGCATCAACTTCCACATCGGGCTCGACGGCCTGAGCCTGCTGATGGTGCTGCTCACCACCTTCCTGGTGCCGCTCATTCTGCTCAGCGCCTTCAAGCGCGACTACGACAACCCGTCCACCTTCTACGCCCTCGTGCTGTTCATGCAGACGGGCCTGCTGGGCGTGTTCGTTTCGCTTGATGCCTTCCTGTTCTACTTCTTTTGGGAAGTGGCGCTTATTCCGATTTACCTGCTGGCCGGGGCCTGGGGCGGCGAGCGCCGCATCGCCGTCACCCTCAAGTTTTTCCTCTACACCGTCGTCGGCTCGCTGCTGATGCTGGCCGGCTTCGTGTACCTGTATTTGCAAACCGGCCCCGCCGCCGGCTCGCTGGCCCAGCACTCCTCGGAACTCTCGGCTTTCTATAATTTGAAGCTGAGCGCCGCCGAGCAGTCGTGGCTGTTCTGGCTCATTTTCGCGGCCTTCGCCGTGAAAATGCCCATCTTCCCCTTCCACACCTGGCAGCCCGACACCTACACCGAAGCACCCGCCCCCGCCACCATGCTGCTCGCGGGCATTATGCTGAAGATGGGCATCTACGG
>JBBQSQ010000102.1:0-16051 GCA_038213745.1 Cytophagales bacterium
TTCGGTTTCCATGGTTTTTTTCTCGGGCAATACCGTGAAGGTGACGGCCGGTGCCGTGCTGCGCATTGATGACATTGCCTTCAGCGGCACGGCTACCGCCACCCGCGACGCGGCCCTGAACGCCTCCCTTAGCATCGCCCCCAACCCCAGCCCCGACGGCCGCTACCGCCTCAGCTGCCCCGACCCGACCGTGCTGGCCGCGCCGCTCACCGTGCTCGACGCCACGGGCCGCGTCGTGCGTCGCGACGACGGCCCGGCCCGGTCCCCGTTCCCCAACGAGCGCGCCCTCGACCTGAGTACGCTGCCCGCGGGCATCTACACGGTGCAGCTGAACACCGCGCGCGGACTCATTACCCGGAAGCTGGTGCGCTGAGCTGGCCCGCCAATAGCGCTTTGCATCCTAATCTTACCCAACCCGAAGCCATGCAACGTCGCGCATTCCTGGCCCTACCCCTGGCCGTGCCCCTGCTGCCCGGGCTCGACCTGCGGGCCCTGGCCGCCTCCGGCCCCACCGCCGGCGTAAAAGTCGACGCCGGCCAGGACCGGTTCGGCCAGAGCTTCACCTACCTGGGGGCGCGCTTCGATTTGAAGGTATCGGGCCAGGACAACAACGGCGGCTTCAGCCTCTACGACACCACCCGCTTCGAGAAGCTGGGCCCGCTGCTGCACACCCACACCAACCTCAACGAGTGGTTTTTCGTAACCGGCGGCACGTTCAAGTTTCAGGTCGGCACCGAAATTTTTCACCTCAAGGCCGGCGACTCCCTGCTGGGGCCCCTGGGTGTGCCGCACGCCTTCGTCAAAACCAGCGAGGAGCCCGGGCGGCTGCTCATCATGCACCAGCCGGCCGGCACCATGGAAACCTATTTTCAGGAAGCCCGCCAGCTAAAAAACCCCACGCCGGCCGAGCGGGAAGCCCTGTTGCGCAAGCACGGCATGATTCCGATGGGCCCGCGCCTCTCGCCGGACTGAACCGCGTTGCTTGCGACGGCTGGATTCATCAAGCTCGTAAGTGCCTATCCAAATAGGGAAAACCACCACATCCTGCTTATCGGGATAGCCGCTAAGTGCCGCCTTATTCTTTCGAAGCTGCACGCCGGAAGCGGCCTACCAGCGACCGGCCCGAGCACCGTTTCCAGGTCGGCCAGCCAGCCGCCGACCACCGGTAGCGGCGTGCTCGCCAGCCCCGGCGTGGGCACGGCCTCGGTGCCACCGGCCTAGCCCCTGATGGCCGCCGCGAGCGGGGCAGCCGGCCCGCTCGCGGCGAGCGTGAAGGCCGAGGCAGCAGGAATTCGGCGGCCACTGCCGCGTTCACGGTGCCATTGTAATGGTTGCTGAACTCCTCCCAGTTCAGCCCTTAGCCGCCGTAAGCCAGCCCGCCCAACAGCAACAGCACTGCCAGCAGCCCCGGCGGCACCAGCCGCGCCCAGGGCGGGTGGGCCACGCTAAATAGAGAATTTGGCACAAGCCGGTCAGGATTCCAGGAATCAGCCGCCATCAGCTCAATAGCGCACGTTCGCCAAAGTAGGTACCTAAGCAAGAAGCACAAAAAAGCTGGCGTGTGTCCTTCACGAGCATCCGCCAGCTTTCTACTTTGCGACAGAAGCTCATTCCTTCGGTTTGTGTTTGCCGATGTTAAAGCGGTAGCGCACGCCCAGACTGATGGAGCGGGTGATGCCCCAGGCGTTGCCCGTCGTTTCTAGGTGTATGTATTCTGGCGCGTACTTCAAGTTGCGAATCCAAGTATAATCGAATACGCCTTCCAAATGCCGACCGAAAAGGTAGCGTGCTCCCAGACCCGCGGTGAGGTACAGTTGCGTGGTATGGTCGCCGTCGGTGAGTCTGCCTTGCGATTGACCATCGATAAATTCTTCGGCTGCATCCCCAGCTCGTGCATTAACCCAGGCGCTTCCTGCGATTATATCAACTCGTAACCTAGCACGTGGTTGTGAAAGCACCGAATAGCGTACTGTTAAGGGCAGCGCGTGCGTCCAAACGTCCGAACTTCGCCAACCGTAAATATGCTGTCCGGAGACGGTGGTAAGCGTGTATTCCGGGTTCTCATAGTATCTACTGTGGGAATATGCGTAGCCGAGTTGCACGGCCCAGCGGGTGGTTATCTGTCTCCCAATAATTACTTCCCAAGGAGCTGTGCCCGTCACGCCCGGAGTGCTGGGATAGAATACCTCGTAGGTAGTCCTGTTCAAGTGGGCCCCTACGTAGTACCGAGCTGGTAATGTGCTGCTTTTGGGGTCCTGCGCCCGACATAGAATGGGCAGTACGCACATTCCGGCCATCAACGAGAAGTTGAAAAATTTGGTTTTCATACGCTCAGATTGACTTGCTACCGGTAGCAGAAGTAGATATAATCACCTCCCGCGCCTTGATTCAAATCATTGCCATACTTGGTCCATCCCGCAGGGGGCTGAATGGTGTCGCTATTGCCAGATAAAACACCTACTTCGGTGATATCAGCAGAATTAATTAGGGTAGGGTCTTTAGATTGATAGGAGTAGATATACTCCCCACCCGCACCACCGTTAAGGTCAGGTTGGGTATAGCCTCCATTATAACCGTTTGCACCAGTAGTGCCAATAGGCGTCCACATGTAGAAGAACCTAAAACTTGGGACGACAGGGCCAAATCTACCCCCATTAGTATTTGTCTGAAAATAACGAAGAATATCGTTCGGCCCGGAGTAGGGCTTGTTCTGCGAGTATTCCGGCCCATTCAATACTGTTAACGCGTTTCGGTTAAAATAGAAATAGATATAAGCTCCGCCACAACCTTTATTTAAATCAGAGTTAATGAAGGTGTACCCCGCATTTTGCAACGCCACTTTACTATCATCATTGTAAGCAATCTTCAAGTCGTGGATAGGACCAGGGCCGCCTTGCCCGACTGAGGTTACAAAAGTGGAAGTAACTGTGGTGGTGGGTCCTGGCACGGGGCAATCGGCACAAGGATTGTCGAACTTGTTAGCAGTCCCACCAACGCCTGGAACGGACAAAGCCGTGATTTCCCCCTTCTTGCTTAGCACATAATGCCGGGCAAATGCTGGCGTAGCCGCGTCGAACTTAGGTCTCGAAATCCGCTTACCCGCCGCGTCTACAGCTGCCATAGTGCCCTTGGCCACATACTGACCAGAAGGGTCCACCAACTTACCTTGTTCTACTAGGTCCACAAATTTTAGCCACGCGGCTTGAGCCGGGGAAAGAGTTTGGGTTGCTTTAGCTGGAGCCAGTGTCTGGTCGGCTTGCGCCGCTTTTGGGCTAGGCTCGTTGGGTGCTACTTTCTCGCAGCCCCATAATGCAAATACCCCCCCCCCAATAATGCAATGGAGAGCGCACGGGTAATTCCTATTTTCATGGTGATGAACGGAATGTGGTGAAAAGACTAGGCCAAAGCTAGACAAATTTTTGGCTTTCACAAGTCGTTCAAAAAAATATTTTGTATTCGAATATCTTCACCACAAATGATTTACGTTATTGGCACGGCCCCTCAAACAATTCGCGTGCTGGTTATTGGCATGTAGGTTTACTCGCATCTCACCGAAGCTAATGGGCACTACGCGGCTGGGCAGCGTGAGGCCCGTTTACAAGGTGGCTCCGCTGATGACGGCGGGGTGGCTGCGCCGAAGACAGGTCGCGGCATCGGCAAGGCCCGCTACGCCACCACCGACGCGCGATGCCGGGTTTCGCTGGGGGCGTAGCCGAAGTGGCGCGAGAAGCTGGTGGAGAAGTTGGCCGGGTTGCCGTAGCCTACTTGATAAGCTACTTCGGCCACGGTGGCCGTGCCGCCGGCCAGCAACGCGTGGGCCCGGGTGAGGCGCACGAGGCGGATGAGGTCGCCCGGAGCTTGGCCGGTAAGGGCCTTGAGCTTGCGGTGCAGCTGGGTGCGGCTCAGGGCCAGCGTGCGGGCCAGGGTTTCCACGTCGAGGGTTTCGTCGTCGAGGGCCAGCGCTATGGCTTGCCGCACTCGGGCCAGGAAGACCTCCTCCATCGTGGGCGGGCCGGGCGGCGGGGCATCGGCCAGGGCGCGGCGGTAGGCGGCCTGCAGCTGCTGGCGGCCCCGCACGAGGTTGCGCAGCTGGGCCAGCAGCTCCGCGCGCCGGAAGGGCTTGGTGAGGTAAGCGTCGGCTCCCGTGTCGAGGCCCTGGAGGCGGCTGGGCAGGTCGGCCTTGGCCGTGAGCAGCACCACGGGGATGTGGCTGGTGCGCTCGTGCTGCTTCAGGGCCCGGCACACGCCGTAGCCGTCGAGCAGGGGCATCATGGCGTCGGTGAGAACCAGGTCGGGCAGGTGCTCGCCGGCCAGGGCCACGCCGGCCGCGCCGTTTTCGGCTTCGAGCAGCTGGTAGTCGGGGGCCAGCACGGTGCGCAGGTAGGCCCGCACGTCGGCGTTGTCTTCGATGAGCAGCACCAGGGGCCGCTCGGGGTCCTCCACCAGCGCGGGCTCGGGGGCCTTCGGGCCGGCCCCAGGCAAGGTTTGGGACACGGGCTCGGTAGCCGGTGGCGGGGGCGTCGGGGCGTCGGCTCCGGGTACTGGCGCGGCTTCGGCGGCGGGTAGCAGCGGCAGGCGCACGGTGGCGGTGGTGCCGCGGCCCGGCGCGCTGGCCAGCGCGAGGGTGCCGCCGTGCAGCTCCACCAGCTCCTTGGTCAGGGCCAGGCCGATGCCGGTGCCTTCGTGGGCGCGGGTGTCGGAGGCGTCGGCCTGGTAGAAGCGGTCGAAGACGTGCGGCAGGTGTTCCGGGGCGATGCCGCGGCCGGTGTCGCGCACCGTCAGCTCCAGCCAGCCGGGGGCGTCGGGGGCCCCGGCCACACGCAGGCGTACGGCCACCTCGCCGGCGCTGGGCGTGAACTTGAAGGCGTTGGAAAGCAGGTTGACCACCACCTTTTCCAGCTTGTCGGCGTCGAAGCGGGCAGTCAGGGCCTGCACGCCGGCTTCGAACGAATAGGCGATGCCGCGCTGCTCGGCCAGCGACTCGAACCCGCCCACCAGCCCGCGTACGAAGCCCACCGCCTCGCCGGGGGTGAGGCACAAGGCTTGCTGGCCGGCTTCGAGGCGGCTCAGGTCGAGGAGCTGGTTGATGAGGTGCAGCAGGCGCTGGGCGTTGCGCTCCACCAGCTGGGCCTGCTGGCGGGTGGCGGGCTCGCGGGTGTCGGCCGCGATTTGGGCGGCGGGCCCGAGCATGAGCGTGAGCGGGGTGCGGAACTCGTGGGTGATGTTGGTGAAGAAGCGCGTCTTCTCCTGGTCCAGGGCCCGGAGGCGGTCGGCCTGCCCGGTAATTTCATCGCGCTGGGCGGCCAGGGTGTGGTTTTGGTGGCTTATTTCCTCGGTGCGGGCCTGCACGGTGGCTTCGAGGCGCTCGTTCTGGGCGCTCACGAGCTGGCGGCGCTCGGTTTCCAGGGCCAGTGTCTGGGCCGACAGCAGCTCGACCTGCCGGAGCTGCGTTTCCAGGCCGCGGCGGGCGGTGGCAAAGTCGCGGGCCAGGTACACCGCCATGCACACGGGCAGGACCAGAAAACCCAGCTGCGTGACAACCTGCTGCTGCATCGAAAAGTAGTTGGGCCACAGGTGGAACAGGTCCCAGAGCGCAAAACCGTCCACCCGTATAGTGGCCAGAATGCCGACGGCCACCACCCCTACGCCCGGTTGCCGCTGCCAGAGGGCGCGACCCAGCAACCGCAGCATGTCGAGCCAAGGCATCACTATCAATCCATAGTATAGCGGCAATAAGCGCTTGTCGTCAACCATCGGCTGCATCAGGAACAGCAGGACCGCGCCGCCCAACAGCAGCAACCCCAGCCAGCGCCGGGTGAGGCGCACCTGGCACACGGAGTAGACGAACGCCAGCAGCAGCAGGGGGCCCAGCACCTCGCTCGCCTGGGAACCCAACTGGACCCACCAGCGCATGGCCTCGCCCGCGAGGGTGACGCGCAGATAATGCAGCAGACCAGCCCCCGCTAATACCCCCGTGTAGAGGCTGTAGTATAGGTAAGCGCGTTGGGAGCGGTAGAACAGGAACAGCAAAAAGTGCAGCAGGGTCAGCACCCCAATGGCCACCGACGCGAACAGGTGGAACATATCCAGGCGCTCAGTGTCAATGGCTTTGGCCAGGATATGCCCGGGCGAAGCCACCCATACGGAGAAACCAGCTCTGTTAAACGCCCACTTGCCGAACTTGGCGTAGCGAACGGCCAGCAGGTGCGGGCCGGCCGTGCGGAGCGCAAACGACAGCATCTCGTGGCGCGGAAAGTAACCCTTGGTGGTTTCGAGCGACGGGCCCACCGTCCCGTAGCGGCCCAGCAACTGGCCGTCGAGGTAGATTTCCGAGGCCCCTTCGTGCAGGACGCGCAAGCCCAGCGGCTGGCCCAGCAGGGCCGAATCGAGGGTGAAGTGCAGGCGAAAGCAGCCCGTGCCGTGCCAGCCGGGCGGGTCATCGCCAAATAAAAACTGGGTGCGTGCCAGTAGCCAGCCCAGGTCGTTGGTCGCCGGGCTAGCCCAGCCCGGCGGCAGGCCGGGCCGGTAGCGCCAGCGCACTGGGCCGCCCTCCAACATGGGCCCGTCGTTAACCCAGGCCACGGTGAAGTGCTTCAGTGCGCTGTCGGGCGAGGCGGAGACGAGGGCCGCCTGCGGGCTAGGTTGGGCGGGGGCGCTGGGTCCGTGTAGTAGGCAGCACCCCAGAAGCAGGCCGGGCAGGCAGCGGGTTTTCATGGGCAGCGGCCCGGCCAGGGCCGGGCGTGAGAGGGGGCAGCAGCGGGGCTGGCCACCGTTGAGCCACTGCGGGCAGCGGATAATATTAAAAATACATAATTATTAATAAATAAATGCTATGCGTTAAACCACGGCCGCCGCCGCCGGGGCTTCGCAACCTACCCAAACGCATTTGCAACCTGCGCAAATGCCCTCGCTACGTGGGCAATGAATTTTGAGCGCTTCGCAAATGCCCATCGGAGCGGGGGCTTCGTGCTTTGCAGTGGTTCAAATCACTCCTCTAAGCATCACGCTTTTCGCTTGCCGCTGCCATGAAAGCCCGCCCGCCGCCGCCCTGCCCTGCTCCCGCCGTCCCCTCATTTCTCCCGCCTTTATCCCCCCTATTGAATTATGAAAACGCCCATCTGCCTTCGCCTGGCCTGCGGGCTAGTATTCCTGCTCGGTTCGCTGGCCAGCCATGCCCAGCAACTAGCGCCCGCCACCCAGCCCGGCTACTGGAACCTGGAAATCAACCGCACGACCCGCGATTACACCATCGTGCGCTTCTACGATGGCCAGGACCGGCTCGTGCACGAAGAGCGGCTGGCGGGCCTCTGCCTCGACCTCGCCCGCCCCGGCCACGGCTCTCGCCGCACCGCCCACCAGCTCAACCAAGCCCTGGCCCGCGTGCTGCGTGACCCCGCAGCGGCCCCCACGATGCTGGCACAGCAATTTGGCCAGAACCGCCGCCTGCAACACCTGTACGCCACCCGCTAGGCCACCCGCGCCACCGCGCCGCACCTGGCGAAGAGGAGAGCAGTGACCAAACGCCGGCTGACCCGCGCCCGCCCGGGCCGTGCAACCTGGCCCGGTAACCCCTTCATTTTCACCCACCTTTTTGAAGCTGATTTTTATGAAAAACCTGCTTTCACGCCTTGCCATCGCGCCGCTGGCCGTGGGCATCCTGCTGGCCACGTCCTGCCAGAAGGACGAAACCGAGGGCCCCGCCGCCGTGAGCCCCAGCCCCGTGAGCCCCGCCGCCGTGCTGGCCTGGAACCAGGCCGGGACCGTGGCCGTCACGCGCCTGACCAACCCGGCCACCGGCTTCTTCGTGCTGCCCCACAGCGAGGCGCGGGTGTACGCCATTGAGCACCTGGCCATGTACGACGCGCTAAACAACATTCAGCAAAAAAACACCCCCTACGCCTTGCGGGGCCCCTTGGTGCCCACCGCCGCACCCGATGCCGCGGTGGCGGCCGCCGCCCACGACGCATTGGTAGCGCTGCTGCCCGCCCAAAAAACCTACGCCGATTCGCTCTATCAGGCCGCGCTGGCAAAAATCGGCGACGGCGACGCCAAAACGCAGGGCGTGGCCCTGGGCCAGGCCGCCGCCAAGGCCGTGCTGGCCCAGCGCACGGGCGACGGTGCGGATGCCGCCCAAACGCCGTTTCCGATTGGCACCAACCCCGGCGACTACCAGTATACGCCGCCCTTCGACGGGCCCCCGTTCAACGGTTTCTACGCCCTGGCGGGGTGGAAAGACGTGAAGCCCTTCGCGCTCACGGCCGCCAACCAGTTCCGCCCCGGCCCCCCGCCGGCACTGGCATCGGCAGCCTACACCACCGATTTTAACGAAGTGAAGGCCCTGGGCGGGGCCACCAGCGCCGCCCGCACGCCCGACCAGGCCGCCAGCGCCCTGTTCTGGCTCGACAACTCGCCCCTGACCTGGAACCGCGTGGCCCGCGCCGCGCTGGCCGCCCAACCCGCCGATGCCTACGCCACCGTGCGGCTGCTGGCCCTGGTGCAAATGGCCGAAGCCGATGCCTACGTGGCCATGTGCGACGCTAAGTACACCTACCGGCGCTGGCGGCCCATCACGGCCATTCGCCTGGCCGGCACCGACACCAACCCCGACACCGCACCCGACGCGGCCTGGCTGCCGCTGGCCTTCCCCAACCCGCCCGACGCCGAATACCCGTCGGGCCACGGCATGGCGGGCGGGGCCGCGGCGGCCGTGCTCCAAAGCTATTTCGGCACCGACGCCGTGCCGTTTACGCTCACCAACAACGCCCGCAAAACCCGGAGCTACACCGGCTTCGGACAGGCAGCCGCCGAAAACTCCCTCTCGCGGATGTACGCCGGGTACCACTTCCGCACCTCCACGGTGGAGGGCCAGGCCATGGGCACCCAGATTGGGGCGTACGTGGCAGCCAACGCGCTGAAGTGAGGCCAGCGCCCGGCCAACCAGGCGGTAGCCGGCCGGGCCCCGCAGCGCCACGCCATATCAGAAGTAAGCTCGATTTATAACGCTCACTAAGACCATGTTTCCCATGAAAACTTTTCAATACGTTGGCTCCCGCCTGCGCCTTCGGTGCTCGGCGCTGCTGTTGCTGGGGGCCCTGCTGGCCACGGCCTGCCAGAAAGATGACGAAGCCACCACCGCCCCGCCTAGTGCCCCGGTGTATTCGGGCGAGGTAGTGTCCTCGTGGCTGACGCTGCAGCTGAAGCTGGCCCTCGCCGCGCCGGGCGGCCCCGTGGCCGCACCGCGGCGCTACGCCTACACCAGCATCGCCCTTTACGAGGCCGTGGTGCCGGGCCTGGCGGGCTACCAGTCCATCGCGCCGCAGCTCAACGGCCTGGGCGCGGTGCCGGCCGTGGGGCCCAACCTGGCCTACTATTGGCCGGCGTGCGCCAACGCAGCCGCGGCGGCCATGAGCCGCAGTCTTTACCCCACCGCTTCGGCCGCCAGCAAAGCCACCATCGATTCGCTGGAAACGGCCACTACCGCCGCATTTAAAGACCAGCCGGCGGATGTGCTAGCCCGGTCGGCGGCGTTTGGCCAACAGGTGGCCGCGGCCGTTTCCGCATGGTCGAAAACCGACGGCAGCGACGACGCCACGCCCTACACGCCCCCGGTGGGCGCGGGCCTGTGGGTGCCCACGCCGCCAGCATTTGCCCCGGCAATCGCGCCCAACTGGGGCCGCTGCCGCCTGCTGGTGCTGAACAGCGACGCCGGGGCCGACCAAGGCCCACCCATCCCGTATTCAACAAATCCAACGTCGGCGTACTACGCGCAGGCCAAGGAAGTGTACGACATTGGGCAGGGCCTGACGGCCGAGCAGCGCACAATTGCCTCGTTCTGGGCCCCCAACTCCTGGCACAACGTCCTGCGCGAGGTGCTGGCCACGCAAAAGCCCGCCCTGGACGCGGCCGCCGTGGCGTTTGCCCAGGTCAGCATTGCCATGTCGGACGCGCAGGTCAGCCTGTTCAAAAGCAAGTACCTGTACAACGCCGGGCGGCCCATTACTTACATCCGCTCGGTGATGGGCCAGCCCGCCTGGAACACGCTGCTTGCCACGCCGGCCCACCCTGAATACCCGGCGGGCCACTCCGTAACGTCGGGCGCGGCGGCCGAGGCCCTCACCCTGGTATTTGGGGCCAACTACAAGTACACCGACAAGCCCTACAACATCGCGGGCGTGGTGGCGCGCCCCTACAACTCGTTCGACGAAGCAGCCACCGAGGCCGGCGTTTCGCGGGTGTACGGCGGCATGCACTACCGCAAAACGACCGAAATCAGCCTGCTGCAAGGCAAGACCATTGCCCGGAATATCGCGGCCAAGCTAACATTCAAGAAGTAGCCTGCTCATCCGAACCCGCCCTTATTCTCTTCCTGAGCGATGAAAACCCACCGTTGCCGACCTGCCGCGCTTGCCGCTCTCCTCCCCTCCCCACGCCATGAAAACGTTCTTAAGCATCCGCTTGGCCTTCGGGTTGCTGCTGCTGCTCAGCTCCCTGCGGGGCGGGGCCCAAACCCAGCCGGTGGCCGCGCTACCCGGCTACTGGAGCTTGGGCGTCAACCCCACGACCCGCGACCACACCATCATCCGCTTCTACAATGGCCAGAACCAAGTCGTGTACGAAGAAGCCCTGCCCCAGCTGCTCGACCTGAACCGAGTGCCCCCCAGCGCCCGGGCGCTCATCACCGACCACCTATCGTGGGCCTTGCAATGGGTGCTGCGCAACCCAGCCAGTGCCTCCCAGAACGGGAGTGTATTATCTCCGGATTTTGCCCCCAAGCAGTTTGCCCTTAGGCGATTTGTACCTAGGCAGTTTGCCCTCAGGCAGTTTGCCCTGCGCGGCACGCAGGCGAATCAGGCCGTGCGCTGAAGGGGCGGACGGAGCCCTGACTGTCGGCCGCCGGGCCCGGCACCGCCCTTCCTCCCTGCTGCCTGACGGCGGCCCAGGGCTCGGCAAATAAGCCCGCGCCCCAGCTGGTGGGCCGCTGGTTCTGATTCACCGCGCGGGTAACGCGCCGAAAAACCCCTCTTCATTCCCCTAACAACTCCTCATCATGAAAACTTCCCTGCGTTTGAGTACCTCCCCCTACTGGGTTCTTTTGCTGCTGGCACTTGGTTTTGCCAGCCCCACCCTCAGCCAGGCGCAACGCGCCAGTGCGCAAACCGATGGGTTGCCCGCTCCGGCCACGTTGCGGGTCATTATCCGGCCCTTGCCCAATTCGCCGCTGCTGCGGGTGTGCTACGAAAGCGACAAGTACAGCCCCGTGCGTTTCCAGATTCGCAACGAGCGCGGCAGCGTGCTCTACGACGACGTACTGCGGTCTTCCCGCTACGCGGGCACCTTCGACCTGGCCGACCTGCCGGCCGGCCGCTACACGGTTGAGCTACAGACCCGTACCGACCACCACGAAGAAACCATCCAATTGGGTAAGCCCGTTCCGGCGATAGTGGCGTTGGTGACGAAGAAGCAGGAGCCGAGCGCGGCCATTCAATGAGCAGCGGCCAAGCCCGGCAGGCCGCCGCCGACGCCCGCCAGTACGCGGACTACGTGGTGACTGACACGCCCGCCTCGGCCGTGCCGCCCGTGCCGGGCAAGGCGTAGCGGCTGGGTAGGCGGGAACGAAACAGGGCACCCCGTGGGGTGCCCTGTTTCATAGTTAGCATATGCACATAAACTTATTTATTTTTTCAGGAATCCTACCGGTTATCACGAGTGGGCAACTGCGGATTTTCACTATAGGTCGAAGCGGTAGCGAAGTCCGGCTCCTACGCCAAAACTAATTTTCCGGGCCGTAGCTGCGTAATCTGATGCGGTCAGGTTGCGGTTGGCAGTTGCTTCCATCAGTAAGTCGACGTGAGGCATTAGCCGGTAGCCGGTGCTGGCTCCTGCCATCAAGTACCAGTTGTGTGTACGAGAGTATTCATGTATTTCATACACAACCTTCCCTCCCAAGGAAGCAACTTCGTCGGTTTGATAGTAATGAAACAGAAGTGACACACCCACTAACGCGTTGGTATATAGTCTGTGTACAGGCCGACGTGCAAGGTCGTAGCGTAACACGACCGGCACTTCCGCATCATATTGGTTACGACTTGCACTGTTCTCAACCGGTTGACCGGCGCTGTTAAAGCTTACCACCAGCGTTTTTTCACTTGGCGGGTCGCGCTGTAAAAACCCCGCTTGTATTGCGAGGCGAGGAGTCAAATAATACCCCACAAAACCGTATAATGGCCTAACCACTGCTTCTTGGATGGGGTAGGTGGCCGAGGTAACTTTAAGCAGCTTCGCGGCGGCTTGGATGCCAGCGTAGTACCGATATTGTGGAAATTCCTGCTTTAACGGTTGCGTGGCCGCCGCCGCCGGCATCGAATCGGGCGGTTTGTGCTGCGCTTCGCAGCGAATCTTGGGAGAGATTAGGCTTATTGCAACAACTAGTGCCCATCTGGTGCGGTTGGCCATGAAATACATGATTAGCGGCCTTTGGCACAGAAGTAAATGTAGTCGCCGCCTGCACCTTCGTTCAAATCAGTTGAGACAATGGTCCAGCCCGTTGGCGGCTTAGCCGATGAAATGTTGCTAGATAGTACCCCAATTTCAAGAGGGACTCCCCAGCCCGGATATTTTGATAGCCGGGCATGTATGTATATACCGCCTACATCTTGGTTTAAATCATATTCTTCGAATCCCAGTCTTCTACCAGTATCTACCCAAACCGGATAGGAGTAAGATGCGAAGTAAGAATAATTATCAAAATAAGAATATTTCTTCGACAACCCAAGCAGCGTAACAGGCCCTGTATTATAAGAATTATTGTATATCACCTCTGGACTCTCCGACACATTCGCGGGTACTCTTGTAAACCCTATATAGATGAAATGTCCACCAGCACCTTTATTCAAATCCGAATACAAAACAGTATATGAGTTCGGAATTCCGTAATGGTCGCCTTGCGCGGAACCATGCCCAATTTTGAGGTCCCAGACATATCCGTTCGGATTATCAGAACCACTATACGGTGCCACCCCTTCACTGCTGATGAAGGTAGTGGTAACGGGCGGGTTGCCACCGCTACAGTCGGTACAAACAGGTTCCGCGAACTTGTTGGCCGTCCCGGCCGAAGCAGCTAAGGGAGTTGCAACTACTTCGCCCGCTTTATTCCAACGATAATGATAGGCAGAAGCAGTTTTGGGCCGCACCAAGCGGTTGCCCTTAGCATCCACGGCTACTTTGGTGCCCTTGGCAACGTATTGGCCTGAAGGGTCTACTACTTCTCCGCGTTCTACGCGGTCTATAAAACGCAACCACGAAGCTTGCTTGATAACAGCCTTTTCGGCCGCTGCCGGAGCAGCTAATAGCTGCTGGGTGGCCGCCATCTTGGGGCTAAGTTCGGGTTGAGCTACTTTCTCGCAGCTCCAAAGTGCAAATACCCCCCCCCAATAATGCAACGGAGAGGGCACGGGTAATCATTTGTTTCATGGTGGTAAAGGTGAATGTGAAAAGTATCCGGCTAAGCTAAGACAAATTTTTATCATTCAATGCCGATGCCCTTCGTTCTCCACTCACCATCAAACTTTTACCTGATACTTGGCAACGAAAAGGCACCTTGGCCAGCGCTTTTTCATTGCTAAAGTATATGATAATTAATCTATTTTATTTTCCATTGTCGCGTTTTGAAAATTGTCAGAAATATTTTCTCGGCGAGCACTGAGAAAACCGTCGTTAGTGGGGTGATACCCAACGCGGGGCATAGCCCCGCGCCAGCATTTACACAGCCGGCACCCCCCTCCCCGCCCCACTCGCCACCACGTTCACGCGCACCTCGCCGAAGCCGACGGGTACCACGAGGCTGGGCAGGGTGAGGCCCGTTTCCAGGGTGGCCTCGATGACGGGGGCGGGCTGGCCGTCGGCGGTGACAGCGAGGGCACCGGCCACGCCGTGCAGCACCACGCGGTAGGTGGCGTAGCTGGGCGCGTAGTCGCCTTCGATGGCCTGGGTGAGGACGAGGTTGGTGGCGGAGCCGGTGACGGTGAAGCGGCGCACGGTTTTGTGACCCTCCGTATAGGCGTAGCCCTCGCCACCGTCGTCGTAGAGGACGCTCTCGGCGGTGCCGTTTTTGTGGTAGACGTGCAGGGTGAGCTCGGTGACGGGGGTTTCGCCCACGTACTGCATCACCGGCTGCATGGGCACCACCGCGCCGGCCTTGATGAAGAGCGGAATTCGGGTGAGGTCGGCCGCCGCCCAGACCTCGCTGCCGCCGGCCTGGGGCGTGTCGGTCCAGTAGTAGAACCAGTCGCCGCGGGGCAGGTACATCCAGCGGCCATCGGCGCCGGGCTGGGTGATGGGACAGATGAGCAGGTGGTCGCCGAGGCCGAACTCGGCCATGCGCAGGTAGGTTTCGGTGTCGTTCTGGTCGAGGAAGGTGAGCGGGCGCAGCATGGGCGTGCCGTGGGTGGCGTACTGCCAGAAGGCGGTGTACACGTAGGGCAGCAGGCGGTAGCGCAGCTCGATGAAGGCGCGCACAATGTCGGTGGTTTCGTCGCCGAAGCTCCAGGGCTCTTGGTCGCCGTGGTCGCCGGATGAGTGGGTGCGGAAGAACGGGTGGAAGGCCCCCAGCGCAATCCAGCGGGCGTAAAGCTCGCCGGTGGGCGTGTCAACGAAGCCGCCGATGTCGGAGCCGATGAAGCTGAAGCCCGAGATGCTCAGGCGCTGGCACTGGATGTTGGCCAGCCAGAGGTGCTCCCAGGAGGCGATGTTGTCGCCGGTCCAGCCCGAGGAGTAGCGCTGGCCGCCGCTATAGGTGCTGCGCGTGATGGTGAAGGGCCGGTTGGGGAAGCTGAAGCGCTTCACGCCGTCGTTGGTGGCGCGGGCCATCTGCATGCCGTAGATGTTGTGGGCCTTGGCGTGCGAGGCCGCGTGGCCGTCGTAGTCGAAGCGCACGTCGGGCGGGAAGGTGCCTTTTTCGAACACCGCCGGCTCGTTCATGTCGTTCCAGACCCCCTTCACGCCGTTGTCCTGAATCAATTCCTGAAACAGGCCGGCCCACCACTCGCGCACCCGGGGCGCGGTGAAATCGGGGAAGTTGCAGAGGCCGGGCCATACCGAGCCTTTCATCAGCGGGCCATCGGCGCGGCGGCAGAAGTAGTCGTTGGCCACGCCCTCCTTGTACACCGAATACTCGGGGTCAATCTTGATGCCGGGGTCGATGATGACGATGGTTTTGAAGCCGTCGGCGGCCAGCTCCTGCACCAGGCGCTTGGGCTCGGGGAAGTGCGCCTTGCTCCAGGTGAAGCAGCGGTAGCCCTCCATGTAGTCGATGTCGAGGTAGAGGGCATCGCAGGGAATCTGGCGGTCCCGCAGGCCCGACGAAATTTCCTTCACGTTGCTTTCCGGGAAGTAGCTCCACTTGCACTGGTGGTAGCCCAGCGTCCAGAGCGGGGGCAGCTCGGGCGGGCAGGTGAGCAGGGTGTAGTCCTGGGTCACCTCCATGAGCGTGGGGCCGTAGATGAAGTAGTAGTTCAGCTCGCCGCCCTGGGCCCAGAAGCTGGTCACATCGGCGCGCTCGGCCGCGAAGTCGAAGTTGGCCTTGAAGGTATTATCGAAGAAAATGCCGTGGGCAATTTTCTGGTGCAGCACGTGGTAGAACGGGATGTTCTTATACAGCGGGTCGGAACCCTTCACGTAGCCGTAGGTATCGGAGCCCCAGTTGGTGAAGCGCTTGCCGCGCAGGTTCATGTTGTCGGGCGTGTCGCCGAGGCCGTAGTAGTGCACGCCGGCGGGCACCTGCTTGCTCATCTTCACGATGTCGTTGCCGGTGTCGTAGTCGTACTCCCAGTGGAAGCCCTTTTCGTCGTCGCTCAGGATGGAGCCGGAACGGTCGAGCACGCGCGTTTTCAGGTTTTCCTTCTGAATGGTGCAAATAAGGCGCTCGGTGGTGATGCGGTAGTGGTCGGGCTTTTCGCGGAACTCGACCAGCGCGGGGGCCAGGCGCGTCACGGCATCGGCGGGCACGGCGTAGGAGAAATCGGGCGATAGCGGCCCGTCGGTGAGGTAGCGAAAG
>JBBQSQ010000103.1:0-15954 GCA_038213745.1 Cytophagales bacterium
TACAGTCCGTTGGCTCCGTTTATACTCACGTTGGGCGCTTCGGAGAAGAAGCCGGTGGCCAGCGTCACGTTGGGCAGGCGATAGAGGGCGCGGGTGATGTCGCGGGCCTCAATCGGACTCTCGCGCAGCTCACGGGCCGACAGCTCCGACGACACCTCCGCGTTCTGGGTGTTGATGGTGGTGGCGTTATTGGGGGCGCGCACCAGCACGCCTTCTAGCGTCTGGTTGCTCACGTTGGGGAGCACCAGCGTCACGCTAGGGCTGGAGTTGGCGCGCAGCACCAAGTTGGCTTCGCGCACGGCCTGGTACCGGTCGCTCACCACGGTGCTCACGGCGTAGCTGCCGGCGGTGCTCAGGCCCCGGAAGCGAGCCTTGCCCTGGGCATCGGTGGGCTGCTCGGCGCTGAAGCCGATGGCGGCGTTATCGAGGTGCACCGGCAGGCCCACCACGGGCTTGCGGGCATTGTCCTGCACCGACACCACCAAATCGACCTGTGCGAAAGCGCGGTGCTGAGAACCAACAAGAAGGAATAAAAAGGCAATAAGGGAGAATAGCTTTTTCATGAGAAAAAGTGAGGCAAGCTGAAAAAAGAATAAACCCGCTTGCACCGGCAGCCGGGCCTACCTCGATTGAAGCAGCACCCCGTCGCCGGGCGGGCAATTGTCCGTTTTGATTCAGCAGGCCGGGGGTCCCCGATGGGGCCGCGCCACCACACAGGCCAGGCGTAGGGCAGTGGCTCCATCCATGTTGGGAGCCGTGTTTATCGTTGACCGCAACCAGTGCAGGATGCGGCTCAGCGCACGAGGCAGGCCGAAACGCAGGGCATTGGCCAGGTCGTGCTCATTATCAATATCGGCGAGCCGGGGCAGCAGCTGCACGCCAGCTCCGGTAGCGCGAAGCTGGTGGCCTAATGCCCGGCCCAGAGCGGCTGTTTGCCAGGGGAGGGTGGCCCAACTGTCGGCATCGAAGTGCGCCCGCGCCACGCCCAGCAGGTACACGCCGCCATCGGTGGCGGGGCCGAGGACCGCGCCAGTCCGGGCCAGGGCCACAATGGCCTGGCGCAGGCGGGCGGCATCGAGCTGCGGGCAGTCGTTGCCGATAACCAGTAATTGCTCGTAGCCGCTGGCAAAAGCCTGCTGCATGGCCCCGCTCAGCCGCTCGCCAAACGTATTCCCGGTTTGCCCGGCCGAGTCGACGCGGATAAAGTCCACGCCGGTCTGGCGGGCTACGGTGGTGGCGTGGCTGATGAGCTGGGCCGCGATGGCCGCATTGCCCGCGCGCGAACCCTGGCTGCTAAACCGCTTGTGCGTAGCATCCTGCTCGGCCGAGCGAGTGAAAAGCAGAATAGCGACTGAGCTGGTTGACGAAGCCAAAACGGAGTTGCGAGGAGAACCTATTCAATTGATGAAGCAACCAGGACCTCACAACTGTTTCGATATACGCCTCCCAGGCAATTTCAGATGTGCGCGATTTGATAAGGCAGCACTGCATTGCTTGATTTAAAAGCAATGTGCAATCAGCACGGCGGTTTTAATGACTCATTTTTAAGCTACAGCATGCCCTCGTCGGCAAAGCTGTAGTAGCCCTGGTCCGAATAAATGAGGTGGTCAAGAATGGGTAAATCCAGGAAATGGCCGGCTTCTTTCAGCTTTTTGGTGAGCTGAATATCGGCGGCGCTGGGGTTGCGGTTGCCACTGGGGTGGTTGTGCACCAGGATAATGCTGCTGGCCAGCTGCTCCAGGGCTTCCTTGAAAATCATCTTCGGGTCGGCCACGGTGCCGGCCACGCCGCCGCGGCTGATGGCGGTTTTGCGCATCACCACGTTGGCCCGGTTCAGAAGAATTACCCAGAACTCCTCGTGCGGCAGGTCCATCAGGTGGGGCCGAATGAGGGTGTAGATGTCGCGCGAGCAGGTGATGGTGGTGCGCGGGGCGGCGTCGGCTTCCTTGCGGCGGCGGCCCAGTTCCAGCGCCGCCACGATGGTAATGGCCTTGGCCGGGCCGATGCCGGGGTGGCGGCAAAGCTGCTTCACGCTCTCCCTCGCCAGCGCATTCAGGTCGTTGCCCACACCTTGCAGCATGAGCATTCCCACATCCACGGCCGATAATTTGGTGGTGCCCGAACCCAGCAAAATCGCAATCAGCTCGGCGTCGGAGAGGGCGGCGCGGCCCTTGGCCATGAGTTTTTCGCGGGGCCGGTCGTCCTCGGCCCAGCTTTTGATGCCGGATGCGGCGGGTGCAGCGTAGGGCGGGGCCGGCAGGGCCGTACCCGGCAGGGGCGGGAGCGCGGCGGGTTCGGGCAGACGGTCAGGGGTTTCCATGCGGCGTGGGGGCGGCAGAAGGTAAAAAGTGCGTTAAATGTAAAGCAAAAGCCGGCCGGCTTCGTTTAAGCCTCGAACAGCCGCGGCCGCACCGGCGGGGCGGCGCAATTTCGATACTAGCTTAATTTATGCGAAATCCGTTGGTTTTATGGATGGTGCTGGCCGTGGTGGTGCTGGCCGAATGGTACGGTTACCTGGCCGTGCGCACCGCAACACAGCATTTTTCGCCCAATGCCCGGCGCGCGGCGGCCATAGTGTATTGGCTGCTCACGGTGGGCAGCTGGATGATTGCCGGCTGGGCAGGCTCGACCCGGCAAACGGGCAACATTCAGCTGAAAAGCTACCTCATGAGCCTGCCGGTGCTGCTGCTGGGGGCCAAGCTGCTGCTGTTTATTCCGCTGCTGCTGGAAGACATGACGCGGCTGGGCCGCTGGGCCCTGAGTTCGGCTACGCGGCCAGCCGGGGTGGCGGCCGAGGCTATTCCGCGCAGCGAGTTCCTGGCCAAGCTGGCGCTGGGCATTGGAGCAATTCCGTTTTTTGCGCTGCTGTGGGGCATGGTGAAAGGCGGTACCGACTACACCGTGCGCCGCGTGACGCTGCGCTACCCCAACCTGCCGCCGGCCTTCGACGGCTTCAAGGTGCTTCAAATCTCGGACTTGCACACCGGCAGCTTCAACTCGACGGAACCGCTGCAACGGGCCGTGGCCATGATTAACCAGCAAGGGGCCGACCTTATTCTGATGACCGGCGACCTGGTGAACAACCGCGCCACGGAAGTGGAGCCGCACATTCCGGCCTTGCAGCAAATCAAGTCCGAGCTGCCCATCTTCTCCAGCCTTGGCAACCACGATTACGGCGACTACGTGCCGTGGGAAAGCCCCGCCGAAAAGCGCGAAAACCTGGAGCGCCTCATGCGCAACCACGCCAAAATCGGCTGGACGCTTATTAACGACGACAGCCACACCATCACGCGCGGCACCGACAAAATTGCCGTGCTGGGTGTGCAAAACTGGAGCAGCCACGCCAATTTCCCCAAGCACGGCAACCTGCCCAAAGCCCACGCCGCCAGCGGCGACGCGCCCTTTAAAATCCTGCTCTCGCACGACCCTTCGCATTGGGAGGCCCAGGTGCTCAGCTACCCGGATATCGACCTCACCCTCAGCGGCCACACCCACGGCATGCAGTTTGGCGTGAACCTGCCCTTCCTGAAATGGAGCCCCGTGAAATACGTGTACAAGCAGTGGGCCGGCCTCTACGAGCAGGGCCGCCAGCGGCTGTACGTGAACGTGGGGCTGGGTTTTTTGGGCTACCCCGGCCGGGTGGGCTTCCTGCCCGAAATCACGGTGTTTGAGTTGCGGCGGGCGTAGTTGGAGTAGCTGGTTGGGGTAGGAAAATAAGAACGTCATGCTGAGCTTGCCGAAGCATCTCTACCGCGCAACTAATCCAAATCGAAAGGAATAGCATTGCGGGAGAGATGCTTCGGCAAGCTCAGCATGACGTTCTTTTAAGGGTGAATTAAACCTGAAGCAACATCCCCGGCACCATTGCCGTAAAGCGCCCCCAAACCAATATGGTTGTTCTTTAATCTTTCCTTTTCAAATGAAAAATTCCCTGTTGATTCTGGCCGGCGCGGCCGCTTTGTCTTTGGCTTCCTGCTCGCAAGAGAAAACCACGGAGGTGACCACCGCGCCCGCCGATGGCATGACGACCACAACGACAACCACGACCACCGGCCCGATGACGGATGCCCAAATTGAGGCCCGTGCCCAGCGCATTGCCGATAAAATGGTGGCGGATATGAAAATCACGGACGAGGCCACGAAAACCAAAATTCGCACCGTGTACGTGAACCGCTACAAGCGCATGAACGATATGCGCACCAAGTACACCACCGATACCACGGGCATGGCCGCCGCCATGCGCACAGCTAATTCGTCGGAAGACCAGGAGTTTAAAACCGTCTTCACCGACCCCACCCAGTACCAGGCCTACGAGTCGAGCCGCTCCACTTACAACGACAGCAACTACGCCGATGATAATTCGGCCGCCACTTCCATGGCGGACACGGCTTCCAGCACCATGGCACCGTCATCGTCCATGACCACCACGGAAACCACCACCACCACCGATAACAGCATGAGCACCGCGGGTACCGAGGTTTCGAAAATGAAAGCCAAAGCCGAAGACGGCAGCAAAATCAAGGTGAAAGAGAACGGCAAGGTGAAAACCAAAGACGCCGACGGCACCAAAGTAAAAAATTAAGGGTTTGGTCGATGCAATCGGCCGAACCGTCGCTTCCTGAAGCCCGCGCCTGCAACGGTGCGGGCTTTTTTTGGCTCATTGGGTTGCAGCTTTGTAGCTGCGTTGCGTTTAATGCATTGATGCCTTTCGAAGTAGTGTCCTGTGCAAGTGCTTTGCGGCCGCCCCGAAGCCGGGGGCTGCTGCTGCTGGCCGTGCTGTGGCTGTGGGCCGGGGCGGCGCACGCGCAGGCCCCCCAAACAATCCGGGTGAGCGGCAGCGTATCGGAGGCCAAGTCGCGCCTGCCGGTGCCGGGCGCTACCGTGCAGGTGCAGCGCACGCGCCGCGGCGTGGTCACCGGCACCACCGGCGACTTTTCGGTGGATGCCCTGCCCAGCGACACCATTCTGTTTCGGGCCCTGGGCTACAAATCGCAGCGCATGTCGCTGGGCGGCTCCGGCTTGTCGCAGTTGGTCGTGCGCATCCAGCTGGTGCGCGACAGCGTGCGCCTGGGCGAAGTGCAGGTGACCGTCGACCGGCCCGACCGCGCGGCCATCAACCGGGCGCTGCGCAACATAAAGCGGCCCAAGCCGCCGGTGGTGAGCGGCGTGAAGCGCCCGCCCAAGCCCCAGCCGCTGTTCGCCGTCGACTCCATTGCCCCCCGGAAGCCGGTGCCCACCATTGCCAGCCCCGTGAGCCTACTCTTCGACCAGTTCTCGCGCGAGGGCAAGCAGCGCCGCAAAATGGAGGAGATAGAAGCCGGCCTAAAAGCGGAAAAAGAGGCTGAAAAAACCCGCAAAGCCCGTGAGGAATACAACAAAGCCTTCCTGGACAACCGCGGCTACCAGCCTTGATTTGCAGTTATCAGTGAACAGTTAGCAGTGAACAATTGGCAGTGAAGGAGTAGCAGTCCGTTGCGCATTGTTCACTGCTAACTGTTCACTGATAACTGCCAACTGCCTTTCCGCGTAAGCCCAGGGTATGAAAATTGGGTATCCCTGCGTAAACGAGGCGATGGATTGCAGCTCGGGCAATACCTTCCGGCTGGCGTCTTATTCGGATGAGCGGCTGGTGGCAGCCGTGACGGCCAACCTGGCCTGCCTGCGCCGCATGCTGGAGTGGAACGTGGCCCAGGGCCTGCTTTTTTTCCGGATTGGCTCCAGCATTGTACCCTTTGGGTCGCACGAAATCAACACTTTTCCGTGGCAAACGCACTTTGCGGCCACGTTCCGTGAAATTGGGGATTACATCAAGGCCAACAACTTGCGGGTAAGTTTCCACCCCGACCAATTTGTGGTGCTAAACTCGCCAAACGAAGCCATTGTGCGGCGCAGCGTTGAAGAATTGATTTACCAGGGCTTGATGCTCGACCTCATGGGCCTCGATGGCACGGCGAAGTTGCAAATTCACGTGGGCGGACTGTATGGCGAGCGGGATTTGGCCATCAGCCGGTTTGCGGCCGTGCACGCCACCTTGCCCGACGCCGTGAGGGCCCGCGTGGTGGTGGAGAACGACGACCGGCTGTTTCCGTTGCGCGACTGCCTGCACTTGCACGGGCTCACGGGGGTGCCCATTCTCTTCGATAATTTCCATCATGAATGCCTGAACCACGGCGAGCCCATGGCCGAAGCCCTGCGCTTAGCCGCCGCCACTTGGCACCCCACCCGCGACGGCGTGCCCATGATGGATTACAGCTCCCAGGCCCTGGGCGAACGCAAGGGCAAGCACACCGCCGACTTGGTGGATGACCTGTTCCGCACCTTCCTCACCAACCTGCACGGGCTGGACATGGACCTGATGCTGGAAATTAAAAATAAGGAAGTCAGTGCCTTGCGGGCCGTGGCCATTCTGCGCGAGCTGGGCCTGAGCGCGCCAGCTCCTGCCATCCCCAGCCCGCCCCTGACCCTGCCGCCCGACCCCAATGCTCCGCCCAAAGCCAAAAGAACCAAAAAAGAGTTAACAGCTAACGCGGAACAGGAATAGCTGTTTCCCATTCTCCCAAACCACCACTTCGCTAACATCAATCATGCCTTCCGACCACCTTCTCGCCACCGTCAGTGCCCTCCGCAATGGCCTCACCAGCCTGCCCCTGGGCTCGGCCATGGACAACACCGAAACCTGGCAGCACCAGTTTTTGCAAAGCGGCCAGCCTGAATTGCAAGACATTGCCCGCGAAATTGGCAACCTGCAATCATTGCTTTCCAGCGGCACGCTGAGCGCTACCGCCATTGGCAACTCCCTGTCAATGCTCGGCGACCAAACCAGCGAAGCCAGCGCCCAAGCCCCAGATGACCTGAAAAAGCCCCTCGTGGAACTGGCCGACCTGCTCCGCCGCCACGGCGGCGACTTGCTGGCGCACGCCGCCAAGAGCAAATAGCAAAGGCGTAGCGCAAGCCTGCGCATTCACCGAAAAAGCCTCATCCAGTAGTTGGATGAGGCTTTTGTGTTTCGCCACCCGGGCCGATTGGGCTAGTTGGTGGGAAGATTGGTGCTGTTGCTTCGGCGTGAGCGGCTGGGCACTACGTCGGAGGACTGCCGCCGCCGGCCCCCGTCCCGAATGATGGGCTGCTCCCGGACGTCGGGCACGGCGGTGGGCGATGCCTCGGGGGTAGCGGCCGGCGAAAAGACCTGGCCCGGCACCTGGCGACTAGGCTGCGCGTCGCGGTTGGTGGGGGTGCGCTGCATGTCGGGCGGGCCCTGAATAGTGCTCTGGTTCAGCGCGGGGTTCACGGGGGGAATGGCGGTTTGGCCCTGGCTGCCGCCGCGCACCGGGGCCGAGGGGTCGAAGGGAATCGTTTGGGCCTGCGCCGTGGCAGTTACCAGCAGGTTGGCCAGGAGGATAAGAAGCTTCATAAATAACAGGCGAAATAGCAGGAAGCAAAAAGCCGGCTGCTTCGGGAGAAACAGCCGGCTTCAAAAAACTTACGGCGTTGAGCCGCAAAATGTTACTACATCGTGCCGGTCTTCATTTTCTTTTTGGTCGTCTTGGTGCGCGTGCGGGCACCCGAGGTGGTATTGCCCGAAGTAGTGCCGCTGGTCGTGTTCATAGTGCCGCTGCCACTGGTGGTGCTCATCGTGCCCGTGGTGGTACCCATGGTCCCGCTGGTCGTGCCCATGGTGCCGGTGGTGGTGCCCATGGTCCCGCTGGTGGTGCCCATTGTGCCGGTGGTGGTGCCCATGGTCCCGCTGGTGGTGCCCGTAGTACCGGTCGTTGTGCCCGTGGTGGTGCCCATCGTGCCGCTCGTGGTGCCCATCGTACCCGTTGTCGTGCCGGTGGTGCCCGTTGTTGAGCCTGTGGTGCCAGTCGTCGTTTGAGCGAAGGCGGTGCTGCTGAGGCCCATGGCGAACAAAGCGGCGAGAAGAATTTTGGTGGTTTTCATGGCAAGTTAATGTTATGTGGAATATTGGAATGGAACCAGTGTCACGCCGCAACAGGCGTGAGACGCGTCGGCATTACGGCAATTACCAGGGTGTTGGTTACAAAACGGCAAGTAATATAAATAGGTAATAAATTTAAGCTGAACTATTTATAAGTAGAATACCACTAGAGTTAAATGTAGATAAGTATTAGGGGCTAACAATTGCAAGGCAGAGTCGCAGGTCATGTTTATCAAAGCATTAGAATAACTAAGGCTCGGCTGGCCGTTGGGCTTCGATGGCGCGCGTAAACCAGGTAGTTGGCGGGAAAGCACGAGAAACCCGGCAGCAATCTTTTGTAATTAAAATGCCCCGCCGACGCAAGGCCGGCGGGGCATTTGCCCAGCAAAGGAGCAAATTGGGACGCGTTACCGCACCACCAGGCGGCTGGTGGCACCGTCGGTAGCGCGGAGCAGGTAGAGGCCGGCGGGCAGGCCGCGCACATCGAGGCGGTCGGTGGCGGTGGGCAGCTGGCGCACGGCCCGGCCCAGGCCATCGAGCAGGGTGCCGGCCACGGGGCGGCTGAGGCGCACGGCGGCATCGGGCGCGGCGGGGTTGGGGTAGCAATAGAAGGCCGCCGGGGCGGTGAGGCCGTTTTTGGTGGCCGTCACCACGCCGCGCAGGCCAATCTGGTACACGGCCACGGTGCTGCTTACTTCGTTGGCCAGCAGCAGGAGCGGGGCACCGGTGGGGCTGTTGGCCGCCGATACGAACACGAGGCCTTCGGGACCCTGGTCGCCGGCCCCGGTGGTGAGGCTGCGGTTGTTGATGTACTGCACCAGGCGCGGGCTGGCTGGGTCGTTCACGTTCAAAATGAGCACGCCGCCCTGGCGCTCCAGGCTCACGAAGGCGTACACGGTGTCGCGAATCACGCCCGTGGTGGTGCCCTCGGGCTCGGGGCCTTTGTCGTCGGAACGGTTTTTCCGCACGGGGTTGCCGGTGGTGTTGCTGGCGTTGAAGATGCTGCCAAACGTGGCATCGGTGCTGGTGAGGCGTTCGAGGAGGTCGCCGCTGTCGTGTACCAGCGCGCCGGTGCCGGCATTGAAAATGCTGAACGAGCGGCCGCCGTAGGCATAAATCTGGTCGAAGTCGCCGTCGCCGTCGGTGTCGCCCAGCTTGTTGGTCACGTTGAGGCGGCCCAGGGCGCTGGCGTTTTTCAGCAGCGCGGCCTGCGGAAAAGCCGTGGGGTCGAGCACGTACGCGGCATCGCCGAGGCGGTTTGTTTCGTTCATGCCGGTGTATTCGCGGGCGTCGCCCTCGTTGGCCGTGATGAGGTAACGGCCGCCGCCGAGCGTGGCCGGCAACTCAAACGACGCAATGGCATCGGGCTGGCGCATGCCCCGGATGGGCCAGTTGGCCAGCAGCACATCGGCGGCCTGGTCGGAAGCGTCGAGGCTGAAACCGGGCTGGCTGTGGTCCTGGTAGCCAACGGGGCGCAGGGCCGTGAATTGCATGGTGGTCAGGTCCAGCGTAGCGATGGCGTTGTTTTCCTGCAAGCCGATGTAGGCCGTCTGCGAATCGGCCGACACGGCCACGTACTCGGGTTCCAAATCCTGCGCCACGCTGCTGGGTGTGCCCGTCGGCCCGCCGTAGATGCGGATGCCGGACGTGCGGAGCGTGGTAGCCTGGCTGTTGTAGGCGCTGAAATCCAGTGTAGTAACGCGGGCTTGAGTCACGGCCGCGATGCCGCCGGTCATGTCCACCACCGACACCGAGCCGAGGGGGTCGGTGGTGTAGGCCGCGTTGGGCTCCCCTTCGTTGGCCGTGAGGAGGTAGCGGCCATCGGGTGAGAAGGTTATCATATCGGGCATGGCCCCCACGGTAACTTGCTTGATGAACGTGCCGTTCTGGTCGAAGAAAACGATGCTGCCGTTTTGCTGCGGCGCGGTGTTTTCTATCGCGCAGGCCACCAAGCCGTTGCGCGCCGCCACCGAGTTGATGCCACCGTAAGCGGAGATGTTGATGGACGCTACCGACGTGAGCGCGCCGGGCGTGCCGAAGTTCAGAACATCGAGCTTGCCCCCTACGGAGTTGGCCACGTACAGGCGCTGCGTGGTGGGGTCGTGGGCAATGATTTCGGCTGAATTGGTGCCGCTGGGGCCATTCTGGTAGCTGCCCAGCAGGTTCAGGCGCAGGTTGCCGGTGCGGGCCGGGGCCGGGGTGTCGTTGTCCTTAATGAAGACCAGAAACTCCGTTGCGCCGGCCGTGAGGGTGGCGTTGGTGGGGTTTTGGAGGCGCACGGTGAAGTATTCGGCGGGCTCGGCCGTGGCGTCGTCCGTGATGGGCAGCGTGAGCGTGGCCGTGGTGCTGCCCGGCGCGAAAGTCACCGTTTGGGGGGTGGCAAAGGTGAAATCGGCCCCGGCCGTGGCCGTGCCCAGCGGGGCCACAATGGCCTCCACGGTGCTGGCCGTGGCGTTGGGACTGGCAATGGCCAGCGGCAGGGCCACCGTGCCAGCATTTTCGGCCACGATGCGGGGCGCGGTGCTGCCCGTGAAGCCGATGGTCTGCGCCTGGGCGATGGTACCGGCCGTGCTCAGAACGACCATTAGCGCAGTGAAAAAACGTGCTAAGTAAGTTTCCAGGGGCATAAGATGAAGATTTAATGAATAATAGCTTAAAAATATTCATAACAAATTATCTTAATATTAATGGAGTGTTACCGAATCGGAAATGACTTTTTCGCCGCCGTGCAATTTTTTTCAGGGTCGTTGTAACGATTAGCTCCCGGCCCGGTACTCCTTCCATTCCAACCCCTAACGAATTCCTGTGGAATCCACGAGCGACGAAGCCCTGATGGCCGCCGTAAAGGCCGACGACCTCGACCAGCTGGTGCCGCTGTTCGAACGCTACCACGGGCCCCTGTTCAACTACCTCACCCGCCTTACCAACGACCGCGAAACCAGCGAAGACCTGACCCAAACCGTGTTCGAGCGCATCCTCAAATACCGCAGCAGCTACCAGCTCACCCAGCCCTTCCGGGCCTGGATATACCAGATGGCCCGCAACGTGCACGCCGACCACTGGCACCGCAAGGAAAAGCTGCGCGCCGCCGACGTGGACGAAGTGGAGCGCACCGGTGGCCTGCGCACCGCCGCCTTCGCCCAAATGCGCGTCAGCAGCCACCACGATGACCTGCACGAAGCCCTGGCCCTGCTGCCCACCCCGCAGCGCGAAATCCTGGTATTGAACCGCTTCCAAGGGTTTGGCTACGAGGAAATCGGAAAGCTGCTGGGCTGCACCGCCGAAGCCGCCCGCGTGAAAGCCCACCGCGCCCTGCAAGCGCTGCGCAAAATCTACTTCGCCTGATTATTTAGTTGTCAGCTGCTGGTTATCAGTTGTTAGGCTTCTTAATTAAAACCGACAACGAGCAACTGACAACTGACAACGAGCAACTGACAACTGACAATGAAAACGCCCGAACCCACTGCCTGCCACGCGCTCGAAGCCCTGCTGCCGGCCTACGTCGAGCGCAGCCTGCCGGCCGCCGAGGCCGAGCGCGTAGCCGCCCACCTGCCCGATTGCCCCAGCTGCCAGCAGCAGGTAACCCAGCTCCGCGCCCTTTCCGATGACCTGGATGCCGCCCTGCCCGAAGCCCCGCGCACGGCCCTGCGCGCCAACTTTATGGCCATGCTGGAGGAGCAAAAGCAGCTGCTGAACCCCGCCGCCGCGGTGGCACCGGTCCAAGCGCCGGCCGGGCCTAACGTGGTGTCGATGTGGCCCACGGCCGGGGCGAGCAACTGGCTGCGCATTGCTGCCAGCCTCGTGCTGATTGCCGCCGGGGTACTGCTGGGCCGCAACCTGCCCTGGGGCAGCCGTAGCACCGGCGACCTGGCCACCACTGCTGCAAGTGCTGGTGAAAAGGCCCCCGCCGAGTTGGCCCAAGCCCTGAATGGCACCGAGAGCCGCCCCGTATCGGCCAGCAACCGGATTGAGCTGGTGGCCAATTCAAGCAGGGAAACCGAGCCCGGCGACCCCACCGTGCAGGTGCTCATCAACACCCTCAATTTCGACGCCAACCCCAACGTGCGCCTGGCCGCCTGCGAAGCCCTCTACCGCCTCCGGGCCGACCCTCGGGTGGCCGATGCCCTGGTGCATTCGCTCCCCATCCAAACCGACCCCAACGTGCAAATCACGCTGATTGACATGCTGGTAACCCTGCGCGTGCACCGCGCCGTGCCCCAGCTCGAACGCCTCGCCAAAAAGCCCGATGCGCTGCCCGTGGTGCGGGCGCAAGCAGAGGCCGGTATCGGCAAGTTGATTTGATTAACAAGTCGTTGCTTTTACATCGAACGTGATGCTCCGGCTGCGCGGACGCCAGATGAGCATGACGTTCTACCACACCTTTCTCACCCGCTTTCTGCACGCGGCACCGGCGCAACTCCGGTGCCGCGCGAAAGTCCCACTTGCCTAAAATATCCCCCTCAATAGTATGAATAAGCTCATCCTGCTCACGTTCGCAGGCCTGCTGGTGGCCCAAACCAGCTACGCCCAGGAATTCAAAACCAAGCTCGGCGGCAAAGACCGCAAAATCGTCATCGACATGCAGAACAGCGACGTGACAGTCGAAGGCATCGACGGCGACGAGCTGGTGATAAAAGGCGACGGTTTCGAGGAAGCCCCCAGGCGGGCCGAGGGCCTGCGCCCCATCTACAACTCGGCCGTGGACAACACCAAAATCGGCCTCTCCGTGACGCAGCAGGATAATGTGGTCCACATTTCGCGGGCCTCGCGCAAGGAGGTCAGTTACCTTATTCGGGTGCCGCGCAGTGCCGCAGTGCAGTACAAGCAGGCCGGCTGGAACGGCAGCAGCGACGTGGTGATGCGCGACCTGAGCGGCGACATCGAAGTGAGCATGACCAGCGGCGACATCAGCCTGAAAAACGTGGCCGGCCCCGTGGTAGCCAACACCGTGAGCGGCGACATTCAGGTGCGTTTCGCGTCTATGCGCCAAGGTCCCACGTCCATTTCCACCGTGAGCGGCGACGTGGACGTGAGTATGCCCACCAACACGAAAGCCACGGTGCGCCTGCGCTCCATATCGGGCGAAATCTACACCGATTTCGACCTGAATCTTAAAGGCCATGATAACATGAACCATGTCGGCGGCCAGGTAGTGGACGGCAATATCAACGGCGGCGGCAATACCGTGTCGTTCAACACGGTGAGCGGCGATATCTACGTTCGCAAGGCGAAGTGAAGATTAGCGGTTAATGATTAGTGGTTAACGGTTAATTGAGAGTGAATAACTGTTGGCTTTTGACCAGCAAGTCGCAACGAAGTATTGACTATTGATTATTGACTGTTAACAGTTAACCATTGACCACTAACCATTAATCATTAACAAACATGCGTCCGCTTTTCTTCCTCCTTGTGCTGGTGTGCGCCGCAATCGGCTGCCAGTCGGCTTCGGCCCAGAAAATCATCGAAAAAACCGCGGACCTGACCGCCGGCCAGCGCGTGTTTCTCAACCTGAAGCAGGCCAGCAACATCCGCATCCGGTCCGGGGCCGCCGGCAAAATGACCCTGAAGGCCACCATCAGCATCAACGCTAATCGGCTGAACGACGCCTTGCAGCTGGCCGTGGAGCCGGGCAGCGAGGAACTGAAGGTGACGGCTGATTTCGACAAGGAAATGCTGCGCCAGGCCCGGCCCGGCGACTGCCCCAACCGCCAGGGCGACCGCAACATGTGGTACGGCCAGCAGGTATGCGACGACATCACCTACGACATCACGCTGCCCGCCAACGTGGCCCTGCGCGTATACAGCTACGGCGGCAACGTCGACATTGTGGGCCTCGCCGGAGCCCTGGAGGTGAAGACGCTCAGCGGCTTCGTGGACGTGGCCTGGCCGCCCACCGAGGGCGCGGAGGTGGCCCTCAAAACCGTGACCGGCGAGGTGTATACCGACCAGGACATTGCCTTCAGCACCGAGCGCCGGAAAAACCCGATTGTGGGCTACCAGCTGCGCGGCAAGCTCCGGAACAGCGGGCCACTGGTGAAGCTGGAATCCGTGAGCAACGACGTGTATTTCCGCAAGCGGAAATAACGCCAGAACGCCGCCCAAAAAAAATTCCACTTTCCTGTAACCTTCCCAGGTTAGCGCAGTGTCCACTCCTGAATAGCCTCAAAACTCCCACCCATCAGCTTGGACTCACTTACTGATAACGCGCTGATGCTAAGGGTAAAATCCGGTGATGTGGACCGGATGGGGCTGCTTTTTGAACGCTACCACCGCCAGCTGTTTGGTTTTCTCTACCACATGCTGGGCGGCAGCCGGGCCACCGGTGAAGACCTGGTGCAGAACGTGTTCTACCGCATGCTGAAGTACCGCCACACCTACACCGGGGAGGGCGAGTTTCGGACCTGGATGTACCACCTGGCCCGCAACGTGCTGGCCGACCACATCCGGAAAAACCGCCACGCCGTGCACCACGCCGAGGTGGCCGAGGTGGCCGAATCCCTGGCCGGCGGCAGCCTCGCCGATGCCGGCCTGGAGCAGGCCCAGGATGTGGCCCTCCTGCACCAGGCCCTGGCCCGGCTCAGCCCCGACAACCGCGAGGTATTGGTGCTAAGCCGGTTTCAGGAGTTGAAATACGGCGAAATAGCCGTGCTGCTGAACACCACGGAAGGCGCGGTAAAAGTGCGGGTGCACCGCGCCCTGAATGAATTGAAGACGACGTATCTGCGCATCGAAAACTGACCTGTTGCCATGAACTGCGAATCCACCAAAGCCCAATTGGCCGACTACCTGAGCGGCCAGCTGCCGGAGCCGGAGCACCGCGCCCTGGCGGCGCATCTGGAGGGGTGCGCGGGGTGCCGGGAGGAGCTGCAAGCCGTGCAGCGCGTGTGGCGCACCCTGGGCAAAGTGACCTCGCCCGAGCCCGGCCCCAACCTGCGGCCCGAGTTCTACGCCATGCTGGCCGACTTCAAAGGCACGCTGACGCCGGAATCCAGGTATTCGCCAAAGGGCCTGTGGCGGTGGCTGCGGGCGCGGCAACTCCGGCAGCCGGCCCTGCGGCTAGCCTACAGTCTGGCCCTGCTGACGGTGGGAATCGTGGGCGGCTACTGGCTTAACAACCGGCCCAGAACTGCGCCCGCCGACCAGCAGCAGCTGGCCGCCCTGGCCACCGAGGTGAGCGAAATGCGCCAGATGATGCTCCTGACGCTCATCGACAATCCCTCGGCTACCGAGCGGCTGCGGGCCGTGAGCTACACCAAGGAGCTCGACGGCGCGGCCAACGCCCAGGTGGTGGAAGCCCTGCTGAGCACCCTCAACCACGACGATAACGTGAATGTGCGCCTGGCTACGCTGGAAGCCCTGGCCCCGCTGGCCCGCGACCCCACGGTGCGGCTGGGCCTGGTGCGGTCGCTGGCACAGCAGGAATCGCCGCTGGTGCAGTCGGCCCTGGCCGATGCGATGGTGCAGCTGCAGGAGCGTACCTCGGTGCCCCGGCTGCGGGCGCTGCTGAAGCAGACCAACCTCGACAGCACGGTGAAAAGCAAGATTGAAGCGAGTATTCAAACCTTATCCACGGGCCGGCCCGCCGCGCCCGCAACGCCTCAACGCCATGACCAAACGCAGAATATTTCTCGGGCTGAGCGCCCTGCTCTTGCTGTGTAGCACCGGCGGCCTGCGGGCCCAGCCCCGGAAATCGGTGGAGAAAATAAGCCGGGAGTTTGCGCTCACGGCGAACGCGGGGCGCAGCACGCTGGCCGTCTACAACATCAGCGGCTCGGTAACGGTGACGGGCTACGCCGGCAGCAAAATCCTGGTAGAAGCCACCAAAACCATCACGGCCGACGACGCGAAGACCTTAGAAATCGGGAAGAGCGAGCTGAAGCTGGGTTTTGCGCAGCACGGCGACAGCGTGGTGGTGTACACGGCCGAACCCTACGACTCGCGGCCGCACAACGAGCGCCGCTCCGAACACTTCCGCATCGACTACAGCTACGATGTCGACTACGTGGTGAAAGTGCCGT
>JBBQSQ010000104.1:0-15913 GCA_038213745.1 Cytophagales bacterium
ACCGGCCCCAACCAGAGCGTGCTGGTGAACGGGCTGGTGGCGGGCCGCGTGGGCGACCTGACCATTCGCAACTTCGAGTTTGTGGGCCTGCGCAACACCGTGGTACGCGCGCCCCGCATTCGCATTACCGGCCTGCCGGAGGTGGACGGGCGGCTGTACGTCGATGCCAATCTTAAGCAGTTCAGCTCGTCGCGGGCCGATGTGATGAGCCTCGCGCCCAAGGGCAGCATTCCGAACAACATCAGTATTCCGCCCACGTTCGCGGTCAGCGGCACCTTCAAGGGCTACCCCACCACGCTGCAATTCAACACTGACCTCCAGCTGCGCTCCACCTACGGCGACCTCGCCTTCAATGGCAACCTGGGCAAGGCGCAGGCCAACGGCCGGCAGCCGCTGGTGGGCACGTTCGCGGTGAAGGCGTTCGATTTCGGCAAGCTGCTGAAGGACCCCACCATCGGGCGCGTCACGGCCACGGGCCGCATCAACGCCACCGGCAACCTGAAAGACCCCGGTACGCTGGTGGGCCAGGTGAATGCCACCGTGCAGAGCGCCCGCTACAACGGCTACACCTACCGCGGCGTGAAAGCCACCGTGGACCTCGACCGCAACCGCTACGTCATCAACGCCAGCAGCAAGGACGACCCCAACCTGGACCTTGACCTGAGCGCCGTGGTGAACCTGCGCGACGCCAAAAACCCCACTTACGAGGTCACGAAGCTAAACCTGCGCGGGGCCAACCTCACGGCGCTGGGCTTCTACACCGGCGGCGACTTGCGGGTGCAGGGCAACCTGGTGGCCAACCTGCGCGGGTCGGATTTGAACTCCATCAACGGCACGTTCAGCGGGACCAAGATTGTGATTGTGCGCGACAACCAGCGGTTTCCGCTCGACTCGCTCAACGGCCGCATCGTGCAGAACGCCAACCGCACGCTGGCCGTCATCACCTCCGACATTGCCAATGTGCGGCTCGATGGCAACGTGCACCTGGGCGACATCGCCACGGAGCTACAGCAGCACTTGGACCGCTATTTCGACGTGCCCGGCGTGAAGTACATGGCCAGTAACGCCGACCGGCATTTCACGTATTCGTTGCAGCTAAAAGACCCCAAGCTGGCCACCAAGCTGGTGAAGGATTTGAAGGAAATCTCGCCCTTCACGCTCAGCGGCGACTACTCGCGGCAGGCCGCCCGCCTCACGGCCAATACCAGCATTCCCGTCATTCGCTACGCTAATTATCGGCTTGACTCGCTGAAGCTGGCCGTGGATTCGGACCCCAGCAAGCTCGATTATGGCCTGCGCATGGCCAAAGCCGCGCAGGATACTACGCTGAAGCTGCGCCGCCCCAGCATCGTGGGCAACGTGGCCAACAACAAGCTTTTCACCCGCGTGGCCATTCTTGGCGACTCGGCCAACCGCGAGCGACTGGCCGTGGCCGGCACCCTCAGCACCCGCCCCGACGGCACCTTGCCCGGCGAAAAAGGCGTGGTATACCAGTTCGAGGCCGCGCCCGAGCAGGTAATCAACTACGAAAACTGGACGGCCGGGGCCAACAACTACCTGCGCTACTTCCCCAGCGGTGCCATCGTGGCCGATGGCCTCAACCTGACCAACGGCCGGAGCTCGCTGGCCGTGCAGAGCGATAACCCCAGGGTGAAAACCTCGCCGCTGGGCGTGCGCTTCACCGATTTCGACCTGGCCGAGCTGGCCAAAGCCGTGGCAGGCACCGACTCGCTGGTGGCCGGCACCCTCAACGGCCAGGCCAAGCTGCGCAACCTGGGCCAGAAAAACATGGCCTTCACCGCCGACGCCACCGTCACGGGCCTGGCCTTCCAGAAGGCGCTCATCGGCGATATTGCCGTGAAAGCCACCAACCCCACCCCCAACCGCTACGACATCGACGCCCGCCTGACCGGCGGTACCAGCGGCTCCATCGGGGGCGAGGGCAACGATGTGCGCGTGGCCGGCTACTACCAGGCCGATAGCAAAGAACCCCTGCACCTGACCGTGGACGCCCAGCGCCTGCTGCTGCGGCTGGCCCAGGCGTTCTCGGCCGGGCAGCTGGAACAGGCGGCGGGCTACGTGCGCGGCCAGCTGAGCGTGACGGGCACGCCTGCGGCCCCGGTGGTGCGCGGCACGCTCACGACCTCGCCCGAAGCGGCGTTTGCCGTCACGCAGCTCGGCGCGCTCTACCGCCTGCCGGGCCAGGAATTGACGTTTGACAACCGGGGCATCAAGTTCGACAACTTCACGGTGCGCGACTCGACCGACAACAAAGCCGTGGCCAATGGCTACCTGCTCACCAAGGATTTCATCAACTACGCCTTCGACCTCACGGCCACCACCGACAACTTTACGGCCGTGAACAGCACCCGCAAAAACAACCAGCTGTTCTACGGCAAGCTGGTGGTGGACTCCCGCACCCGCCTCACCGGCCCGCTGGAGCTGCTCAAAATCAATACCAACGTGACGGTGGTGGATGGCTCCAAGCTCACCATTGAGTCGCCGGGCACGGAGGCCAACAAGGTAGATTCCGAAGGCATCGTGGAATGGATTGACAAGAGCGCGCCCGTGGACACCATGCTCCAGCGGCAGTTGGCGCTGGACACCGCGAAAACGGCCACCGGCTACGATATCACGGCCGTGGTGACGGTGACCGACAAAACGCCCTTCATCGTGGTTATCGACCCCATCAGCGGCGATAACCTGCGGGTGCGCGCCAACGGCACACTCAACACCAACATCGACCCCACCGGCACCATCACGCTCAGCGGCCGGCTGGAAGTGGCGCGGGGCCAGTACCACCTGTCGCTTTATGATTTGGCTTCGCGCGATTTCATCATCCGGCGCGGCTCCAGCCTGACGTGGAGCGGCGACCCCTACAATGCCGCCCTCGACGTGACGGCCGTGTACAAGGTAGATGCCGCCCCCGCCGACCTGCTGGCCGGCCAGGGAGCAGACAATGCCATTCTCCAGACAACGGCCCGCAACCGCCTGCCCTTCAACGTACTGCTAAAAGTAACCGAGCAGCTCAGCCAGCCGCTTATCGGTTTTGACATCACGCTGCCCGAAAGCCAGCGCAGCGCGCTCGATGGCCAAGTGGAAGCCAAGCTGGCCCAGTTGCGCCAGCCCAACCAGACTTCGGAGCAAAGCAAGCAGGTGTTTTCGCTGCTGATTCTGGGCCGCTTCCTCCAGCAGAACCCGTTTGAGAGCAGTGCCAGCGAAAGCTTCGTGGCGACGCAGCTGCGCGGCTCGGCCAGTGCCGTGCTCACCGACCAGCTCAACAACCTGACCGGCAAGTACCTCTCCGGCCTGGGCCTCGACCTGGGCCTAACCAACCAAGCCGACTACAGCAGCGGCTCGGCTAAGAGCCGCACCGACCTGAATGTGGCCGTGAAGCGCCAGTTTCTGAACAACCGCCTCTCGGTGCGCCTTGGCACCGATATTCCGCTGGGCGGCGCGGGTTCGCAGGCCACGCAGGGCAGCAGCTCGGCCAGCAACTTCGCCGGCGACATCAGCATCGAATACAGCATTCTGCGCGACGGCCGCCTGCGCCTGCGCGCCTTCCGCCAGAATGCCTACGAGGACATCGACGGCCAGCTCATCAAGACCGGCGCGGCCTTGGTGTTCCAGCGCGAATACGACAACTTCAAGGAGCTGTTTGCCAAGCTGCCGCCCGCCGTGAAGGAGGAGCGCAAACAGCAGCGCAAGGAGGAAAAAGCCGAGAAAAAGGCCTTGCAGGATTCTGTGCAAACCCCGCCCACCGCCCGCGTCGACAGCAGCAAGACGAAATGAGCAAGCTGCTACTCGCCATCATCCCCTCGTTTCAGCGCCGCCAGCTTTTGGCTGGCCGCTACCTTAATTCTGCGACTTTGATTTCAGTTAGCTATTTATCCAGGCATTTTCTTCCTTCCTCCACCCGGGCTACCCGCTTGCTGGCCCCGGTCGTGCTGCTGCTGCTGGCCTCCTGCTCGGGCCTGAAATTCGTACCCGAGGGCGAGCGCCTCTACACCGGCAGCAAGGTGACCATCAAGCCGCCGACCGACGAAAAAACGGTGAACAACCAGAGCGCCCTGCAAACCGAGCTGGAGTCGGTGGTGGGGCCCAAGCCCAATAGCTCCATTCTGGGGCTGCGGCCCAAGCTCTACTTCTGGCACATGGGCGTGGACAAGAAAAAAGGCCTGGGCAAGTTCTTCGCCGACAAGTTTGGCGAGCCCCCCATCTATCTGTCGCAGGCCAAGCCCGCTACCGTGCGCGACCTGATAACCAACCGGATGCACAACAACGGCTTCTTCAACGGCACCGCTTCCTACGAAGTAAAGAAGCAGGAGAAAACGGCCGCCATCGATTATACCGCGCTGCCCGGCCGGGTGTACCGCTTTACGGAGGTCACGTTCCCGCAGGGCGACTCGCTGGTGCGGGCGGCCGTGCGGGCCACGCAGGGCAAGAGCCTGGTGAAGGTGGGCGATGCCTACAACCTCAACACCCTCACCAACGAGCGGGTCCGCATCGACGCGGCGCTGAAAGAGCAGGGCTACTACTATTTTGCGCCCGATTACATCGTTTTTAAGGTCGATAGCACCCTCGACCACAAGGCCACCGTGGACGTGCGCCTCAAAACCAGCGCCCCGCCCAAGGCCGTGCGCCCCTACTGGCTCGACCAGGTGAAGCTGAACACCAGCTACGTGCTCACGGACACCACCATGCGCAACCCCATGCGCTACCGGGGCTACCAGTATTTCCCGGACGAGGAAATGTTTAAGGCGCAGGCCATTACCCGCGCTACATTTCTGTACCCCGACAGCGTGTACCGCCGCCACCGCCGCGACCAGACCCTGAGCCGCCTCATGAGCCTGGGCACGTTCCGCTTCGTGGAAATCCGCTTCAAGCCCGCTGCGGCCGGCGACACCACCGTGACCGTGCCGCCAAATGCGCCGCCCGGCAGCAACCGCTCAGTAGGCCTGCGCACCCGCCTCGATGCCGAGGTGCTGATGACCCAGCTCAAAAAGAAAAGCCTGCGCGCCGAGGTGCAGCTGGCTAGCAAAACGAACGGCTTCACCGGCCCGGCCCTGAAGGTGACCTTCCGCAACCGCTCGGCCCTGCGCGGGGCCGAGCAGCTGCTTGTCAACGGCGTTGCCTCGACCGAAACCCAGACCGGCAACGGCAACGGGGCCCTCGGCCTCACCAGCTTCGAGTACGGCGTCAATGCCCAGCTACTCATCCCGCGCCTGATAACGCCCGATTTGCCGCTGCTCGACGTGAAGCTGCCCAACTCCGACTTTCAGCCCCGCACCAAGATTGAGGTAGGCGTGCGGGCCGTGACGCGGGCCAACTACTTTTCGCAGAACTTCTTCAACGTCAACTACGGCTACACGTGGAAAACCAAGGTGACCAACGAGCAGGAAATCCGGCCCATCGACATTACGTACGTCCAGTTTCAGCCCACCGACACGTTTAACATCATCCTGAACAGTCCCGAGAAAAGCTTCCTGAGAAGCGCTTTCCAGCAGCAGTTTGTTTTGGCCAGCTCCTACCGCTACACCTACAATCAGCAGTCGCTGGAGCAGCGCCGCCAGCAGATTTATTTCAGCGGCCAGATTGAAGGCAGCGGCAACCTGGCCCAGGCCCTGGCCACGTCCATCAACACGCCCGAAGGCCCGTCGGGCGGCAACACCATTCTGGGCCAGGAGTACAGCCAGTACCTCAAGCTCGATTTGGAGCTGCGCGAATACTACCGCATCAGCCCCGACCCCACCTCCGGCAACCGCATTGTGGCGCGCCTGCTGGCCGGCGTTGGCAACCCTTACGGCAACTCGCGGGTGCTGCCCTATCCCAAGCAGTACGGCATCGGCGGCCCCAACAGCGTGCGGGCCTTTGCCGCCCGGGGCGTTGGCCCCGGCACCTACGCGCCTACCACCACCAGCCAGACCGTGAACCAGTTCTACGACCAGGTGGGTGACATTCGCCTCGAAGGCAACCTGGAATACCGCCAGGACCTGTTTCCCTACGTGAAAGGTGCCCTGTTCGTGGATGCTGGCAACATCTGGCTGGTCAACCCCGACCCCGGCCGCCCCACGCTGGGAGCCGACGGCCAGCCCGATGGCCAAAACGGCCAGTTCAAGGCCAGTACCTTTTTCAAGCAACTGGCCGTGGGTGCCGGCGCGGGCATCCGCATCGACGTGCAATTCTTCGTCATTCGCTTCGATTACGCCTTTCCGCTGAACGACCCCGGCGTACGCGCCCCGGGCACCCCGGACGCCAGCAAAGCCGGCCGCATCAATCTGGCCATCGGCTATCCGTTCTAAGTGGTGAGTGGTGAGTGGTGAAATAAGAACGTCATGCTCATCTAGCGTCCGCGCAGCCGAAGCATCTCTACCGCAATAGTAACTACTTACTTCAGCGGTAGAGATGCTTCGACAGGCTCAGCATGATGTGCTCTTTTGCCTCCGCTTTCCACCAATCACCGAATTATCGGCATCCGCTCAAACGGCCGTTCGCGGTCGAACTGGTAGCGGTAGGTGGCGTGGGTTTTCACGATGCTGGCCCCGATAGAGCGCGTGGTAACCAGCATACGCGGGTTGAAATCCCCAATCCAGTTCATTTCAATATCGGCGTAGCCCGCGTCGATGAACGCCTGCCGGGCATACACCAGCATGGCCGCGTCCACGCCCTTGCCCTGGTACGCGGGCACCACGCCGTAGATGATGCCGAACAGGCGCTTGTCGGGGCGGCGCATGAAGCGCCGGCGCGCCCACAGAAAGCGCAGCTTGCCCAGCAGGTCCAGCCGCCGGCCCACGTGCCGAAAAATCTGGTTCAGCTCGGGCAGGCTGATGAAAAACGCCACCGGTTCGGTGCCATGGTAGGCAAACCAGAGCAGGCGCTCATCCACCACGGGCTTCATTTCTTTCACGATGTTGCGGGCCTGGTCCAGCGTCATCGGCTTCACGCCCGCGTGCCGGGCCCAGGCCAGGTTATACACGTGGTGGAAGTCGTAGGCCAGCTTTTCGGCATCGGCCTTGCGGGCGTGGGCAAACCGGAACTCGGCCGCGTGCTCCTGGGCCTGCTGCGCAAAACGGGCGTGCAGCGGCGCGGCCGTGGTGCGGTAGCAGGTGTACTGCTTGAAGTAAAGCTGAAAGCCGTAGTCCTCAAACAGCCGCTGATAATAGGGGGGGTGCCAGAACATGCCGTAGTTGGGCGGGCGGTCGAAGCCGTCAATCAGCAGGCCCCAAAACTTGTCACGCTCGCCGAAATTGATGGGGCCGTCCATGGCCGCCATGCCGCGCGCGGCCAGCCACTGCCGGCCGGCATCGAAGAGCTGGTTGGCCGTCGCCTGGTCGTCGATGCACTCAAAAAAGCCCAGGCCGCCGGTGGGCAGGTCGGCATTTTGCACGTCCACCGCATCGCGGTTGAGGAAGGCGGCCACCCGGCCGATGACCGTACCCGCGGCGTCCGTCAGCACCCAACGAATGGCTTCGCCGTTGGCAAATTTCGGGTTTTTGATGGGGTCGAAAACGACTTCAATCTCGTTTTCCAGAATCCCGATGTATTGCGGCACCGCTTGGTGCAGGCGGGCGGGCAATTCGATAAACTGCCGCGCCAGGCGGGCATCAACAACTTCAAGCAGCGGCACAGGTAATTGGTAAATGAGTAGGTGAGTAAGTGAGTAAGTGAGTAAGTAAATGGACTGACTCAGCCGATGAGTGAATGCAGGGTAGAATCAGCGAATCAGCAAACAAGTAAGCAGAAAAATATTCCCCTTCCCCCATTACTCACTTACTCACTTACTCAGTTACCGCCGGCGCAGCACCGTGAGAATAACCGCTCCCCCCACCCGAATGACGTGCACCGGCTGCCCCGCCCCGGCCGGGTACGCCCCCGGATGCCAGCGGTGAATGCTCAGGAAATACTCGCCGGCCGCCGAATCCGGGGGCACGATATGCAGGCGGGCACGGGCAGGCGGCGGCAGCATTTTGGCGTTGATGCGCAGCGTCATTTCGGTGCGGCTGTCCATGCTCACGGACACGGCCGGGCGGCCATCGTGGGCCAGCACCCATTGCAGCCCCTGTTTCACGGAGAGGCCCCAGTAGTCGCGCTCGTAGTTTTGCTCGATAACGCGGCCGGGCAGCAAGCTGAAGTAGGCGTACTGAAACGGATGCTCCGTGGCCATGCGCCAAGCCACCTGCGCAGTGCCGGCCGCCACGAACAGCAGCGCCGCGCCGGTTGCGGCCCGCCCGGCTGTCGACAAATGCTGCCATGCCTGCCACAACCGCCGCAAGCCCTGAGCCGCCAGCAGCACGAAAGCCGGGTACACGAAATACAGGTGCCGCCAGCCGTCATAGATGGCCGAATGCAGCACCATCACGCCCAGCAGCGGGCCAAAAAACCAGGCCAGCACCAGCAAATCGCGGCGGCTGGTTGTGCGCCGCAGCCAGCATTCAACTCCGGTTTTCAGTAACCCGCGCCCCACTCCTAACAGCCCCACCGCAAACAACAGCACGTAGGGCAGCGGCGTAGTGATGAGCAGCCACACGGGCGCATAGTGCCACGGCAATGCCTGAATCGGCACGAACTGGCCCAGGTAAAAAACCGCGAGCGGCTTGCTGTAGTGCCCAAAGCTGCTCAGCGCCGCCAAAAAATTCCCAATCGGATTTTCCCACAGATACGGCCAACCCAGCACCACCAGCCCCGCCGCCACTGGCAGGTACAGCGCCAGTCCCCCCGCCAGGGCCCGCCGCCGAATGGGCCGGAAGCCCATTTCCAACACCCCAAACCCCAGCGTGAGCAGCGGCAGCAGCACACCCATGGTTCGGACGTCAATGGCGGCGGCGGTGGCCAGGGCGTGCACCAGCGCCCGCCCCGCCGTGGGCCGCCGCAACAGCCGCGTGAGCGTGAGCATGGCCAACGCAAACAGGCTGAGGAACACCACGTCTTTGTAATTGTAAAAGGCCTCGGCGAAAATGCGCGGCGAGAGCACCAGCAGCGCGGCACCCACCAGGCCCCAGCGCCAGCTGCCCAGCCGCGCGGCCCCCAGCCGGTACACCGCCCAGCTCCCGGCTACAAACAACAGAAAGCCCACCAAATGCCGGCGGTAGGCCCATTCGGCGGGGTCCGTACCGGGCAACAGCGCCTCCAGCCCCACCCAGGGCAGCAGGAACAGCACGCCATGGTCGGCGTCGCGGTGCCGGTGCAGGTCGGGGATATCGGCAAAGCGGGCCTGCTGCCGGGCTAGCTCCGGGGCCAGACGCAGGGCTACGTACTTGGCGCTCACGAAGGCGTTGAGGCGGTCGGCGGGCTCGTCCCAGCTCATGCCGTAGTCCCGATGCAGGGCCACGCCCAATAACGCCAGCAGGCCGAAAAAGCTGCCCACCACCCAATGGCGCAAACGAACAAGCCTGAAAAGGTGGTGCAAAAGCAAGGCGAGAAAATAAGTGGCGGGCCGACAGCTGCAAAGATGCTTTCTGGCCGGCGCAAACGCCCGGGTACCAAGCCAACAATTCCGCATTGGGTATTATATTCTTATATCTTATTACTTTGGTAGAAATACTTACTTTTCTACTGCTGTCGCTGAATTAGCCTTTTTTCTCGCACAACAATGCGCTGCAACTGCCGGGCTGCTGACTGCCCTGGCTCTTAATTATTTCGCCTGCACCCCCTCCCCCTATGGCAACAAACATTACGCTGCTGGTGTGGTGGCTGGCACTGGGCACGGCCGGGCACGACCCATCTACTACAGCCCAGCCCCCGCCCGATGCCGTGATAGACAGCCTTCGCAAGCGCCTCACCACGGCTCCGCCCGACTCTAGCCGCGTGCTGCTGCTGGCCCAGCTGGCCTACGAGCACACCCAGACCGACCCGCTGGCCACCATCACCTATGGCCGCCAAGCGCTGCTGCTGGCCCAGCACCTCCGGTTTCGGCGGGGCGAGTGCTGGGCGCTGGTGCGGTTGGGCTCCGGGTTTCGGGAGGCCGGCAACTACCCGGCCGCCCTGCAACTAGGCCTGCAAGGCCTGCGCCTGGCCGAAACCCTGGGCAACCCGGAGCTAATCGGGCGGGCCAACAACGCCCTGGGCTACCTCAATTGGGAACAAGGCAACAGCCGCCCGGCCCTCGCCTATTTTTCCCGCGCCCTCGCCGTAGCCCAGCAAAGCCACGACGCCAAGCTCCTGACCCGCGTGTTGGGCAATATCGGCAACGCCTACCAGCAGCTCAACCAATTGGATTCGGCCCGGCTGTACTCGGCCCAGGGCTATGCCCTCGACCTGCGCAACCACGACCTGACCAGCGAGGTGGGCGATGCCGCCACCTTGGGCAATATCTACGCCGCGCTGGGCAACCCGCAGCAGGCGCAGTACTACTACCACCGCAGCATTCGGCGCGCGCGCGGGGCCCGCATCACGTTTGCGCTGTGCCGCGCCTACCTCGGGCAAGGCCGCTTGTTTCTTCTTTCGGAGCCGGCCCCCACCGATTCGGCCCGCTACTTTGGGCGGCAGGCCCTGGCGGCCGGGCAGCAGGGCTCCTACCCCAAGGGCATCCTGGAAGCCAGCCAGTTTCTGGCGGCGGCCAGTGCCCTCCGGCGCGATAGCGCGGCCGCTTTTCGCTACCTCACCCTGGCCAACGCCACCCGCGACAGCCTGTTTAGCAAGACCAAAACGACCCAGGTGCAGGCCCTGGACGTGAGCGAGCGCCTCCGCCAGCAAGAGCTCCGCGACCAGCAGGCCCAGGCCGCCGCCGAGCGCCGCCAGCTCTGGCTACTGGCCGCGCTGGCCAGCGCCCTACCGGCCCTGCTCTTGCTTTGGCGCAACAATTACCTCAAGCAGCGCATCAACCAGCAGCTCAACGACCAAAACACCCAAATAGCGACCCAGCGCGATGAGTTGGGCGAGGCCCTCACCCAGCTCAAAGCAACGCAGGACCAACTGGTTCAGCGCGAGAAAATGGCGTTTTTGGGTGAGCTCACCGCCGGCATTGCCCACGAGCTGCAAAACCCGTTGGCCTTCGTCAAGAACTTCGCCGAAGTGAGCAGCGTGCTCATCGACGACATGACCGACGCCGCCCCCCGCCGCTCCCCCGGCCACGACTCCAGCCAGGAAGTACTGCTGGCGGGACTGCGCCAAAACATGCGCGAAATCAGCCAGCACGGGCAGCGGGCCACGTCCATTATTGCCGACATGCTGGCCCGCTCGCGCAATGGCAGCGCCCCGCGTTCCCTGCTCGACCTCAACGCCTTGCTTATCGAATACCTGCGCCTGGCCTACCAGGGGCTCCGGGCCAAAAATAAGGGCTTCACCGCCACGCGCACCACCCGGCTGGCTCCCCACCTTGCGCCCGTCCCGGCCGCGGCATCCGACCTGGGCCGCGTGTTCATCAACCTGTTTACCAATGCCTTTTATGCGGTGCAGCAGCGCCAGCAGGCCCACGAGCCCAGCTACGTGCCCGAAGTAATCGTAACCACCCGCCAGCTGCCCGCCGGAGCCGTCGAAATCCGGGTGCGCGACAACGGCACCGGCATTCCGCCCGCCGTTCGGGACAAAATATTTCAACCTTTTTTCACCACCAAGCCCACGGGCGAAGGCACCGGCCTGGGCCTCGCGCTCTCCCAAGACATCATCGTGCAAGGCCACGGCGGCACCCTCGGGGTCGAATCGCGGGAAGGGGAATTCACCGAATTTATTATTTGCCTGCCCGGCCAGTAGCGGCCTGTCGGCCGGGGCCGCTAGACGTGGAAGGAGCGTTCCGGCCGCGACATGGCGGCTCCGTTGTCGCAGTTGGGCACAGTGCCCTGGCCCTGGGTTGGTTCGGACGGTAGTTTGCCACGCAAGCCCCGGTTGGCCTGAAACTGGCTCAGCAAGAAGCAGAACGGGCATTCGCGCCGGCCCTCACCGGTGCCGGGCACCCGTTCAGCATCAGCAATACCTTGGGCAACCCGGCACCGCGGATGCGTGTGGTAGAGCCGGTACCCACTGCTTTCCGGGTTTTCTGAATAAAATGGAAAGATGGTATTCATAGCTTTATTCAAGTTTCATAATGTAATTATAACATAATTATTTTTATTATTTTTATAATATAGTTTTATTTATTCATTATTTTCTTCAATACTCTTATATAAACCTTCTGCCTATCTCATTTGCGACACTGTTTGGCTAGTGTCCAGTACCCAGCGTCCTCCTACTAGCCCCACCCCCTTTTAAATCATATAACTAGCTAATTTATAGCACATTTTAGCACTCGAAGGCTTCCCAAAAGAGGGCCCCTAGCTACAGTGAAACCAGCCTTTGCTTCCACCGAAAGGGAAGGCTGAACAATCCGCACTTCCCACTCATCACCCGAAAACAAAGTAGCCACTCAGACCATGGTCCAAGTGGCTGCTATTGCAAAATCAGAAATCCGGGGTTTGGCGGTCGGGCACTCCGTCCACCTCCGGGTGCGGTACCGGGGCTACGCGCCCAGGCTCCAGCCCGGCCGGTATTCGCGCTTCACGAAGCGGTTCGCGTCGTCGAAGTTGGTCACTTTCAGCTGCTGCGGGTCCCAGAGCAGTTCAATGCCGCGGCCGGGGTAGTCCATGCCAGTGCCGGTGGCTTTGGGACGTTGCAGGTCGTAGCCCCGAATGGCGAGGTTGGCCATGAGCAAGGCCTCGGTGAGCGGACCGGCCAGCTCGAAGGGTGAGCTAACCGTTTTGTTACCGTAGCCGGCCAAGCAGGCTTCTACCCACTGGGCGTAGTGGCCGTTGGCCCCGTCGGGCACGCGGGCCAGTTGCGGCTTGGTGTGGTCGTCGGCGTTGCGGGAGGTGGGCAGCAGGCGCGGGTCGGCGGCGTAGGTACTGGCCATCATCTTGCCCTTTTTGCCAATGAACAGGATGCCGTTGCCGCCATCGCCGAACTTCTCGTTGGGGCCCAATTCTTCGGGGCGCTCGGGCTGAATGCCGCCGTCCATCCAGTGCACGGTTACCTCGTGCTTGGTCTTGTTGGTTTTGGGGAAAGTGAGCGTAACGTGGCTGGAGGGCGGGCAGCTCTCGGGGAAGTACCCGCGCTTAAACTCGTCCACGTACACGCTGCCCACGCTGGCCTGTACCGCCGTGGCGTAGCCCAGGTTCAGCACCCGGAACGGCGCTTCCATCAGGTGGCAGCCCATGTCGCCCAGCGCGCCGGTGCCGTATTCCCACCACCCGCGCCAGTTGAAGGGCACCAGATGGTCGACGTAGGGCCGGGCCGGGGCCGAGCCCAGCCACAGGTCCCAGTCCAGCCCGGCGGGCACGCCGCCCCCGGCCGGCGTGGGCCAGGCAATGCCCTGGGGCCACACCGGGCGGTCGGTCCAGCAATACACGGTGTGCACCTCGCCGATAACGTGGGCGTCGTACCATTCCTGGAGCTGCCGCGTGCCGTCGCCGGACGCTCCCTGGTTGCCCATCTGGGTCACCACCTTGTAGCGCTTGGCGGCTTCGGTGAGGGCGCGGGCCTCGTAGATGTCATGTGTGAGCGGCTTCTGCACGTACACGTGCTTGCCCAATTGCATGGCGGCCAGGGTCACGGCCGCGTGGTTGTGGTCGGGGGTGGCCACGGATACGGCGTCGAAGTTTTTGGCTTCCTTGTCCAGCAGCTGCCGCCAGTCCTTGATGTATTTGGCCTGCGGGAAGGCCGCCACGGAGCGGGCGGCGCGGCGGTCGTCCACATCGCAGAGGTAGGAGATGCGCACCTTGCCGGTTTTGGCAAACGCGGCCAGGTCGCTTTCGCCTTTGCCGCCCACGCCCACCCCGGCAATCACCAGCTGGTCGCTGGGCGCGGTGTAGCCCCGCCCGCCGAGCACGAAGCGCGGCACAATGTAGAAGGCGGCGGCGGCCACCGCTCCCTTTTTCAGGAACTCACGCCGGGTCGGCGAATCGGGAATCTGGCTCATAAGTGGGTGTGGCTATGAGGTGGGAAATGGGAAAGGAAAGTTGTGCGGGTATGGCCAGAACGTCATGCCTTAACCAGCGCGACTATCCGCTGCGAACTCATACAAAAAAGGCGAGCGGTGCGGACCAATTTTTCGCTGTTCGGCCAGCTGCGTTATCAGCCCGAGGGCCAGGAGGCGCTTGCGGAAGTTCCGGCGGTCGAGCGACTGGCCCAGCAGGGCTTCGTAAAGCGCGTGAATTTCAGGCAGTGTGAATTTATCGGGCAGCAGCTGGCGGGCAATGGGCTGCTGGTACACCTGCGCCCGCAGGGCTACCACGGCTTTTTCAATGATTTCATTGTGGTCGAACTGCAGCGGCGTAATGTAATTGACGTCGCGCCAGTCGTATTCCTCCACCAGAAACTCGGGCGTGACGCGCACACTGGCATAGTCGACCAGGGCAAAGTAGCCAATGGACAGGGTGCGCTCGGCCAGCCAGTGGTCTTCGGGCAGGGCCACGTTGGCTTTGGCGTAGGCCTTGTTGTGGTTTTGTTGAATCTCGATGCGGCTCAGCCGGGTGGGGCTGTCGCCGAAGGTATAAAACTGCTGCAAAAACAGTTCGGTGATGTTCGTTTTGTCCGCCAGAATGCGGTAGGCGGCGGCCGTCAACGCCTCGTGCCGCCGGATGAAGCCCCCCGGCACGCTGAACTGATGATGACCGTGGTAGCGAATGAGCAGCACTTTCAACCGCAGCTCGTGGTAGCTGAAAATAACGCAGTCGATGGACAGGTGCGGCAAGTAGCTTTTGTAGCCGTTGTCGACAAAATCCACGACTTCTTGGGAGCTGTTCATTAATGCCGAAAAAATTGAATGCGTAATGTATACACATTAACAAAAAATTTATACATTTACCAGCGTAAATATGGCACAAAATCGTTTGCAAAGTCCGGTGAGTAACTGCTAACCAAACGTTTATTTTGGAGCCAGTTTATTTATCTTGCTTGCCAGCCGGCGTTGTATTTTCCGAGCGGCCGCCCTGCGTTGGCGCGTAAAACCCTGCGTTGTCTTTCTCACGCTTTCCCATTCCCCCACCCCTGATGAGCGCATCAAAACCACTTTTTGCTTGGTTGGGCGGGCCGGTGGCCGGCTTCGGCCTGTTGGTGGTGGCCGGGGTGGGCAGCGGCCCGGCAGCGGCCCAAGCCCCGGGCCTGCCCCAGCTCGGCAAGGCCCCGCTGAAGGAAGTACTCACGGCCCTCACGCCCGATGAAAAGGTGCAGCTGGTGGTGGGCATGGGCTTTTACCCGGCTGGGTTTCCGCCGGGCCTGCTGCCGCCGGGGATGGCCGGCGACGACAAAGTGCCGGAAAAGATACCCGGCGCGGCCGGCCGCACGCACGCCGTACCCCGGCTGGGCATTCCCTCGCTCACGCTCTCGGATGGGCCGGCGGGCGTGCGCATCGACCCCGTTCGCGGCGGCGACAGCACCAAAACCTACTACGCCACGGCCTTTCCGGTGGCCACGCTGCTGGCTTCGAGCTGGGACACGGCCCTCGTGCACCGCGTGGGCGTAGCCTTTGGCAGCGAGGTGCGGGCGTTTGGCATTGACGTGCTACTGGCCCCCGGCCTGAATATTCACCGCAACCCGCTGGGCGGGCGCAACTTCGAGTATTATTCTGAAGACCCGGTGGTGACCGGCAACATCGCGGCGGCCTTCGTGAACGGCATCGAGTCGAACGGTGTGGGCACTTCCATCAAGCACTTCGCGGTCAATAACCAGGAGTTCAACCGCATGAAAATGAACTCGCAGGTGAGTGAGCGGGCCCTGCGCGAAATGTACCTCAAAGGCTTCCAGATTGCCGTGCGCCAGTCGCAGCCCTGGACGGTGATGTCGTCGTACAACCGCGTGAACGGTACCTACACCTCCGAAAGCCCGGACTTGCTGACCACGCTGCTACGCCAGGAATGGGGCTTTAAGGGCTTGGTGATGACGGACTGGTACGGTGGCAAAAATGCCGTGGGTCAGCTTCAAGCCGGCAACGACCTCCTCATGCCCG
>JBBQSQ010000105.1:0-15858 GCA_038213745.1 Cytophagales bacterium
GCAACACGACTGTCTCCGACCGCCCGTGGGCGGTTGATGGCACCAAGGCCGCAACCGCTACTTCCTGGGTCAAAAACCGTGAAGAGTAGCCAGCATCCGACTTGTTCAAGAACAAGCAGGTACCCCCGTTTACCGCATCAATAATCTGGGAATACTGGTCCATCGGCAGCGCGGGGCAGCCAAGGCTACGGCCCAAGCGGCCGTTCTGCTTAATAAAATCTTCACTCACATAGTCAGCCCCGTGCATTACTACCGAGCGGGCAGCGGCGTTGGTGTTGTAGCCCTCGTCCAGCCCTTGCAAGCGGAGCGAATGGCCATGCTTGCCCTCATACTCGCCGCCCGTAGCGTAAAAGCCGAGGCTGCTCATGTTGCTTTGGTCGGTGTTGGAGAAGTTAGTAGCTTCATTTTCGCCCGAGTTGTGGCCGTGGGCCACCAGAGTATGAAACAAGATGTCGTTTTTGGCCAAATCGAGCACCCAGAGGCGCTTCTCGGTCGATGGCAAGTCGAAATCGATTACCGTCAGAACCTGCTTGTCTTCAGCTAGTTTACCAGCTTGTTGCAGGTTGAGGTAGCCGGTCATGGCCTTGGCGAAGGTTTCGAAGCGCAAGCCTTCCTGCTCGGCCCCAAGGGCATTGTAGGTGGCCCGCAGTTTCTGGTCGAATACGGCTTCCGGCGAGAATGACGCCTTGGCCACGGCCAGTTCGTTACGCGACGAGCCGCCCGCCATGGATTTGGTGATGGGGCCGGCCAGGGGCGTGGCTAAAAACAACGACGCTAAAAAGGGCAACACCCGGCGCGCCAGGCGCTGACGGCGCTGTACTTTTCGTTTCCGCTGAACTACGCTGGTCTGGTGCATAATCTAAGTGGCTGGTGATTAAAAAGAACCAGCCGCCGCAGATGCGACAGCTGATTCAGACCCATATACGAGATTTGGAACCTCGGTGGATATATAATTAACGCTGAGACTCCTTAAAAAATTCCTCGGTCGGGTTCCGGCACCGCCCGGCTAGCGCCAGCCGCGCTTCAAAAACCGCCGGCCAGCCGCCTCCCCATCCAGCCAGCGCGACGCCAGGCCGGGACCACTCACGAGCAGCAGGCTGCCCACCCGCAGCGTGGCAATAATGGCTTTGTACTGCTCGGGCGGCAGGGCCGGGCAGCCGCGGCTGTAGCCCAGGTGGCCGTATTGCTGCACGTACTTGGGGCTGGCGTAGTCGGCGGCGTGCAGCACCACGTAGCGGTCGAAGGCATTGGCATTCTGGCCTTTGTCCAGCCCTTCAATGCGGCGCGAATAACCGTGAATGCCGTCGTAGGTGCCGGCCGTGCGGTAAAATCCCAGCGAAGTACACGCCGATTTTTCTTCGTCGGAAAACCGGGTGGCGCGCAAGTGGCCCGAGCCTTCGCCGTGGGCCACTAGGCTGCGGTGCAGCACGCGGGCGTTAGCCAAATCAAGCACCCAGAGGCGCTGGGTGGTGTTGGGCAGGTCCATGTCGGCCACGGCCAGCAGGCCGGCGCGCTCAATGCGGCCGGTAGGGTGCAGGGTGAGGTAGCCCACGCAGGCTTGCGCCAGTACTTCGGGGCGCAGCTCGGCGGCATCGGGACCGAGGGCAACGTGCAGCTGCCGAATGGCTTGGCGCAAGGTATCGGGCACGGCGGCCAGCGATGGTACGGGCGTAGGGCGCAACGAGTCGGGAACGACGGCCGGCCCGGCGATGGCCACGGGCTGGTTACCGGCCGCTGGGGCTGGGGCACTCTGGGCCAGTGGCGTACCGGGGGCCTGCGGCTCTTCGGCCCGCAGCTGGCAGCCAGCCACCAGCACCCCGGCGGCAAGGCGTAGTGCCAGGCTTCTTCTTGCCGCCGCTTTGGCCATCTTCCGCAGTGCTCTCAACCTAACCATGCCCTGAAAGTACGGCCGGCCGCGGTATTTGCCACCGAGGGGCCGCAGCGGCTACTCTTCTTTCGAAAACTACGACTTGAGCGATAAGTGGCGAAGAGGTTTCCCTACTACTTGCATAGGCACCAAGTACGAGCTACTGCGCGCCGTGGCCGTGCTGCCACCGGCACCGAAGCCATCCAGAACCTGCTGCTGAACCGCAACGACGGCGCGGGCTCGGCCAGCGGGCAGGGGGGACAAAACCTCGCTGCATTAAAAATGAACAGCGCCGGGACGCAGCGCCTCAGGGGCTTTGTCCAGACTCTTAACCCAAAAGCGCCTTCCCAACTAATTGTAAAGGCGCTTTTGGGTTAAGAGTCTGGCGGCCGCGCCGGCGGGACCGTCCTCGGCTGCCATTGATTCACTCCTGATACTAGAAAAACACGCTGGCGTTCAGCTTGGCGTAAAACGGCGTGCCGGGCGTGAAATGCAGCTCGTCAAAGCCCTGGGCCCGTTCGCCGGGCAGGCGGGTTTGGGTAGCAAACTGGGCTTGGTTCCATTTCACGTTCAAGAGGTTTTCGGCGGTGGCCCCCAGCTGGAAACGCGCCGTGGTGTAGCTGAGCACGGCATCGAGCAGGAAGTAGCCCCGGGCCGTGATGCTGCCGTCGTCGTTGGCCGGGCGCGAGTCGATGTGGCGGTAGCGCAGGCTGCCGCTCAGGCCATTGGGCTGCTTGTAGGTGAGGCCGCCAATGGTGGTGAATGTGGGCGCGAGCGGGATGTAGTCGGCCCCCTCGGGCGCGTCGAGCTGGCGGCCGTGGTTGTAGTTGAGGTCGGTGTCGAGAAACAAGCGGCGGCTGAGCTGGTAGCGCACGGCCAAATCCACGCCGTAGCGCTGGGTGGGGCCGGTGCTCTCGGTCACGCCCTCGTCGCCCACGTACACCAGCTCGTCTTGTAAGTGCAGGCTCCAGAGGGCGGCGTTCACCACCAGGCTGGGCAGGGGTTTGAAGGTGCTGCCCACTTCGTAGCCCAGGGCGCGGGGCAGCACGCTGGCGTTGGCGTCGCGAATCACGCCGCGGGCATCATTGGAGTGAAACCCAAGGCCGGAGCGGGCAAACAGCTGCACCATGGGCGTGAGCTGGTAGTAGAGGTTCAGCTTGGGCGAAACGCGGGCGTGGGCCACGCGGCCCCGCAGCGGCTCCAGCACCCGGGTAGCCTCGTTGGCCAGCTGGCCCCGGAAATCGAAGGTGAAAAAGTCGGCCCGCACGGCGGCGTTCACCGTGAGGCGGTCGGTGAGGGTCAGGGTTTCGTCGAGGTAGGCGTTGATGTTTTGCTCAAACAGCTGGCCCACGGTGGTGGTATCGGTAATTTGGCGCTTCACGGCGTGGCGCAGGGTCAGGGCAGAAAAATCGTTGCGGGTGCCCACGCCCATGGTGCTGTGCAGGGTGCGGCTGCCCAGCTGGTCGTCGCGGTCGTAGGTGGCGGTGTAGCCAAAGAGGTGCCGGTTGTCGGTCTGGTTAATTTCGTCGCCCTTCACTGGGTCGTTCAGAAAGAAGGTGAAGTTGGAAAACAGGCTGAAATCATACTTGGAATAGTACGCCTGCTGGCGCAGCACGGCATCGTGCGGCAGCGCGGTGGTGAGCACGATGCTGGCGTTGGTGCGGCTGGTGCGCCCGCCCTCGCTGGGGTCGATGCTGCCGTAGCGCGAAATGCTGTCGGTTTTCACGGCCCGCTCGGGTATTTGGCCGCTGGCGTCCCAGTTCGACGTAAAATGCGAGCCCAGCAACGTCAGCGAGGTATTCTCCGAGAATTGGCCGGTGTATTTGGCAATGCCGTTGAAGCGCTTGAAGTGCTGCCGGGCATCGAAATACGAGTTGGTGAAGTTGTACTCGGCGGCCACGTAGGCGCTTTCGGGCCGCTTGCTGAGCAGGTGGTGGTCGGCCAGCAGGTCCAGCATGACCAGTGCCCGGCGGGTGTCGAACTGGCCCACTTCCAGCTTCACCTGGCTGTGGTCGAGGTGGGTTTTGGTGATGAACTCGCCCGCGCCCGCCGTGGCGAAGTCCCCAAATCGGGCCGTGTAGGGGCCTTTGTACACCTTCAGCTGCTCCACCGTTTCGGGAATTACGAAGTGGAAATCGGCGTAGCCCTGGCCGTGGGCGTGGCTCACCATGTTCACCGGCAGCCCGTCGATGCTTACGGCAAAGTCGGTGCCGTGGTCGCAATCGAAGCCGCGCAGGAAAATCTGTTCAGCTTTGCCGCCGCCGGCGTGCTGCGCGATAAACAGCCCCGGCACCAGCCGCAACAGGTCCTGGGCCGAGTTCAGGGGCCGCAGCACCTGGTCGATGTGCGAAATGGCGGCCAGGCTTTGGTTGGGGTCGCGGGGCTGGCTCACCGTCACTTCGGCCAGGCTAAGCGTGGTGGTGGCCACGCGCAGGGCCAGGCGTTGGCTTTCGCCGGCCTTCAGGGTCACGGGCACTACTTGGGCGCGGTAGCCCAGGGCTCCTACGCGCAGTGTGTATGAGCCCGCCGCAAGGCCGCCCAGTCGGAAATTGCCCAGCGCATCGGTGGCCGTGCCGCCGGGCTGGCCTTGCAAGCCCACGCTCACGCCCGCTACCGACTGGCCGGAAAGCGAGTCGGCCACGGTACCGCGCAGCGTAGCGGTGTTTTGGGCACTGGCGCTGGTGGCCAGCAGACAGGCCACAACGAGCAGCCCCCACATTGAAAGCCGCCGCAGCAAGCCCTCAATTTTCAGTAAATAACAACGATTCATACAGCCGGAAAAGAGACGGCGGCCGGACTGGAAATAGCCCCGGCACAGCGTCGATTGAAGGATAAGGCGAGATGGTGCACCTGCTTAGCAGGTAGCACCGGTAGCTCCGTCTGGCTTCGAGTCGAACACCAAACGGGGCGCAAACGCAACTTATCCCCGGCGGGGCGGCAGGTCAATCTCGCCGCAATACCCAATGGGCACGGCTGCTTCGCGGGCCACCGTGCGGGAGCGCGTGAAGCGGAAGACTGGCGTAGCGAAGGCCACTTGCGCCTCGGGCAAGCAGTGCAAATCCAGGCCTTTTAGGGAAGAGAGAAGGTGCTGCAAGGGCAGCCGCTCACCGGTTTTTTTCACGGTGTACTGCACGCCGTTGCAGTCGTCAAAACAGGCGAGGCGCAAGGTGTGCCGCAGCTGGCAATCCGGGCTATGCACGTAGGCAAAGGGTCGGTCTATCACGCGGGCCGGGCGCTCCACGAGGCCGGCCCCCACTACCAGCAGGTAGTTGGCGAGCAACAGCAACACGAGAAGCGAACGGCGCATAATCAGCTAAATCAGGTAAATCAGGTAAATCAGGTAAAAAAGACACGTTCCACCGTCCAGTACGCCGCCACCAATCCGATAACGATGGACACCGGAATAACCACCCGCTGCTTGTACCAGGTTTTGTGGGCCGCCCAGCGCCCTACCAGCGCCCAGCACAGCAAAATCACCGAAACCTGGCCCAACTCCACGCCCACGTTGAAGGAAATAAGGGAGCCGAAATAGTCCTTCTGGGGCAGCCCCAGCCCCGTGAGGGCGCTGGCGAACCCCATGCCGTGCACCAACCCAAACCCGAACACAATAACCAAGCGCCATGGATTCAGCCGGTCGGTGATGATGTTTTCAATAGCTACAAATAGAATGGAAAGCGCAATAATGGGCTCAATAATGGCCGACGGCGGCCGAATAAACCCATACATGGCCAGCCCCAGCGTGATGGAGTGCGCCACCGTGAACGCCGTGGCCTGCATGAGCACCGGCTTCAGGCGCGGCTCCAGAATGTAGAGGCTGATGATGAACAGAATGTGGTCGAACCCCAGCGGAATAATGTGCGTGAACCCCAGTTTAAGGTAGGTCCCAAAAATCTCGGTGCGCGAGAGTTTGCTAAGGTCCGTGTTGAGGACGTGCGCGGCGGCCGGCAGGGCCAGCACAGCCAGCAGCAGCAGCGCCACCAGGGCGCGGCGCGGCAGGCTCATTCCGTGCAGCGGTCCGGTGGGTTTCATACTAGCGGGCGGCCAGGAGTTTCTTGCCTTCCGCCTCAACTTCCGGGTTCAGGTAGGGCGCGGTTTTCAACGAATTCTCAATGAGGGTTTCGCCCTCAGCCGTTTTGCCCAGCTTGCTGAGGATGAGGCCGGCGCGGCACAGCAGCACCGGGTTTTTGGAACCCGTGCGGCGGGCCACCTGCATGTACTTCTGCGCTTCGGCAAATTCGCCTCGTTTGTAGAGTACCCATGCCATGGTTTCGTTCACGTCGATGTTGTCGGGGCGGCGAGCGTACTCAATTTTGGCGTGCTCCAGGGCCTTGTCCAACTCGTTGGTTTTTAGGTAGGCGTAGGCCAGCTCCCGGTCAGCGTAATGGCCCATTTGCTCGTTGTCGTCTGCCTCCTTGGCCGCGCTGGCCAGCATGTCGATGGACTCCTCGGCCATCTTCTTCGATTCGTCGGGCTGGCCGTTCAGGCGGTACAGGTCCGTCAACTCATCGGCAAACGCGTAATCCTTTACCGTAATACGGGCCTGCTGGTACAGCTCGATGGCCTGCGCATAGTCTTTACGGGCCGCAGCCACGCGGCCCACACCGGCCAGGGCGTAGGCATAGCCCGGCCGCGCCGCCAACGACATGAGATAGTAGGCGCGGGCGTGGGCCGTGTCGCCGCTCACCTCGTACAAATGGCCCAGGGCCACGCGGGTCCACTCCGTTTGCTCCAGGCCCATGTAGCCGGCTTTGGCCGCCATGTCCATGGCCTGAATGGCCCCCGGCATGTCGCCATAAATCTCGCGCAGGTAGCTCACCCGGGCGTAAGCGGCCAGGTCGGGGCGCACGGTGTTCATCTTGTCGGCCATTTTCACGGCTTCGGCGTAGTGCCCCATTTCCACGTTGGCATCCGTCAGCAGGCCGTATACGAAGCCGCTGTTGGGGTTTATTTTTTGTGCCTGCTCGGCAATACCCAGCCCCTGGGCAAAATGGTGTTGCGTGAGGCACAGCGAGGCTTTGCAGCACAGCGCTTCAAAGTTTTCAGGCTCGGCTTGCAGCACGGTTTCCAGCAGCTCCATGGCGGCACCGTCGTAGTAGCTGTGGTCGCCGGTCACGCGGCCTTCCTGCATGTAAGCCTGGGCCAGCAGCAGGCGGCTTTTATGGTCATCAGGGTTGCTGCGCAGCTTAGCCAGCAGGGTTCCAATGGCGGCTTTGGTGTTCACCCACTCGCCGCCAGCGGCTAGGTCGCCGTGCCGGGCTTTGAGTTCCGGCAGGCCCACCGCAGGTTTTTTAAAGAAAAAGATGCCGGCAGCCATTATGCCGAAAACAAGTAGCAAGCCGGGATATAGATACTTTTTCAAGACAGAAAGGAATTAAGTAAAACAGAACAAAAAAGGGCATTCCTGCAGAAGTAGATGCGCTGCCTCAACGTGCACTGGAAAGCTACGAAAAAGAGCCGCCCCCGGACCTGCTACAGGCTCCGAAGACGGCTCTTTTTTCGATGGCTACAACGGTTTACTTGCGTTCGATGCGCACCGATTGCACTACCGTGCGGCCGCTATAGAGCGTGGCAATGTAGATGCCGGGCACCACTTCGCGGCCCGGCTGCCAAATCAGCTCGTTGGTTCCGGCAGCAAAAGACTTGTCTTTTGCCACAGTAGCAACTTTGCGGCCCATTGCATCGCTGACAACGAGGGTCATGCTGCCTTTAATGGGCAGTTCAAAATGCAACGTGGTACGGTCAATGAAGGGGTTTGGGTAAGCCTGGGCCACCACCAGATTCGGCGAGAGGCCGAGGCTGCTCGAACGCTGGGCCAGGGCGACGCGCTGAGCCGTGGTACCGCTCCAAGGCGTCTGGGCGTAGGGGAATGCGGCGCGGAACGTGGTATCGTTGGCCGATACCCCGGCGTTGAAATTCAGCACGCTGCCAAGCTGGGCCGTAACGGGCGTGGTGCTGGCGGGCGTGTAGTCGTCGTACCAGAGGCCAATGGCGGCCAGCACCACGCCACCCACGGCTTGCAATTCAATACGGGTCACGTCATCCTCCAGGCGGCGGCCGTTGGGGAAGCCGTCCATGTTCGGGATAAACTGAATGGCCGCGCTGGCATTGTACGTGGGGTTGGTCAGGCCCAGGACCGCGGCGGCCAGCAGGCCTTCCGAGCTGAAGTCAGCCGAGTTGCGGGGCGTGGGGGGCACGGCCATATTTAGGCGCAGCATGTCGCCGCCGGGGTTGTTGGCCGCGGTTCCCACCAGCAGGAAGTTGTTGATGAATGGCTTGCCAGCGGCCAGCGGGTTGCCGCCTTTGCCCGTGGCCAGCTGGTACGGAATGGCGTTTGGCACGCCGGTGTGGAAGATGGGCAGAATATCGACCGAGCGCGGCTTACCAGCGCGCAGCAGGTACGGGCCGAACGGGGTAGGTCCGGTAGCAGCCAGTGCCGTGTTGTCCAGCAAAGCATTGCCGGCCAGGCCGCTCAAACCAGCCGCACCGTTGCGGAAGTCGAAGCCCGCGAAGCTGGCACCGCCCAACAGGGCCTGCCCGGCCAGGGATTTCGACTGAATGCGCAACGGGCCCAGGCCCGCTATGGCCTCGCCGTAGTACGTCTGGCCGGCTACTTTGGGCGCGGCCGGGGCCACGGGGGCGTTATCAGCCATGTACAGGCTCAACTCCGGATTCGAGAGGTAGTCATCGGTCAGGGCCACTTCGGTGTAGGGCGAACCGGCATTCCAAGCATCCTTGGACCCAATGGGGTTGATAACTTCGTTCAGCAGGGGCATGCCAATGCGCGACACCTGCACGAAGTTGCCCGAAAACGTGGAGGCGGCACCCGTAGTCGACAGCACGCGGGTAGCGGGCCGGCTGGCGGAGGCCCACACGCCAATTATGAAGTTGCCGTCCAGGATGCTGGTGGTGGTGGTGAGCGCAGGCGCGGTGGCTTTTTTCAGCACCGACACCGGCACTTGCAGCGCGATGGCGTGCGTGTTCTTGCGGGCCAGCCCGTCGCGGGCCGAACCCGGCACCCGGATGCCACCCAAATCGAAAATGCCGCCGAGGTCGGCGAAAAACGGGTCATCGGTCGGGCCGCAGAAGATTTTGGTGCCGTCGGCCAGCGTTTGCACCGCGCCGGTCACCAGGCTGGCGTAATCGGCCGCGCCGAGGCCGGCGGGCACGTTGGTACCCACGCCGGGTACCGTTACCCGGGCCGAAATGGACCGTGGGCCGACGTTGGGCGGCGGCACCACGCCATTGGTCACAATGCTGGTAAAGGCCCCCCCACCCACGCTTTTCTCGCAGGTGTAGGTGGTTTTCAGGTTTTGCTGGCCCAGGCGAATGTTGAAAAAGGTGGTCGGGTCTTGGTTGGTGCGCGAAAAAGTAAAGCGGTAGGTAATGTCGTCGCCCGCGTTGCCGGCCGTGCCGTTTTTCACGTGAATTTCGTAGCGCACGTTCTCGCCAAAAGTGTTGTAGTTCGGTCCACCCTGGGGCAGCTCCAACGGAATGTAGTTGGCGATAATCGTCACGCTGGCGTTGCCATCGTTGGTGGGCGAGTCCGGGCTGCGGAAGGCGTACAGGTCGGTGTTGTCAGCCAGCGGGTCGTCGGCAATCAGCGGGGCTTCGCGGTGGCTCGAGGCTTCGAGCGTGTTCTGCTGGCCACTCCAAGCCAGTATGCCCCCTACCGAGGTTGCGAGCAGCGCCGCGTGAAAGAGAGGACGAGTAAGCAGGTTTTTCATAAACAGAAACGGGTTGGTAAAAAGTGGAATCAAACAATGGCAAATACCTAAATCTAGATTTTTCAATCGATTGCAGGTTGTGCTTGTTCCTACGAGTTAATGGTCGCGTTTGGTTTGAAAAATAAATATTATTGTACAATAAGATTCAGGCATTTTCAAGCATCCTTTCCGCGTCCCGCATCCTTCCGCCACCTGGCAGGTTTAACCCCTACTTTTGCAGCAGCGCCGACAGGTAGCTCTTTATTACTTTTTCGGGCCGTCTGCAATGGCAGTCCTCGCTATACTTTATGGCTTCAGTAGCTATCAACATCGCCACCGGCAGCCTCCAACAGGAGGAAATCATCGTCGGCATCGACCTGGGCACCACCAACAGCCTCGTGGCCTATGTGCACCCCGAAAGCCGCCAGCCCGTGGCCATCAACGACCAGGGCCGGGGCAGCATCGTACCGTCCATCGTGCACTTCCCTACCGACGGGGTCGACCCCATCATCGGTACCGAAGCCCGTGAATTCCTCCTCACGGCCCCGCAGCGCACCATTTATTCGGTGAAGCGCCTGCTGGGCAAAAGCTACCGCGACCTCGGCCAGCACGCCACCCAGCTCGGCTACAAAGTCATCGATGATAACTCGGAAGGGCTGGTGAAAATCCGCGTCGATGACCGGTTCTTCTCCCCCATCGAGCTGTCGGCCGACATCCTTAAGGAGTTGCGCGCCCGCGCCGAGCACGCCCTCAAAACGCCCGTCAACCGCGCCGTCATCACCGTGCCGGCGTATTTTAACGACTCCCAGCGCCAGGCCACCCGCGACGCTGGCCGCCTCGCCGGCCTCGAAGTGCTGCGCATTGTGAACGAGCCCACCGCCGCCGCCCTGGCCTACGGCATCGGCCTCGACCCTGCTGAGGAGAAAACCGTGGCCGTATATGACCTCGGCGGCGGCACGTTCGACATCAGTATCCTGCGCATTCAGCAAGGTATTTTTGAAGTCCTAAGCACCAACGGCGACACCTACCTCGGCGGCGACGACCTCGACCGGGCCGTGTCCGACCACTGGCAGGCGCAGTTCGCCCTGCCCGCCGCTTTCCAAACCAACCCCCACCTGCAACAGCAGCTGCGGCTGGCCGCCGAAATGGCCAAGAAATACCTCAGCCAGCACGACGATTTCACCACCCACCTCACCAACGAAACGGGCCAGAACATCCCCGTCACCCTCACCCGAACGCAGTTCAACGACCTTATTCGCCCATTGGTAGCGCGTACCATCGCCGCCTGCCGCCAGGCCGTAGATGATGCCAATTTGGAAGGGTTTAAGGGCAAGGGGGTAGGAGAGGATGAAGGCAATGATGAGGCGGGAAATAATACCTCCTACCCTCCTACCCCTTTGCCCTCCTACCCTAAACTCGATGCCGTGCTGCTGGTGGGCGGCTCGACCCGCGTGCCACTCGTGTACGAAGCCGTGTCGGAATTCTTCGGCCAACCGGCCAATAACTCCCTCAACCCCGACGAAGTAGTAGCCCTTGGTGCTGCCATTCAGGCCGACATCCTGGCCGGCAACCGGCGCGACGTGTTGCTGCTCGATGTAACGCCGCTCACGCTGGGCATTGAAACCCTGGGCGGCCTGCTCGACCCCATCATCCCGCGTAATTCCAAAATTCCCACCAAAGCCGGCCGTCAGTACACCACTAGCGTCGACGGCCAGGTGAACTTGAAAATTGCCGTGTACCAAGGCGAGCGCGACCTCGTGAGCCAGAACCGCAAATTGGGCGAATTCACGCTCACCGGGCTGCCCGCCATGCCCGCCGGCTTGCCCAAAGTCGACGTCAATTTCCTGCTCAATGCCGATGGCATCCTGCAAGTCGAAGCCATTGAGCTCCGCTCCAATACCCGCCAGCAAGTCGAAATCAAGCCCCAATACGGCCTCACCGACGAGCAAGTAGAGCAAATGCTAATGGATTCCCTCGTCAATGCCAAGGACGACGTAGCCGCCCGCCTGCTCATTGAGGCCCGCACCGCCGCCGAGCAGCTGCTTTACCAAGTTAGCAACTTCACCCGCAAAAACCGCGAGCATCTCACCCCCGACGAGTTGACCGCTACCGAAGCCCAAGTTGAAACCGTGCGCACCGCCTTGGCCGGTACCGAGCGCGACCCCATCCTCAAAGCCATGGACGAGCTGGACGAGCTAACCCGGCCCTACGCCGAGCGGGTGATGAATATTTCCATTCAGCAAGCCATGGCCGGCAAGAAAATCGGCTAAATTTGATTTCCCAGCACAACCGGGCACAAAACCAGTTTTGTGCCCGGTCAAAAGTCCTCACCGGTCCAATAATAAATCATTGGCCTAACCAAATAGCAAAGCTTATTTTTTAGGGTTACCAACTGGGTTTCTTGGCTTGCCTAACGGCCTACTAGGCCGCAAGCCAAACCCCAGAACGGCACGCGATGCGGTGTCCCGAAACGTGACTTCCAACAAAACCAACGGCGGCTTACGCACCGAATCAGCGGCAAAGGAGAAGTCGTAGAACAGCCGCGACGCCCCGCCATCGCCCAGCCGCATCCCCAGTTTGTACAGTTCTATGCGCGGCACAGGCCGCTGCCCTGCCTTCCAGAGGGGCCGGGCTACTGCCTCAAACCGCCCCAGCGTTATTCCCTGCCGCACCTCTGGAGCCAAGTGCCCATAGGCCGTGCGATAATCGGCGCGCAGTACCGCTTTCAAGAATTGTCCCGCTGCTTGGCTCTGGCTTAGCCGGTGGGCCTGCGCGGCCGCGGAAAACGGCACCGCTGTGCCCAACACCAGCGCTAAGGCCACCCGTAGCGGCACCAATCCAAAGCACAGCCAACTACGCACAGGCTGGCTACTCGGCCGTAGTGGGCACGAGCACGAACACATCCTCCCCCGGCCGCTTCATCAGGTATTTCTCCCGCGCAAATTTTTCCAGCAGCGCCGGCGAACTCATCAGCTCGGCCCGGTCGCGTTTCACCACCTCAATATTATCGAGGTAGTACTGTTTTTCATTGCGCAAGTCCTTCCACTTCTGGTAGATGTCAAACTGCTTGCCCAAGTCATTGGCGTCAAACACCAGCATCCAAACCAGGAACCCCACCCCGGTGAGGAAATAGAAGCTGCGGACCACCCGCAGCACCGGCGAAACAAAAGGAGGTAGTTGCATCAGGCTAAAGATACAAGAACGGCCGGTTTCGCTCACGCAAAACCGGCCGTTCGAGCATTTTTTCTTTAAAGGGAGCTACATCTTCTTACCCGGAAAGTAAGCCACTTCGCCCAGCTCCTCCTCAATGCGGAGCAGCTGATTGTACTTGGCCATCCGGTCTGAACGCGAAGCCGAACCCGTCTTAATCTGGCCGGTATTCAAGGCCACAGCCAGGTCGGCAATCGTGCTGTCCTCCGTTTCACCCGAGCGGTGGCTCATGATGGACTTGTACCCATTGCGGCGGCCCAGGTTCACAGCGGCGATGGTTTCCGTCAGCGTACCAATCTGGTTCACCTTGATGAGAATGGCATTAGCAATGCCTTCATCAATCCCGCGCTGCAAGCGGTCCACGTTGGTCACGAACAAGTCGTCGCCCACCAGTTGGGTTTGCTTGCCCACGCGCTCGGTGAGGAATTTCCAGCCGCTCCAGTCGTCTTCGTCCATACCATCTTCCAAGCTGATAATGGGGTATTTCTTCACCCAATCCGCCCAGTAGTCTACCATCTGGCTCGAAGTCAACTTATCGCCGGTGCTCTTCTTGAAGTGGTACATGCCGTCCTCGTAAAACTCCGACACGGCCGCATCCATCGCAATGAACACGTCCTCGCCGGGACGGTAGCCAGCCGTTTCAATGGCCTGCAGCACAATCTTGATAGCTTCCTCGTTCGACTTGATGTTCGGGGCAAAACCACCTTCGTCGCCCACGTTGGTGCTGAAACCCTGCTTCTTGAGCACGTTTTTCAGGTGGTGGAAAATCTCCGTGCCCCAACGCAATGCCTCCGAGAAGGAAGACGCGCCCGTGGGCATAATCATAAACTCCTGAAAGTCAATCGAATTATCGGCGTGCGAACCGCCGTTCAGGATGTTCATCATCGGCACGGGTAAGGTCGAAGCTCCCACCCCACCGATGTAACGGTATAGCGGCATGCCCGCATCCTGCGCAGCGGCGCGAGCAGCGGCCAGGCTCACACCCAAAATGGCGTTTGCGCCTAGATTGGCTTTGTTCGGCGTGCCGTCCAGCTCAATCATAATTTTATCGAGCAGCGCCTGCTCGTACACAGAAAAGCCCACCAATTCTTCCGCAATGCGGGAATTAACGTTCTCCACCGCTTTCAGCACGCTTTTGCCCATGTACATTGACTGGTCGTCGTCGCGCAGCTCCACGGCCTCGTGCTTGCCTGTGCTAGCGCCCGACGGTACGGCCGCGCGGCCGACCACCCCCGAGTCAAGCGTTACGTCTACTTCCACCGTCGGATTACCGCGGGAATCAAAAATCTGGCGAGCGTGAATTTGCGAGATGAAGCTCATAGCAAGTCGTTTTGTAAACGGTTAAATATGCTGCAAACGTACGGGAATCAGCCGGCATAAGCACGACTCCTATCCTAAAAGAACGTTCTGCAACAGCTCCAGCGATAGCACGTACAGCTTGTGCTAACGATTGAACCTGCCCTGAGAAGCCGTACGAATTGCTGTAGCTTGCCAGAATTTTTCGCATAAAAAAGGGGACGTACCACATGGCACGTCCCCTTTCAATATCTAGCTTGCGCTACGAACTAAGCACCAGCTTCGTCAGCCTTAGCCTCTTCGCGGCTCTCGCCATCCTTAACGGTTTCGGTAGCCGTGTCAGCCGGAGCCGACTGCTCAACGACTGCATTAGGAGCAACAGCTTCGCCGGTTACTTCGGTAGCCGAAGTAGCAGCGTCACCAGCAGCTTTCTTGCCACCACGGCTGCGCGAACGGCGAGTCGTAGCAGTAGCCTTTTCAGCAGCAGCCGTCTTGGCGTCCATCAGCGTCTCGTTGAAGTCAACCAGCTCGATGATGCACATCTCAGCGTTGTCACCCAGACGGGTATCGCTCAGCTTCAGGATGCGGGTATAGCCACCGGGACGGTTAGCAATTTTGCCCGAAATGTTGCCAAACAACTCCTTAATCGACTCCTTGTCCTGCAGCGCAGCGAACACCATGCGGCGCGAGTGCGTCGTATCGTCTTTCGACTTGGTCAGCAGGGGCTCGATGTACTTACGCAGGGCCTTCGCCTTGGCCACCGTGGTGGTGATGCGCTTGTACAGGATGAGCGAAGACGACATGTTCGACAACATGGCGTGGCGGTGGGCGGTAGTCCGGCCCAAGTGGTTGATTTTTCTTCCGTGACGCATTGGTCGTTTGAAAAAGTGTGTGCTTGCGGGCGGCGACCACGGCGGGCCACGAAAGCCTCATTAGAACCGCTGCCCCTTGGGCACACTGTGGATAAATGTGAAAATGTATGTAAAAGCAATGTGGAGATGTGAAGATGAAAACCGAGCAGCGAAGCTCACATTTCCACATTATCACATCTCCACATTATAAACCCTAGTCTTCGTCCAGGCGATACTTACCCAGGTCCATCCCGAACTCCAAACCACGCTCTTCAACAAGGTTTTCCAGCTCGGTCAGGCTCTTCTTGCCGAAGTTGCGGAACTTCATCATGTCGGCAATCTCCAAGGTCACCAGCTCGCCCATCGTCTTGATGTCGGCTGCCTTGAGGCAGTTCTTGGCGCGTACGCTGAGCTCCATGTCCTCCAGCGGAGTCTTGAGCATCTTGCGCATCTGCATGGTTTCCTCATCAATCGGCTCGTCTTCGGTCACGCGCGGACCTTCGAGGGTCATCGTGTTGTCCGAGAACAGCATAAAGTGCTGAATGAGGATGTTGGCCGCACCTTTCAGCGCCTCCTCCGGGTGAATCGAGCCGTCGGTCTGAATCTCGATAACGAGCTTCTCGTAGTCCGTCTTCTGCTCCACGCGGGTGTTCTCAATGCTGTACTTCACGTTCTTAATGGGCGTGTAGATAGCATCAATCGCAATCTGACCGAAAACCTGGTCAGCCGGCTTGTTCTCGTCGGCGGGCACGTAGCCACGGCCCCGGGCAATCGTCAGCTCAAACTCCAGCTCGGTGCTGGGGTCCAGGTGGGCGATAACGTGGTCGGGGTTCAGTACTTCGAAGCCGCTGGCGAACTTGGCAATATCAGCGCCCGAGAAGGTATCCTGGCCTTTCACGCGCACCGTAATTTTATCCGAGATGGCATCGCT
>JBBQSQ010000106.1:0-15841 GCA_038213745.1 Cytophagales bacterium
GGTGTCCACGGCTTCGGCGCGGCGGCGCGGCTCGGATGGCGACACGCAGTTGTATTTCTTGACAATTTTGACGGAGGGCTTGGGGAAGTGGCCGGGCGTGTAGCCCAGCTCTTTGTCCTTATAAACTTTCTCCATGAACTTGCCGAAGATGGGCAGAGCCGTGCGGCCGCCTTCGCCCTGCTGCGAACCCACGAAGTGGATGCTGCGGTCTTCGCCGCCCACCCACACGCCGGTCATCAGGTCTTTGGTCATGCCCATGTACCAGCCGTCGGAGTAGTTGGAAGTGGTGCCGGTTTTGCCGCCAATTTGGTTGTCGTTGTGCCAGAGGTCGTAGTCCCACAGGGCTTGGGAGGTGCCGCCAGGCTCCTCCATGCCGCCGCGCAGCATGTAGGTCATCAGCCAAGCGGTTTCGGCGGGAATGGCGCGTTTTTGGGCGGGGTCAAACTGCTTGATGACGTTGCCATTGCGGTCTTCAATGCGCGTTACGAGGCGCGGCTCGGAGCGGAAACCGGTGTTTAGGAAGGTGCTGTAGGCGTCCACCATTTCGTACACGCTCACATCGCCGCCCGAACCCAAACCAATGCTGGGCACAGCCAGCAGTGGCGATGTGATGCCCACTTTGTGGGCGTATTTAGCCACGTTTTCCCAACCAACTTTCTCGGTTAGCTGGGCCGTGACGGAGTTTACGGAGCGTGCCATGGCGTGGCGCAGCGTCATATTGATGCCCGTGTATTCGCGGGTCACGTTATCGGGCTGCCACTCCATGGGCTTGCCGTCTTCCACGTAGTTGATGGTCACGCGCTGGTCGCGGATGCGGTCGCAGGGCGAGTAGCCGTTGTCCAGGGCCGTGAGGTAGACGAAGGGTTTAAACGTGGAGCCGGCCTGGCGCTTGCCTTGCCGCACGTGGTCGTACTGAAAGAAACGGTAGTCTAGCCCGCCCACCCAAGCCTTAATCTGGCCGGTGAAGGGGTCCATGCTCATCATGCCCGATTGCAGAAAATGCTTGTAGTAAGCCAGCGAATCGAGCGGCGACATCACGAGCGTGGTGTCATTGTCGTCGTGTTTCCAGGTGAACACCTTCATTGGCCGCTTGGCGTGCAGGGCCGAATCCAGGCGCTGGGGCTGGTTGCGGTAGTGATTGGCGAGGGTTTTGTAGCTCTCGGTGCGCTTCATCTGGGTTTCGATGAAATCGGGGATTTCGTGCCCTTCATCGTCCACCCACGGGTTGGAGTCCCGGTTGCGCCAGAAGTTATCGAACTGGCGCTGCAAGGTTTTCATGCGCTCGTGCAGGGCCTCTTCGGCGTGGGCCTGCATGCGCGAATCGATGGTGAGGTAGATTTTCAGGCCGTCGCGGTACATATCGTGGCCAGTGCTGTCGCACCAGGCATCCACAAACTGGCTGATGGCGCTGCGGAAGTACGTGTCGGGCCCGTCGATGTGGCGCTCCACGTGGTAATCGAGCACGATGGGCGTGGCTTTGAGGGCCGTTATTTGGGCGGCGGGCAGCACCTTGGCCTGGCCCATGCGGTCGAGTACTACGTTGCGGCGGCGCAGGGCCGCGGCCGGATGGAAGCGCGGATTATAGGCCGTAGGGTTGTTGAGCACGCCCACCAGCATGGCGGCCTCTGCGGGCTTGAGGCTATCGGGCGAGGTATTGAAAAAGGTTTTAGCCGCTACCTTGATGCCGAAGGCGCTGGAACCATACTCTACGGTGTTGAGGTACATCCGCAGAATTTCTTCCTTAGTGTAGTGCCGCTCTAGTTCCACGGCGGTCAGCCATTCCTTGGTTTTGGCCACAATGGTGCTCACCACCGGAATGTAGCCCAGTGCACCGCGGCTCTGCTGCCGGCGGATTTTGTAGAGGTTTTTGGCCAGCTGCTGGGTGATGGTGGAGCCCCCGCGCTTCTCGCCGCGCAAAGAGGAATAGAAGCCACCCAGCACCGCCTCAAAGTCGATTCCGGCGTGCTCGTAATAGCGCACGTCCTCGGTGGCAATCAGGGCCTTGATGAGCAAGGGCGAGATTTTGCTGAGCGGCACCGGCGAACGGTTTTCGCGGAAGTACTTGCCAATCAAGACCCCGTCCGACGTGTAGATTTCCGAGGCCTGCTCCACTTTGGGATTCTCCAAATCGGCCAGGCTTGGGGACTTACCGAAGAGAAACATGAAATTGGTGCTCACCAGAAACGGGTACACCAAAAACAGAATAATGAGCAGGCCAAACAGCACCCAAGCCCAACTAGCGAGCCGCAAAGGCCAGCGGCGGCGAGAAACGGTTGGTTTGGGGCCAGTAGCGGAGGAGGCGGAAAGGGACGGTTGGAGGTCGGCCATGCGGGGCTGCAAGTGGAAGACGGGAAGCCCCCACCGGGTGCGACCCCGCCACGGGGAATGGCAAAGATACCAGCGCCTCGCCCCAAAAAGCCAGCTCCCAGCCCAGGTCCATAAAATCGAGAACCCGGCCAGCGCCAGCCGCTACCGGCGCGACCGCGCCGTGAGGATGGCCTGGTGGTGAACGTTGCGCCGGGCCCTGGCCCGGCGGCTCTGCCAGCGCCAGGCTAGTTCGCCCAGGGCCAGCACGATGAAGGCCAGCCCCAGGAAATAGCTCCAGTGCAGCATCCGGATTTGGCCCCGCGTGGGAGAATCGAGTTCTTGGAATAAAAACAGCCCCCAGAGTTCGTCGACTAGGGTGAACGCCCAGACGGCCGCCGCGAAAACCCGGCCCACCCGGCCCACCACCAGCTGCCAATGCAAGAGGTAGAGCACCACGCCGGGCAAGGCCGAGAGCAACACCAGCGGTGCGGCCTTCACCAAAGGCAGGCCCAGGAAAATCATGCTCAGCGTTTCTTTCAGTACCTGCGCGCCAGCCAGGCCACGTCCCAGGCGCGAGAGTTTTGGGGCAGCGGGAAGCGAGTGCAAGTGAGAAGTGGGCATAGCGTAGGCAGAAGATAGCGGGCCAATAAGCTGCCAATGTACTGATTATCCGTTAGTAGCGGCGGGCCATGATGCGGGTAACCTGGCAGCGCCAGGTAAGTACCACGATGAGCAGTCCTTTTACGGAATCGAGCAACAAATTGTCGGGCTTGCCGAACGCATAATAAATACCAATCCCAATTCCTATCCACCACAGGCCCAGCAGGTAGCACCACGTGGCAAAACCGGGCCGACGCTGCCATACCTGCACCACCGCCACCGCGGCCACCAATGACACAAATAGCAGTAGCCATGCCACGATGTAGGCGAGAAAAGTGGTTTCTGGGCCGTATTTAACCCCGAACTGTTGCAGCGTAAACACCGGCGCGAAGAAAGCGCCCCCCGTCAGCCCCAATTCCAGAAGCAGAGCAATGAAAAGCACGATTAACAGCAGCGTACGGGCCATAGGCGGAGGCGGACAAGGAACAGTCACGGGCCTATCTTAAACTGGGAGGCCTAATGGGGTGCCAAGCTAATCAATAAACTTGATAAGTTATTATTTCAAGTTTACAGTTCTTTGGAAGCCCCGCTAGTTAGCTGCTGAAAAAGCCACTTTTGCGCCGGGTCTTTTTGCGTCTTTTTACCCTTACGGAGTATCGCCAACCGAGTAAATTCTGCCTAAAAGACGTTTTTTAGCAAATGGAAAGCCTGATTGACTACCTACCCGGCCAGGGCGTTAAGTAAACACCAGGGCCAGCGCGGCCGCGCTGCTTACGATAAATAATAACAGCACCAGTATGGCTATTCCAATTCCAGCTACAAGGATGACGGCCCGCAACATTAGGTGTCCCCAATCGGGGCCTTGGTAGTCATTCGGCCACCGCAACACGGGATTTATCAACTGCATGCCGCCGCTTACAGGAATTTTCAATTACGGAGAAGCAGCCTATTCACCGGCATTGCCAAAAGGTGTTCGCAAGTGGCTACTGCTCAGCAGTTCGACCACAGCAGCATGAGTTGCGTGAAGGCTAATAGCAGTAGGCCCAACAATACCACCGTGGCGGGCAACACGCCGCGTAGCAGGCGCTGGCGGCGCAAATCGGGCGAAGGCGCGCGCTCCTGCCAGGTAAGCAGCAGGCCCAGAGCGGCCACATCGCCGGCGCAAAACAGGACGCCCAGCAGGACGAAAACAACTGGAGGAAGCGAGGTCATAAAGGGGTTTTGTTAGGAAAAAAAGGATAGACAAAGGTGGCCGGCGCTATTGCAGGGCCTGGTAAGCGTGCCAGTCGGCGTAGGTGCGGCCTTGCCAGTCGGTTTGGATTTCGTAGTGGCTTTTCCAGTTGGCAGCGCGCACATTCAACTGCATTTGAGCGGCGGCGGCCGAGATTTCCACGGCGTTGCCGTATTCGTCCTCCGTGGTTAGCGTGGCGTGGTCGAGCACTGCGCGGCGGGCCAGCACGGTGGGCAGGGCCCGGCCCGGCATCGCCAGCAGGAAGCCAATGTCAATGGTTCGGAAGCGGGGCTGGAGGTTGTAGCGCGCAATCCACACCTCCCAGTTGCCGGCAGCCAGCGCCAGCAACACGGCGTATACCGCCAGCGAATTGAGCCGGACGAGGCTATACGCCGAGCGGCGCTGCCATATTTTCAGCAGTACCGTGACCAGGCCGAAAAACGTGAGCAGCAGGAAGAAACACACCCCAATGCGCTTGTAAGCCAAGCCGCTGTGCTGGATGTAGTAGTAGTTGCGCAGCCCGACCGACGAGGCCAGTACGGCATTTTGCAGCACCCACACCGTGGCCCCCCCGCGCAGCCAGCGCAGGCCCGGCGCATAAAAGTTCAGGTTGCGGCGGAAGAACCACAGCACGATGCCCATGGCCAGCAAGATGCTGAATATGAGCACATACGTGCCCTCGTGCACGAACTGGGCCAGGTCGAATCCCGGCGCGGGCACAAAGCCAAACCACAGCCAGTTGATGTCGATGGCATTGACGACCAGCAGCAGCACATTCACCAGCCCGAATACGGCCACGGCCGCAATGAACTCCTTACGCAAATCGAGCGCCCCCACCGTTTTCCAGCGAAAATCGGGCCGGCGCACCCCAAAGGAAGCCACCCCGTCCCGCTGCCGCCGAATAAACTCCCCAAAGCGCGACTCATGGTCGGCAAACAGGTGGACCGGCACCGCCACTACGGCCCCGGCCGTGACCACAAAGCCCAACCCAAAAAACAGCAAGTGCCCCAGCGAGACATCGGGCAGCAACCGCGCCAGCCAGTCGCCCAGCACCGCCAGTGCCCGGCCGCTCAGCGCTTCGTAGCGCGGGTTGGCCACCGCAAACAGCAAGTGAAACGCCCCCAGAATGCCCAGCGGCACCAGAAAAAGCCGGCCGTAGAACCACCCCCGGCGCATGCCTGCGCCAGCGTGGCGCGGCGCGCGCAGGCTCCGCAACACGCTCAACCCGGCTTGCGCCCCGCTGTTGCCGGCCGTGAGGGCAGCATAGAGCACCAGCTTCAGGTGCGGCTGGTTCACGTAGCCGAGCATCATAAGGAGGGAGGCGGCGCAGGCCAGCGCCGCCGCTCCCGAGCCGTATACCGCCATCATGCTGCCGCCAAAGAGGCTGCCGCTCGCCGCCAACCAGAAGTAGCCGGAGCGCCACACCGCCGCATGGCGCGGCAGCAGCACAAATTGCGCGGCTACAATGAAAACCGTGAAGAGCAGCACGTTCACGCCGCCGTTTTCGCGCCAGAACAGCCAGTCGAACAGAAACACACCCACGGGAAGCAGGATTTTTTGAGCGGCCGTGAGCGGCGTGAGCGCCGGGGAGGCGAAGGTGGCCTGGGCCGCAGCCGGCCATTGGTCCGATGTTTCAGCAGTTGGATTCATGAATTTTAATTTTTAAAGTTCTTTGCATTTCAAAGTATTTAGGCAAAAAAAGAAGGCATATTCTTTTCCTCTTTTTTGTGGACTATTGGCGGGTTATTATAGCTGGTGAGCAGAGATACCAAGGAGATTCATCCCCGCAGTAGCTTTTCCAGAGTGGCCAGGTGTTGCTGGAAGGCCGCTTTGCCCGCAACGGTAGCGGCGTAGGTGGTGTTGGGCTTTTTGCCGATAAACTGCTTGCTCACCAGCACGTATTCGGCCTTTTCGAGGGCGGCAACGTGGCTGGCCAGGTTACCATCCGTTAGGTCGAGGACTTCCTTTAGGTCATTGAAACTCACCGACTCATTGGCCATTAGTACGGCCATTACGCCGAGCCGCACGCGGTGGTCAAAGGCTTTATTGAGGGTGTGGATGAGGTGCTTCACGCGGACACAACGGGTTTGACCAAGGCACCGGCCCGCTCGTAGCGGTTGTACATCAGCAGGCCGTAGCCAATGTGGCCCAGGCCAAAGCCGAGCGCAAAGTAAACCAAGCCCCAGCCAGGTTGCAGCATGGCCAGCAGCCCGAGGCCAATCTGGGTGAGGCCCAGCCACCGGATTTCATCCAGGGTGTACTTGCTGGCATTGAGAAGCGCCAAGCCGTAGAACAGCAGCAGGCCCGGCACCACCATGCTGGCATCGCCGCCCAGGTACAGGCGCAGGCAAAACAGCCCGCCTGCCACCAGCGGCACCGCCAGGGCCACGGCCAATCGCCGGGCCGGCCCACTCCACAGCGTCTGCCCGTTGCTGCGGGTGCGCCGCTGGGTGAAAAAGAAGGCCACCAGCAGCGCCAGCCCAATCATGCCGCCCGCTAGCAACAACAGAAACGGCAGTGCCGCCCGCCGCTCCGGTTCCGACGCCTGCATGAGCCGCAGGTAGCCGTCGGGAAACGCGCTTTGCAGGTAGAGGTGCCCCGCCGCCGCGCCGAGCAGTGCCACGACGCCCGCCCCTACCCCACTCAGGCCGGAAAGTGACAAAAAACGCGAACTACGCTCCATAATGGCGCGGATTTCGGTGAGCTGGGCGAGCGGGTCGGAAGGGGCGGCGGGCTTCATAAGTATCGAAGTGCTTTGTAATGCAAAGTTGATGAAAAGAATCGAAATCCTCGCAAGGCTGCCTTGAAATTTATTATGCAAGGCTATTCAGCCCTCCAACTATCGCCTTCCCTAAGCGATACCTGCGCTGGTTAATAAGCAGAAGGTTGCCACGCACGAAAGCGGCAGTGAGTGAGGCCATAGCCTTCTACCCAGCTCAGTGGCTTCGCGTTCGAGGCGGCTAGCAGGCTGCGGATGAGGGCGTTTGTCTTAAGGAAATCTTAATAATGTTCTAAGAAACAACTTAGAAGTGCCCGCGTAAAGAAGCGCAATTACTTAATGTTCAATGCAGAACTGCCCGCGCTGGCTAAGTTCTGGTTTCACACTTCTTTTCTTTTTTATGAAGTTTTATTTGCTAGCTGCCTCGGTGGCTCTCCTCGCCGTTGCCGCGCCCCAGGCTCAGGCCCAGCGCCGCAACGCTCAACCCGCTGCTCCTTCGTCGGGCAGCATGATGCCCAACAACACGCCCAACGCCCCTGGCTCCGACACCGGCAAGCTCGACTACCGCAACCCGGCCGCCGACCCGCTCATCCCGGTAGAAGCCGAGAAACGCGGCCCCATCACCAAGGAACTGCAGGCCACCGTGGTGGAGCTGCTGGAACTCTTCCACGACTCGAAGCAGAGCCACTGGAACCTGCGCGGCCCCATCTACCTCTCGCTGCACGAAAAGCTCCAGGAAAACGCTGATGAATACCGCAAATATGCCGATATTATGGCCGAGCGGGTGCTGCAAGTGGGCAACCCCATCGACGGCCGGGTACCCGTGGTGGCCGCCACGGCCAATCTGGGCGATTTTCCCGGTGGCTACCTCTCCGACAAGCAAGTGCTGATTCTGATGACCGAGCGCATCAACACGACCGCCAAGCGCGTGCGCCAACGCATCGACAGCATGGGCAAAGTGGATGAAACCACGTCCAACCTGCTCCAAGAGCTCAGCTACGCCCTCGACAAGCAGGTGTGGCAGTTTCGGGTGATGATGCAATAAACGTTAATGGATGGATGCTGTTTGTTAGCCAGCATTTCAAAAACTACCCGGTTTGTCGGCGGCAACGCCGGCGGGCCGGGTGGTTTTTGCGTAATATCGGTTTATGCGCCTTCGCCTTCGGTTGTTTGAGTTTGAGGATTTGCCGTGGTTTCCCGCCGTCATCCGGGCCGGGATGATGGACTACCTGCGGTTTATGATTTCGGCCCTGGGCACCTACCGGCCCATTGCCCCGCTGCTGGCCGAGGGCCTGCGCTGCACCGCCCAAACCCGCATCGTGGAGCTGGGGGCCGGGGCCGGCGGCGGCACCGAAACCGTGCTGGCGGCCCTGCACACGCACGGCCAGCCCACCACCACCATCACTCTCACCGACCTCTACCCCCAGCCCGCCGCCTGGGCCGATATTGCCCGGCGCACCCACGGCGCTATCGGCTACGAAGCAGCGGCGGTGAATGCGCTGGCCGTGCCCGCACAGCTGGTGGGGTTCCGCACCATTTTCTCGGCTTTTCACCATTTTCCGCCCGAGGCGGCCACCGCCATGCTGCGCGATGCCGTGCAGGCCGGCACCGGCATTGGCGTGTTTGAGGGGGCCGGTAAGCACTGGTTGGAATTGCTGCTGGCAGCCACGGTGCTGCCCGTGGCGCAACTGCTGGTCACGCCGTTTTTTCGGCCGTTCCGGTTCAGCCGGCTGGTTTTTACTTACCTGGTCCCCCTCATTCCCCTCTGCACCATCTGGGATGGCTCGGTGTCGCTGCTGCGCATGTATTCGGTTTCGGAGCTGCTGGCCCTGGCTCAGGCAGCTGACCCCGCCGGCCGCTTTACCTGGCAGGCGGGCAAAAAACGGCACTGGTGGGGGCCGCAAGTAACGTATCTGGTAGGCTGGCCGAACGTTGCGCGTAATTACTAATCAAGAATGAGGAATGAAGAATTGGCCGAACGACCTTTGCACTCATTCCTCATTCCTCATTCCTCATTCTTCATTGATAATTGAAAATTATCGGCGGGCGCTGCCGCTGCTGCGCATTCCATTTTCCATCTACCTCATGCCCGTATTCTGGTTTGGGCTGAGCGCCTTGCGCGGGCCGTGGAGCGGGTGGCGGGCTGCCGGGGTATTCGTGGTGCTGCACCTGCTGGCCTACCCGGCCTCCAACGGCTACAATTCTTACTACGACAAGGACGAAGGCAGCATTGGGGGCCTGAAAGCCCCGCCTAAAGTCACACCCGAGCTACTGCACCTGGTCTGGCTGTTTGATGCGCTGGCCGTGGCGGGGGCAGCACTGCTCTCCTGGCCATTTGCCGGGCTGGTGGTGGTGTACCTGCTGGTTTCGAAGGCGTACAGCTACGAGGGCATTCGCCTAAAAAAATACCCATTGCTGAGCACGCTGGTGGTGGTCATCTTCCAAGGAGCTTTCACGCTGCTGATGACGCAAGTGGGCGTAGGCGCAAGCACCGCTCAGCTTTTCGAGAAAACCAACCTCCTGCTGGCCTTGGTCAGCACCTTGTTTCTGTGCGGCTCCTACCCCCTCACGCAAGTATATCAGCACGCCGAAGACGCCCAGCGCGGCGACCGCACCCTGAGCTTGCGGCTGGGCATCCGGGGCACGTTTGTTTTCGCGGCCGTTGGCCTGCTGGCGGGCGCGGCGGCCCTAGGGTTGGCTTACTGGCTGCGGCAGGAAATCCGGCCGCTGCTGCTTTTTCTGGTGGCTACCGGGCCGGTGGTGGTGCTGTTTGGCCGCTGGGCCTGGCTGGTGTGGCACGACGAAAGTGCCGCCGATTTTGAGCACACCATGCGCATGAACCAAGTATCGTCGCTTTGCCTAAGCGCGGCGTTCATTGCCATGCTGCTGTGGCGGTAGCCCGAGTCGCTGGCAGGATTTTGGCGACTCTATCGGGTGGTGACCACTACCACGCCGGCTGCTGCACGCGTGCCGTACAGTGCTTGTGCAGCTGCACCAACCAGAAAATGCAACGGCCGGATAGCGTGAGTAGGCACGCCAGCCAGAACCGTAGCCGCCTCCGGCCCATTCAGCAGGCGGCCGTTCAGCACGAACAATACCCGGGCATCGTGCACCACGGTATCGGGAGCGCTGCGGCGGGCAACGTCCCAGGTGGCGCGCGAAGCAGCCGAAACACCCATGAAACACACCGGCATCTGAGAAGGGTCGTTTCGGAACGTGCGGTGGGCATCAGCCTGTAGGCGCTCGCGCAGGGCAGCTACCTGGCTGGAGTGCGACAAGTGCTGCACCCGCGCCAGCCAGGCCGCCGACGTTTCGGAGGGTGTGCTTACGGTGGTAGCAGGCAGGCTTTGGGCATAGCTGGCCGGGCCGATGGCGAGTAGCAACAGCAGCCAGTGTTTCACGAGTCCCGAAGGTGCGGAGGTAAAAGTCATGAAGCAGTTGTTACGGTGAGGGTAGCCAATTGATGCTCGGACCTGACTTTTTGCACACTGAGTCATCTGAAATTTACAGCAAATTTCGGCAAGCGCCCACTCCAGTATCACTTTCCGAGCGGCAGTGCCGTACCATAGCCGTGTCACCTACTTCACTGATGTCCTGATGCGCACTTTCTGGCTCACCCTCCTGCCGCTGCTAGCAGCCTGCAACTCCACTCCTTCAGCGGTGAATGAAGGCACCGTTTCCCGCGCGGCCGACCGTCAGGGACAGGACACCAGCGCCCTGCCTCCGCCCGATACCGCGCGCGCCAAAGCGGTTTCGGCCGTGAGCGACACGCTGCGGGTGGCGCGGCAACAGCACAACTTCAGCAGCCCCAAAGGCCCCGCCGACTCATTCAAGCTCGTTTTTCGGGGCCCTTCGATTTTGGAAGGCACGGGCGAATTCACGATTACCGACCCCAGCGGCCAAGTTATTTTCCGGGAAATGCTGACCGAGCCCGACCTCGAAGCCGCGCTCGTGTACGAGATGAAAACGCCTGCCGTCACCCGGGCCGAGCGCGAAACGTTCGTCCTGCGGCGCATCGACCGGTTTTTCCTGGCCGCGCAGTTTCACACGCCCGCCGTGGCGCGGAAAGCTGCTTTTCCGGCCGGGGTCGAAAACCTCGACCAGGCCACCTGGGCCGATTTGCAGCAGCGCCCCGACGCCATTCGCTTCGATTACCTGAAAGGCAAAGAAGACCACCGCAGCGTCGCCTGGTCGCCACTGAAAAAGCAGACGGTGCGGGTGCAATAGGCTGGTGGCACGCGTGGCAGCGCGTTAGGCTTCTTCCCGCAACAGCTGCTCCAATCCGGCGCGCACCTGCTCGTAGGGCTGATAGCCGCGTGCCAACACGTAGCCTTGTTCGCCGATGCGCAGCACCGCCGTCGGGAAGCCTTGCACCCCAATCCGGGTCACAGCGGCAAATTCCTGCTGGGTGGCGCGGGCCGTTTCCGGCGTGGCCCATTGCCGCTGAAACTCGGCCGGACTCACGCCAAATGAGGGCAGTATGGCATCGTAGGCAGCCGCGTTATTCAGGTCGAGGCCATCACGAAACAGGGCCACTTGCACGGCGTGGGCGAAAGCTACCGTGCGGGCCGGTTCCTGGGTAATCTGGCGAAACGCCACGATGGCCCGGCTTGGCGGCTCTGAGTCATACAGGTAGGTGCCGGCCTCGGCCAAAGCCTTGAAAGCGCCACCAAATTGCACGCCCGTGGCCCGTTCCACGTCGCCGAGCGCATTTTTGATGTAGCCCCAGCCCTCGGCAATGGGCGTGGCCCGCTCACCCACGGCCATGCCGCCGCACAGCACCGACACGTCGAGGCGGCCGGCAAATTCGGCCTGCACGCGGTTAATAACCGGACTCATGCCGTAGCACCAGCCACACAGCGGGTCGTGGATGTAAAGGAGTTCGGGCAAGTGGGCAGCAGGGTCAGGAGTCATCAGTGAGGCGTAAGGCTGCCGCAAAAATAGCCATCACTAGCCAATGCAAGGCCTTGTAGCTACCTGAATTTTTTATGCCCAGACAATAAAAAACCCCCACTGTATTGCTACAGTGGGGGTTTTTGGCATCACTGCGCCCTGCTTTAGCCGTTCATGGCCAGCAGAAATTCTTCGTTGTCTTTGGTGCCTTTGATGCGGTCCTTGAGGAATTCCATGGCCTCTGTGGCCGTCATGTCCGACATAAACTTGCGGAGCACCCACACGCGGCTCAGCTCGTCTTTGGTCATCAGCAGGTCTTCGCGGCGGGTGCCGGAAGCCGGAATGTCGATGGCCGGGAACACGCGCTTGTTGGCCAGCTTGCGGTCGAGCTGCAATTCCATGTTGCCGGTGCCTTTAAATTCCTCGAAGATAACCTCGTCCATTTTGGAGCCGGTTTCGATGAGGGCCGTGGCGATGATGGTGAGCGAGCCGCCGCCTTCCACGTTGCGGGCCGCACCGAAGAAGCGCTTGGGCTTTTGCAGCGCGCCCGCGTCGATACCACCCGAGAGGATGCGCGACGAGCTGGGCTGCACCGTGTTATACGCCCGCGCCAGGCGGGTGATGGAATCGAGCAGAATCACCACGTCGTGGCCGCACTCCACGAGGCGCCGGGCCTTATCCAAGGCCATTTCCGCGATTTTCACGTGGCGGTCAGCCGTTTCGTCGAACGTCGAGCTGAGCACTTCGGCCTTCACGGTGCGGGCCATGTCGGTCACTTCCTCCGGGCGTTCGTCGATGAGCAGAATCATGAGGTAAACCTCGGGGTGGTTCTCCGAAATGGCGTTGGCCACTTCTTGGAGCAGCACGGTTTTGCCGGTTTTGGGCTGGGCCACGATTAGTCCCCGCTGGCCTTTGCCAATCGGCGCGAACAAATCCAAGACGCGGGTGCTGATTTGGCTGGATTTCGTGCTCAGCTTCATGCGCTGGTCGGCAAACAGCGGGGTGAGGTGGCTGAACGGCACCCGGTCGCGGACTTCTTCCACGGTGCGGCCGTTCATGCTCTCCACGCCCACCAGAGCAAAGTATTTCTCGCCCTCGCGCGGCGGCCGAATGGTGCACACCACCGTGTCGCCGGCCTTCATGGCAAACTGCTTCACCTGCTGCGGCGACACGTAAATGTCGTCCGGCGAGGTCAGGTAGTTGTAGTAGGGCGAGCGCAGAAAGCCATAGCCGCCGTCGGCCATCATCTCGAAGGTGCCGCCACCGGGCACCACCAAATCGAGGTCCTGGCGGACCGGGCGCTGGGGTTGCTGGTTTTGGTTCTGGCCCTGTGGCTGGCCCTGGGGCTGGTCGGTACGGGGCGTACCGTCGGCGTTTTGCTGGCGCTGCTGGCGTTGCAGGTCGCGCTGCGCGTAGCGCTCTTCCCGGGTCTGGTTGCGGTTGTTGTCGCGGTCCTGGCCGTTGCGGGGTTGGTCGTTGCGCGCCTGGCCCTCGCGGTTTTCGCGAGGCTGTTCGTTGCGGGGCTGCTGGTTGTCGCGGGCGGGGCGCTGGTCGCGGTTATCGCGCACCTCGCGGTTGTCCCGCTCAAAGCGGTCGGCGCGGTTTTCGCGGCGGTCGGCAAAGCCATTGCCGCCAAATTCGCGGCGATTTTCGCGGTTACCCTCGCGGGTATCGACACCGTTTTCCGCTGATTTAGCGGCGGCTTCGGCAGCGGCGGCGACTTCGGCAGCAGCTTTTTCGGCGACCATTTCGGCGGCGCGCTGCTCCGTGATGGGGCGGCCGGCACGGTCTACCCGCTCCCGGCGCTCCCGGCGCTCGGGACGGTTGACAGGGTCACTGGCTTGCTCGGTGGCTGCTTCCGCCGTAACGACAGGTACATCAGTTGGGATTTCGGCGGCGGCGACAGGAGCGGCCACTGGTTCGTTGGCCAGCGAAGCGCCCGTGGCCGTGGTAGCTGGCACGAGGGCCAGGCCTTCGATGGAGTCAAAGATTTCGACCGTTGCAACGGGTTCGGCAGCCGCAACGGCGGTTTCGCGGCGCGGCTCGCGGGCTGGTCGGCTGGGCTGGGCGGCCTTGGCTGTGGGCGGCGCTACGTCTGAAAAAGGCTGTTCGGCGGTGCTCGGGGCCGGCCGGCGGGGCGCGCGGGTGGTGTTGCGCGGGGCAGCCGCCGGAGCGGCAGGGTCAGCAGGCGCGGCGGCTACTGCGGCGGGGGCCGGGTCGGCTTGCGTGGCCGCGCCGGGAGTCAGGGCTTGCTGGTCGAGGATTTTATAAATCAAATCCTGCTTGCTGAGCCGTTTAAAATTGCCCACGTTTAGGTGCTCGGCAATTTCTTTGAGGTCGGACAGCAGCCGGTCCTTCAACTCGTTAATGGTATGCATAAAGGGAATAAGGGGAGGAAAACGGTCGGCGGTAAAGCGAGTAGGGGGCTGGCTGCCCGTGAGGACCCGCGTGGGGCCCAAAAGCCAGCAACGGCACGGATGCGGCGAGGCCGCGGACATAGCATGCGCAGGGGATGCGGGCTAAGCAATAGCAGCGCGGGGCGCGCAATGAGGAAGCAGGAAGATGAGGTGCAGAAAGGGGCCGCTGAAACGGGGGCAAAAGGTGGGCCGGAGACGAACACAAAGGTTCGTTGGCCCGGCCACGGCGGCCGGTTGCTAGCGCAATGTTAGGGCATTACGGGCAAACTGCCAAATCGGATACCGGCGGTTTGAGGTTTAAACGCATGGTGACGGAAAATAAGTTGCGTGGACTTCCCGGATTGGCGGAAAAGTGCCGGCGGCGGGGGTCGGTTTTATTCCGACATTTGCCGCCGTTCTCCCATTCGCTTCCCATGCTGCAACTTTCCGTTCTCCGCGACCAGACCGACCTCGTGCTGGCTGGCCTCGCCAAAAAGCACTACGCCACCGCCGAAGCCGACGTGGCCGCTATCCTAGACCTCGACCAGCGCCGCCGCGCCCTCCAAACCACCCACGACGCCTCCCAGGCCGAAGCCAACGAGCTGGCTCGCCAAATCGGGGGCCTGATGAAAGCCGGCGACAAAGCCGGGGCCGAGACCCTCAAGCTCCGCACCGCCGAGCTCAACCAGCACACCCAAACCGCCTCTGGCGAGCTTGCCCAGGTCGAAGAAGCGCAGACACAGTTCCTCTATAAGCTCCCCAACCTGCCCCACGCCAGCGTGCCCCAGGGCCGCTCAGCCGCCGACAACGAAGTGGTGCGCGAGCACGGCACCAAACCCGAGCTGGGAGCCAACGCTCAGCCGCACTGGGAATTGATTAAGAAATACGACATCATCGACTTCGAGCTGGGCAATAAAATCACCGGCGCGGGCTTCCCGGTGTATAAGGGCCAGGGTGCCCGGCTCCAGCGCGCGCTCATCAATTTCTTTCTGGATGAGGCCCGGACGGCCGGCTACACCGAAATCCAGCCCCCCATTCTGGTGAACGAAGCCAGCGGCTACGGTACTGGCCAGCTCCCCGACAAGGAGGGCCAGATGTACCACGACGCCAAGGACGACCTCTACCTCATCCCCACGGCCGAGGTGCCGCTGACCAATATTTACCGCGACGAGATTATTCCGGTCGAGAAGCTGCCCGTGCGCATCGCGGGCCACACGCCCTGCTTCCGCCGCGAAGCCGGCTCCTGGGGGGCCGATGTACGCGGCCTCAACCGCCTGCACCAGTTCGACAAAGTAGAAATCGTGCAAATCACGGAGCCGGAGCACAGCTACGCCGCACTCGATACCATGGTGGCCCACATCGAAGGCCTGCTGCAAAAGCTGGAGCTGCCCTACCGGGTGCTGCGCCTCTGCGGCGGCGACATGGGCTTTACCAGCGCCCTCACGTATGATTTAGAGGTGTGGAGCGCCGCCCAGGGCCGCTGGCTCGAAGTAAGCTCGGCCTCAAACTTCGAAACCTACCAGGCCAACCGCTTGAAGCTGCGCTACCGCCCCGAAGAAGGCGGCAAAACCCAGTTCCTGCACACGCTCAACGGCTCGGCCCTGGCCCTGCCCCGCATTGTGGCCGCCCTGCTCGAAAACAACCAGACTTCCGAAGGCATCCGCCTGCCCGAAGTGCTACACTCGTACTGCGGAT
>JBBQSQ010000107.1:0-15747 GCA_038213745.1 Cytophagales bacterium
CAGCGGGCCTTTTTTTATGCTTGCTCAGGTGTGAGCTGCCGGAAAGCGGGTTTCACGATTTTCGTGAAACCCGCTGCAATCCGTGATTTACTTAAGCGTGAAGGTCGTTTTGCCCATCAGCTGGCCGCTTTCGTAAAGCTCCACCGTGTGCTGACCTTTCTTGTATTCGGCACCTTTGGCGTACACAAATTCCAGCTTTTGCTTGCTGTTGTCGTACACCACGTCCTGCTTTTGAGTGTAGAAGGCCTCCTGGCCGTCCACGGTGAAAGTGCCGCCGCCGGTGCTCAGGTTGTAGAGGGCCGCGCCATCGGGCTCCAGAATGCGCAGGTAAATGGCCTTGGTTTCCTTGGGCGACACATCGTTGCGGGCCAGGTTGGCGGTGATTTTCAGCTTCTCCACGCGCTTGGCTTTGAACTCCTCTTTTTCGTCCTCCTTCTCCTTGTTTTTGGAGGTGATGATGGCCACTTTGATGTTTTCGGACTGCAAGCGCGAGGCCACGCCCACTTTTTCCGTTAGCTCGCGATTGCTGCGCACCACGGTGCTGATGGTATCGGTCAGCTTGTTTTGTTTTTCCTTGAGCGTGGTGGTTTCGGTGAAGAGCGTTTCGTTGTCCCTTTTGAGCTGGGCAATGTCATCGTCCTTTTTACGTAGCTGGCCCTCCAGGTTTTGGGCGCGCCGCTTAAACAGGTTTTGTTGGGCAATGGAGAAGCTGCCCGCTTTGAAGGAGCGCAGTTTTAGCAGGTCGGCATTCACGCCGGCAATCTTGTTTTCGAGCGAATCGTTACTCAGGCCCAGCGCCTTAAGTTCCGAGCTTTGACGCTCAAAATCAGCTTTTAGGGCTTCGTATTGCTTGATTTGTTCCTGCAGCTTGCCGTCCTTGGCCTGGACTTCGGTGGTCAATGCCTCGTTCTTCTGGCCCTTTTGTTGATTGAGGTAAAAGAGTACGCCATTGATACCCAGTAGCACGGCCACGAGGGCTACCCAAAGGAGGACGCGGCTGTTGTTGGAGCGGGGTTCGGGGGTTTCGTTTGGGTCCATGCGGGAATAGTTAAGCGAGAAAAGTGTGTGAAATTCAACGTGAGCTACCGCTATGCGGTGGTTACCTTTGGCGTAAAAATAGGGGAAATTGGTGCCCTGGCAAGTTTATTCTATATTTCAACTCCATGGCAACGGTTCTTCCAACCTTCGATACCGCCTACTGGCAAGGCCGTTACGCCGCCGGCCGCGATGGCTGGGACGCCCATGCCGTAACCCCGCCGTTGCGGGCTTATTTCGACCAACTCGACCTGGCCCGGCAGCCGCGTATCCTCATTCCCGGGGCTGGCCGCGCCTACGAAGCCGAATACCTGCACCGGTCAGGGTTTCAGCAGGTAGTGGTGGCCGATATCGCCCCAGAAGCCCTGGTGGCCCTGGCCACCCGGGTACCTGACTTCCCTACGGAAAACCTGTTGCTGGCTGATTTCTTTGCCCTGCCCAACGACCAGCCCTACGATTTAATTGTGGAGCAAACCTTCTTTTGCGCCCTAAGCCCAGGCTTGCGGCCCACGTATGCCCAGCAATGTGCGGCGCTGCTGCGGCCCGGCGGCACGCTCATGGGCTTGTTGTTTGATACCGATTTTGGCCCCGTGCAGGAGCCGCCGTTTGGGGGCAGCAAGGCGGAATACCGCGAATACTTTGCGCCGTATTTTGAGTTTCGGCACTTCGAAACAGCTACCAATTCGCTCAGGCCCCGGCAGGGGCGCGAGTTATTTATTTGTTTGAAAAAGAAATAAACCATCATGCTTACTACGCTCGCCAACGCGCTTCCGCACTTTCGCAACACCAATTCCGGGCAGTTTTTCCTTATGGCCGGCCCCTGCGTCATCGAAGGCGAAGACATGGCCCTGCGCATTGCCGAGCGCATCAAGCACATGACGGATAAGCTGCAAATCCCTTACATCTTCAAAGGGTCGTACCGCAAGGCCAACCGCTCCCGGCTCGATTCCTTCACCGGCATTGGCGACGAGGAGGCGCTGCGTATCCTGCAAAAAGTAGGGCGTGAAATCGGCGTGCCCTCCGTAACGGACATTCACGAATCGGGGGAGGCCGCGCTGGCGGCCGAGTACGTGGACGTACTGCAAATCCCGGCCTTTCTGTGCCGCCAGACCGATTTGCTGATTGCCGCCGCGCAAACCGGCAAGGTGGTCAACATCAAAAAAGGCCAGTTCCTGAGCGGCGAGGCCATGCAATGGGCCGTGGACAAAGTGCGCCAGGCCGGCAATGAAAACGTGGTGCTCACCGAGCGGGGCAATTCCTTCGGCTATACTGACCTGGTGGTGGACTTCCGCAACCTGCCCGTGATGCGCGCGTTTGGGGTGCCCGTGGTGATGGACGTGACGCACTCGCTGCAACGCCCCAACCAGAGCAGCGGCGTAACCGGCGGCCAGCCCGCTCTTATTGAAACCATTGCCAAAGCCGCCATTGCCGTGGGGGCCGATGGCCTGTTCATTGAGACCCACCCCACGCCCGCCACAGCACTATCGGACGGGGCCAACATGCTGCCGCTCGACCAGCTCGAAGCGCTGCTAGTGAAGCTCACGCGCGTGCGCCAGGCCATTCGCGGCGCGGGCGAAGTGGAGCTGAACCAATTGCCGTAACCATGTGCTACACCTACACCCGCAACGAGAAATGCTGCTTGGGCTGGTTTTTCCGGAAGAACACCAGCCCAATGTAAAATAGGTCTACTGTCAGCGTAACCTCCGGATGGGCTTTGATAACCTCCCAGGCCTGCTCCATTTCAGCCGACCAGTGAATGTCGTCAAGGACAAATACCGACTCATCGGTGCGATGGACCAGGCACCGCTCAAAATAGCGCAGCGTGGGCTCGTAGCGGTGGTTGCCGTCGAAAAAGACAAAGTCCACGGCCACGTTCAGCGCCAGCAGGGTGGGGGCCAGGGTGTGGTCGATGTTGCCTTCCACGATGGCCACGTTGCTCAGTTGCAGCGCTGCGAAGGTCTCCCGGGCCGTGGCGGCCACGTTAGGGCAGCCCTCGAAGGTGACGACGCGGCGGCGCGAATCGGCGGCGGCTAGGTAGGCGGTGGTGAGGCCCAGCGAAGTGCCCAATTCCAGAATGGTGGCTGGCCGGAAGTAATTAACCAGCCGAAACAGCAGCTGCGCGAGGTGCGGGGGCTTCGCGGCCGTTCGGGCAATGTCGGCCAGGCGGCGCTGCCGGCCCGCGCCGGTGTGGGAGCCCGCCCCAAAATCGGTCACGCTGATGCTGACCGGGCTGTTGAGTAACTGTTGCCGCCGCGCTTCGATGGGGGCGTAGGCCCCAAACGTGCCGGTGTGGCGCACCACCGAGGTATAGAGGCCGAACACAAACGGCGAATGCAACCCGTGGGCATTGCCCGAGCGAAGCCAAAAACGGAGGTAAGCGAGGAGCTGAAACAAACTGGTTGCTAGTTATTAGTTGTCCGTTGTTAGGAAAAAACGGCCAATGGGATACAAACTAACAACCAACAACGAGCAACTGACAACTAAGCTAGTTCAGCCGGTAGGGCACCATGAGGGTAAACTCCGGAATTTCTACCGTAAACTCCTGGCCATTGGCCAGCCGCTCCATGAGGTAGGTGCCGCGCATTTTGCCCACGCCCGATTTCAGGTTGCAGCCGCTTACGTACTGGTGGGCCTCGCCGGGCTCCAGCACGGGCTGGCGGCCCACCACGCCTTCGCCTTCCACTTCGCGCACCACGCCGTTGGCGTCGTGAATGTGCCAGTGCCGCCGCAACAGCTTCACCGTGAATTCGCTGTTGTTGCGAATCTCGATTTTATAGGCAAATACGAAATGCTCCTGGCCGGGGCTGGAGTAATCGGGTAGGTAGTTGGTCGTAACCTAAACGGTGACGCCTTGCGTAGTGGTGGTGGGCATAGTCAGCGTAGATAAAGGTAGCTGCGGTCGTAACAGCCGCCAGATGAAATTGGTTTTACGCAAAAACGGCGGTTGGAAGCCGTTCAAGCACGTGTATTTTCTTAAAAAACTGTGATGGTAAAGATAGCCGAAAGCTGGCGTCCTGTGCTAGCCGATGAATTCGAAAAGCCCTACTTTCAACGCCTTATCGCCTTTGTAAAAGGGGAGTACGCCACGGCGACCGTGTACCCGGCCGGTTCCCAGATTTTTCACGCCTTCGACGCCACGCCGTTCGACAACGTGAAAGTGGTGATTCTGGGCCAAGACCCTTATCACGGCCGCAACCAAGCGCATGGCCTGTCGTTTTCGGTGCAGGACGGGCAGCGGACGCCGCCTTCGCTCCAGAATATTTTCAAGGAGTTGCAAACCGATATTCCCGGTACGCCACCGGCCCCCAACGGCAACCTCGACCGCTGGGCCCAGCAGGGCGTGCTCTTGCTGAATGCCACACTTACCGTGCGCGCTGCGGAGCCGGCATCGCACCAAAAAAAGGGCTGGGAGGAATTTACGGATGCCGTTATTCGCAAGGTTTCAGAGGAGAAAGAGCACGTTGTGTTCGTCCTCTGGGGGGCGTATGCCGGCAAAAAATCGGAGTTGATTGACGAGCGGAAGCACTTGGTACTGAAATCGGTACATCCGTCACCGTACGCGGCCGATAAAGGATTTTTCGGCAGCAAGCCTTTTAGCCAGACCAATACCTGGCTGGAAAGCAAGGGGTTGGTGCCGGTGCAGTGGTAGGCGTCCGCCTGTCATTGCGAGCACAGCGCGGCAATCCGTCCTCCTGCTGCGACTAACCTTGAGCTGTGACAAAGCTCTTGTTTACATCAAAAAGCCCCGGCACTGCGCAGTGCCGGGGCTTGTCATATTACCAGGCTTGTCGCTGAGAACAAGACGGATTGCCACGGCCTACGGCCTCGCAATGACAATTGCTTAGTGAATGATGTTGAACAGGCGGCTCCACCGGACCTTGTGCCAGAAGTCGGCGTTGGGGTCCATCGACAGCCAGATGAGCACGGCCTTGCCCACGACGTGGTCTTCGGGCACGAAACCCCAGAAGCGGGAGTCTTCGGAGTTGTGGCGGTTGTCGCCCATCATCATGTAATAGTTCTGCTTCACGGTGTAGCTGGTGAGCATTTTACCGTTTTGGTAAATCATGCCGTTTTGCCAGGTGATGCCTTCGTTGTGCTCGTAGCGGGCCACGATTTTGTAATAGATGGCAGCGTTGGCGGGAGACAGGGTAATGGTCTGGCCTTTCTTGGGGATGGGCAGCGGGCCGTAGTCGTCCAAGGACCAGTTGCGCGGGGTGGCGCTCATGGCCCCGGAGTTGCTGAAATCGGCGCGGTCGGGGAAGAGCTGTACCTGGGGTTGGATAACCTCCATGCTCTTTACGTAGGGCTGCGCCTTGAAGTAGTCGGCCGCCACTTTGGTGCAGCTGATGGCGTAGCCAAACTTGCCGTCGGCCTGGGCCACGGCCTGGGGGCTGCCGTTGGGCTGGTCGTAATCGACCACCCCCTGGGCGCGCAGGGCGGCCAGCACTTCGTCGTTGGGGTTGTCGACCTGCATGAAGTATGTGGTTTGGAGGCCGGGGGGTGTCACGCCGGGCTTGCCATTGAGGAATACCTGGCCACTTTTAATTTCGAGGGTATCGCCGGCCACGGCCACGCACCGCTTGATGTAATTGGTGCGCAAATCGGCGGGGAACTGCGTCTCGTGGGGCACGTGAAACACCACCACATCGTTGCGCTTGATTTCGGAGAAGCCCGGCAGGCGGTACGTGGGCAGCTGAATGAGGTCGGAGTAGCTTTTCAGGCCCGTGCCCCACACCGTTTGGTGGGTGAGCGGGACTTGCAGCGGCGTTTGGGGCGTGATGGGGCCGTAGTGCAACTTGCTCACAAACAGGTAATCACCCACCAGAAGCGAGGCTTCCATACTGGGCGAGGGAATGGTGTAAGCCTCAAATGTGGCCCAGCGGATGAGCGTGGCCGCCACAATGGCAAAAATCAGCGAATCGGCCCACTCGCGGGTTTTCGTTTTGGGTGCCCGGGGGGCCGTGGTGGGGTCAGTTTTGAGCAAAGACATGGGGAGCAAGCTTGGGCTTGACAATAAAAATCAGGTAAAGAAACGCAGCAGAACGCCAGCAGGCCGCGCCCCCGGCCGGAGCGGCTGCTCAATTTACAAATCCAGCAGCTCTTTCATTCCAAATACGCCGGTGCGGCCCGGCAGCCATTCGGCGGCCAGCAGCGCGCCCAGGGCAAAGCCTTCGCGGCTGTGGGCCTCGTGCTTCAGTTCCAAGGTGTCGACTTCGGACGTGTAGGTGACGATGTGCGTGCCCACCACGTTGCCGGTGCGCTCGCTGATGATGGCCAGTTCGGCCGGGCTTTCGGCGGGGGCATTGCGCCAGGTGCTTTTGCCCGCGAAGTGGTGCAGGATGCCATCGGCCGCGGTGAGGGCCGTGCCGCTGGGCTGGTCAATTTTTTGGGTGTGGTGGATTTCGCGCACGGCCACATCGTAGCCACCAAACTGGCTCATTTTGGTCGCGATGTACGCGTTGAAGTGGAAGAACAGGTTCACACCCACGCTATAGTTGGAGGCGTAAAACAGGCTTCCGCCGAGCTGCTGGGTTAGGGCCGTGGCCTCGTCGAAGTGGTGCAGCCAGCCCGTGGAGCCGCAGACCACCGGCAAGCCTTGGCGCAGGCAGGCCATAACGTTGGCAAAGGCCGAATCGGGGTGCGTGAATTCGATGGCCACGTCAACCGTGGCGGGCGTGAAGTCGGCAATGGTGGCGGGGCTGGCGTGCAGGTCCACAATACCGGCAATGGCGTGGCCGCGCTGCTTGGCCAGGGCGGCAATGGTCTGGCCCATTTTGCCATAGCCGATGAGGAGAATGTTCATTATAGTTGTCAGTTGCTCGTTGTCAGTTGTTAGTCACAGTTGGGCAGGATTTCAAAAACTGACAACTGGCAACGAGCAACTGACAACTAATTATTTCACCCGGAGCGCAAACAGGACGCCCGGCGTAGTCGGCAGGGCCGTGGCCTGGCCGGGAATGGCCAGCAGCGTGGGCTCCCAGTGGAAGGTCAGGTCGTCGCTCACATCGAAGTCCTTGAGGTGGGCATCCACCACCGCATCCACAATTTGCAGGCCGTAGGCGAGCCCAATGTAGAGGTAGAAAATGTCCCGGTTGCCGCGGTAGAAGATAACGCCATTCCGCAAGCCGTCGAGGCTACGCACTATGCTAGCCTGAGTGCCCAAATCACTGCTCATTAGCTTAGTGGCGTCTTTTTCTACCGTATTCACGGCGTCGGCAAACTGCCGGTAGCGGGTCTGGTAAAAGTATTCGCCGTAAATCACGCCGCCCAGGGCTCCGTACACTAACGGCAGCTTCCAGTAGCTGTGGTTGTAAATCTGGCCCGCGCCGGGCAGCAGGGCAGCCAGCAGTGCGGCTTTGCCCGGCCGCGTGAGGCGGATGCCTTTGTAACCAAAGGCCCGGAACATGTGCTCGGTGCGCTTGGCCGAATCGGCGGCGGCCTTTTGCTTCTTGGCGGCGGGGGTCACCACCACTTCGCGGCGCTCCGTGGTATCGGCGAGGATGGCGGCGGGGTCGCGGGTGGGCGTATTGGGGTTGGGGTCTAGTACCTGCGCCCGGCTGGCCGGGCCAGCCAGAAGCCCAGCCACTAGCACCAGCAGCGCGACAAGGAAAGAATGGGAATATTTCATAGCAAAACCGCTAACGGCGAGGGCAGTGTTTTAGCGTGCCAGGCCCGCCGGATGTTCGCCAAATCTCCGCCCTACCTACGACGGCTGCAGGATGTGCAGAATCCGCTGCATGTCCTCGACCGAATCGAAGGCGATTTTGATTTCGCCATTGCCCTTGGGGCCGGGCCGCACCTGCACGCGCGAGCCAAACCGGTCGGTGAGGTGGCGCTCGGTGCGCCGCAGCTCGGCGGGGGGCACCACGGGCTCAGACGCGGGCGAATTGGGTTGGTTGGGGTTGGCCGCGGCTGGGTTCCGGCCAAAGCCGCCCCGTACCAGCTCTTCTACCCGGCGTACGGATAGTTCTTCGGCCACAATCTTGCGGTAAAGCTCCACTTGCAGCTTGGGGTCGTCGAGGCCGATAAGGGCACGGGCGTGGCCCATGCTGATTTCGGCGTCACGCAGGCCAATCTGCACGTCGGGCGGCAGCTTCAGCAGACGCAGGTAGTTGGTCACGGTCGAGCGGTTTTTGCCCACCCGGTCGCCCAGCTCTTCCTGGCGCAGGTTGCACTCGCTCAGCAGGCGTTGGTAGCTGAGGGCACTTTCGATGGCATTCAGGTTTTCGCGCTGAATGTTCTCAATCAGGGCCATCTCCAGCATTTGCTGGTCGTCGGCCTTGCGGATGTAGGCCGGAATCGTCTCCAGGCCCGCCAGCTTGGAGGCTTGCAGGCGGCGCTCCCCGGCGATGAGTTGGTAGGAGTTGGTGCCGAGCTGGCGCAGCGTCACGGGCTGAATAATGCCCTGGATTTTGATGCTTTCGGCCAGTTCCTGCAAGGCTTGCTGGTCGAAATGGGTGCGGGGCTGGTAAGGGTTGGCCTCGATGTGCTCGACCGCGATGAAGCCCACCGAATTGACAGGATGCGCCAGCAGCCGGTCGCCGGGACCGGGGCGGTCGCCCTTTTTCTCGTAGCTGCCTTCAATCAGGGCATTCAGGCCGCGGCCCAGGCCGCCAATCTTGCGCTTGGGCACGAGCTGGGAGGGCGTGAGGGGCGTGGGTTTCTCGTCGTTCTTCTCTGGGGTCATCTCGGCAAGGTCCTGTTGGCCGAAAGGTCGGCGCATACGGAACTTCAAAATTACGGATTGTTGGGCGAAGCACAAGCCGGGAAGTTTGGGGTGGGTGGTTTGGCGCAGGATTAGGCGTTCAAGCGCCCTGATAGTAGCCCCGGAGGGGCAGCCCATTGGTAGAGATTCATCAAGCAATAACGGCAAAGCCCCAGCGGGGCGACCCAACCGTCTGGCGTTGTAAGGCCACTTGAGGGTCGCCCCGCTGGGGCTTTGGCAGCAATAGTTTCTGTTGTGTCTACCGATGGGCCGCCCCGCTGGGGCTCTCGATTATGCCTGGCTGCCTTGTTTTGTGTAGCGGAGACAAGCCTGAATCAAATCCTCGTTCAACTCCGGAAAATCCTCGATAATGTCAGCGTTGAACATGCCGTTACCTAGCCATCCCAGCACATTATTTACACTGATGCGCGTGCCAATAATGCAAGCCCGCCCGAACCGAATTTCCGGGTCGATACCAATTAAAGGGTGCTCGGGCGAAGTGTGCATGATACAGGCAAACTATATCCGCTCGTCCTCCGCCGTTTCTTCCGGCCGCGCCTCCACGCTGTTTTTCTCCACGATTTCGCGGGCCAGGTTGAGGTAGCTGATGGAGCCTTTGCTCTCGGCGTCGTGCAGAATAACGGGGATGCCAAAGCTGGGCGACTCGCTCAGCTTCACGTTGCGGGGGATGATGGTGTCGAAGGCCAGTTGCTGGAAGTGCATGCGCACTTCCTCCACCACCTGGTTGGAGAGGCGCAGGCGCACATCGTACATCGTGAGCAGAATGCCTTCGATTTCGAGCTCGGTATTGAGGCGGCTCTGAATGATTTTGATGGTATTGAGCAGCTTACCCAGGCCTTCGAGGGCAAAGTACTCGCACTGCACGGGGATGATGACCGAGTGCGCCGCCGTGAGGGCGTTGACCGTGATGAGGCCCAGCGAGGGCGAGCAATCGATGATGATGAAGTCGTATTGCTCGGCGAGGGGGCGCAGGGCCTCCTTCATCTTCTCCTCGCGGTTGGGCAGGTTTATCATCTCCACCTCGGCCCCCACCAGGTCGATGTGGGAGGGCATGAGGTCGAGGTGGGGCAGAATGTTGGTGGGCAGGATGATGTCCTGGGCGTTGATGCCGTCCACCATGCACTCGTAAATGCTGTTTTGAATGTCCTTGGGGTCGTAGCCCACGCCGGACGTGGCGTTGGCCTGGGGGTCGGCGTCGACGAGCAGGGTCCGGTAGTCCAGGGCGGCCAGGGACGCCGCGAGGTTAATGGAAGTAGTGGTTTTGCCCACCCCGCCTTTTTGATTGGCTACCGCGATGATTTTTCCCATGAGTCTCTAGTGGTCAGTTGGTCGTTGCTAGTTGTCGGTTGGCAGCTGTTCATCCTTCATTGTCAGTTACTGGGCCTCTAAATGCCGCTTACTTAACACCTGACAACGAATAACTGACAACAAATAACTAATAACTTTTGCCGTAGCATTGCATCAGCTTCCGCACAAAGATACATTCTTTCCCTGTTCGCATGCCCCCTTTTTTGGCTCGTTGGGCTAGCTTATTGGCTAAACCTTTTGGATTCTCGCTGGGCCTGCTGGCGCTGGCCGGCTGCCACGACGCGGCCCGCCCGCCCGCCGACGAGCGCCGCGTGTTCCGCTACAACCAGCCCGAGGCGCTGTCCTCGCTCGACCCTGCTTTTGCCCGCAACCAAGCCAATTCCTGGGCCGTGTCGCAATTGTTTAACGGGCTGATGGAGCTGGATTCGACCTTGCTGCCCGTGCCGGCGTTGGCCAGGCGCTACAGCATTTCGCCCGACGGCCGGCACTACACCTTTGTGCTACGGCCGGGCGTGCGCTTTCACGACAGCAACGTTTTTGCCGGCGGCAAGGGTCGGGAAGTGACGGCCGCCGATTTCGTCTACAGCTTCAGGCGCATTCTGGATGCGGCCACCGCCAGCTCGGGCGGCTGGATTTTTCGGGGTAAAGTGCTGGAAGAGCCCGACGGCACGCCCAGCGACACCGCCTTTGTGGCCGCCAACGACTCCACGCTGCGCATTCATTTAAAGGAGCCATTCATCCCGTTTCTGGGCATTCTCACGATGCCGTATGCCTACGTGGTGCCGCACGAGGCCGTGGAGAAATACGGCAAGGATTTCCGCGAACACCCCGTGGGCACGGGCCCGTTCCGCTTCAAGCTCTGGGACGAGAGCAACGTGCTGCTCTACGACCGCAACCCCAGCTATTGGCGCACCGACCGCCAAGGCCGTAAACTACCCTACCTCGATGCCGTGGCCGTGAGCTTCCTGCCCGACCGGAAAACCGAGTTCCTGACCTTTGTGCAGGGCAAGCTGGATTTTCTCTCGGGTATCCGGGCCGGCTCGCGCGACCTCATTATGCACCCCGATGGCACCATCCGGGAGGATTTCCAGGGCAAATTCACCGTGCAGAAAGCGCCGTACCTGAACACCGAGTACCTGGGCTTTCAGCTCGATTCGGCCAACCTGATTGGGGAGCAGGCCGTGCAGGGCCGGGCCCTGCGCGACAAGCGCGTGCGCCAAGCCCTGAACTATGCCCTCAACAAGCCCGAAATGCTGACTTACCTGCTGAACCGGGTGGGCCACGCCGGTACCTCGGGCTTCGTGCCGACGGCGCTGCCCTCGTTCTCCGAAAAGGAGGTGCCCGGCTACACTTTTCAGCCGCAAAAGGCCCGGCAGCTGCTCCGCGCCGCCGGCTACGGCCCGCGGCGGCCCCTGCGTCTGCGCCTCAGCACGGTGCTGGAACGCAAGGAGATAGGCGAATATTTGCAGAAGCAGTGGGCCAACGTGGGCGTGCAGGTGCAGATTGACATCAACCAGTCGGCGGCGCAGCAGGACCTGGTGGACAATGGCCGCGTGGCCTTCTTCGCCAAAAGCTGGCTGGGCGACTACCCCGATGCTGAAAACTACCTGGCCTTGTTCTACAGTCCCAATTTCAGCCCCGCCGGCCCCGACAAAACTCACTTCAAAAATGCGGCCTACGACAAGCTGTACGACGAAGCGCGCCGCACTCAGGACGTAGCCAAGCGCACGGCCCTCTACCAGGCCATGGACCGCATTGTGGTGGAAGAATCGCCCGTTATCAGCCTGTATTATGATGAAGTGGTGCGCCTGACGCAGAACAACGTGCGCGGCCTCACCCCCAACCCCATGAACCAGCTGCTGCTGGAACGGGTGCGCAAAGAGTAGCCGCAGGGCAGCCGCGGGTTACTTATCGACCCCGCCCAGCTGGGCCAGTTGGTCGAACCGGGTGGCAAAGGAATTGAAAAGCGCCAGCACGTTTGCCGGGGTGCCTTCTTCGGATACCACCGTTTTGAGTTTGCCGCTGGGCTGGCGGATGGCCACGATAATGCTGGGTAGGTCGGAAGTGTAGCGCGAATACTTGTCCTCAAACTGGTCGAAATGCGCTTCCTGGGCTTGGCGCAGCATCTCGGCTACGGCAGTGGCTGGTAGTTTGAGGTCCTGCTGGCCCATGATGGGCACGGCGCGGCGGCCTTCGTAGGCCACGCGGCCATCGGCATACACCTGCATGCGGTAGCCAGGACAGGTGCCGTTACAGGGCGTGCGCTCGAAGGTGAGCACCGGCCCGGCTTCAGTTTTGGCTTTGGTGCTGGCTGGCACGGCGGCGGTTTTTGGGTTGGCTCTTTTGGTATTGGATTTCGGCGTTGTGGCCTTTTGGGCGCACGACGGCAAGGAAAAGCTGAAAGAACTCAGCAGCAACAGAAGGATGGCGTAGCGCATGACGAGAGGCGTTTGGGACATTGGAGCCGTTAAAGTAGGGCAACAAAAAACCGGCAGAACGAAAACCGTGCCTGGGGTCTCGTTCTGCCGGCTTGGCGGCGTAGGCCCGCGCCAAGGCGCGGGGCCTGCCGGTACTACGACTTCTTCTTGGCCTGCGCCTCGCGCTCCTGCGCGGCTTTCATGGCCTCGGCGATGCGGTTCTGGAGGCCGCCGGGCTTCTTGTCCTTGTTCTTGACTTTGTTGGCGTCGAGCTGAGCGCGGATTTTCTTGTCGTCCACGAACGTCTTGGTGATGGCCTGCTGCGCGAAGGTGATGACGTTCGACACGAAGTAGTACCAGGTGAGGCCGGCCGCGAAGCTGTTCAGCACGAACAGGAAGATGATGGGCATCAGGTAGCTGTAGGTCTTCATGGGGCCCTGCATGGCCGTGTTGGTCTGGTTGCTCTGCCAGGTCATGAGCAGGGTGGAGGCCGTCATCATCAGCGTAAACATCGAAACGTGGTCGCCGTACCATTTTACGTAGAAGGGCAGCTTCACAAATACGTCGTAGCTGCTCAGGTCCTTGGCCCACAGGAAGCTTTGCTGGCGCAGCTCAATCGCGTTCGGGAAGAACTGGAACATGGCGAACAGAATCGGCAGGGTCAGCAGCGTGGGTACGCAGCCGCTGAGCGGGCTCACCCCAAAGGTGGAGTAGAGCTTCATCGTTTCCTGCTGCACCTTGGTGGCGTCGTCGCCGTATTTTTCCTTGAGCTCGTCAATCTCCGGCTTCAGCACTTTCATGCGGGCCTGGCTCTCGTAGGTTTTGTAGGTGAGCGGCCAGGTAACCAGCTTGATAAGCAGCACCAGCAGCGCGATAATCAGGCCGTAGGAGCCTATGAACTGCTCCAGGAAGTGGAACACCGGCAGCACCACGAAGCGGTTTACCCAGCGGAACAGGCCCCAGCCGAGGTACACGTTGCGGTCGAACTCGGGGGCGACGGCCTTCAGCAGATTAAAGGAGTTGGGGCCGAAAAAGAAGCGGTACTGGCCCCGGCCCTGCTCCACCTCGGCCACGGGCAGCGTGAGCGTGGTGCTCAGCGTTTTGATGGTCGTGGAGTCGGCCAGGTTCACGTCGGCGTTGAAGGCCCCGCCCACGAAGGGCTGCTGGTCGGCAATGAGGCCGGCCACGAAGAAGTCGTGCTTGTGGGCCGCCCAGCGCACGGGGCCGGCGGCCTTGTATTCCTCGGGCTTCTCGCTGGCTTCGGCCAGGGAGCCCTGGTCGCCGGCGGCGAGGTAGTGGTTGATGGTGGTGTGGTTGCGGTTCTGCTTCAGGTCCTGCTCGGTCTGCTGCACCTGGTCGACGAAGGTGAACGTGAGCGGCTCCCGCGCCACGGTGCGCTCCAGGCCATTGAGGCGCAGCTCGTACTTCAGCTCAAAGCTGTTGGCGGGCAGCGTATAGGTTTGCACGATGCTGCCCCCGGCCACCGGCGCGGTGAAGGTGAGCACCGACGCGCCGCCGGTGCCTTGCACGGTCACCGCCTGGAACACCAGGTCCGAAAACCTGATGGTTTTGCCGTCCACGGTGCGGAAACGGGTGTCCATGCGGGCCGTTTTGGCATCAAACAGGTCGAGCGGCTGGCCGAAGAACGTCTTGTATTTCAGCAGGCGTACGGCCGTGATACGGCCGCCCCGGGTCGAGAACGTGATGTTGAGGTTGGCGTTGGTCAGGGCGATGTCCTTCGCTACGCCGGCCGTGGTATCGAGGGCGGCTTCGGGGGCGAGCGCGGCTACCGAGGCGGGCGGCACGGCGGCGGCGGCCGCTTTGGCGGCGGCCGTGGTAGCCGCCGGGATTTTACCAGCCACTTTATCATCCGTTTTCTTCGGGCTGAAGAAGAACAGGTACACGAGGAGCAAGGCCGAAATGAGGAATAGGCCGGTTGCTTGATTTCTATCCATTACTTAATGAGGTTGCGAAAGGGCAAAGGTACAGCGCGCACGCGGGCCACTTGTCATTGCGAGTGCAGCATTCTGCGCATCAAGCAGAGACGGAACGCGGCAATCCGTCCTATAAAAGCGACCAGCCCAATGGTGTGATGAGGCCTTTTATCCAGCCAGTTCCTCCCACGTTGGGTTGGTTGCATTAATCAAGTCCAGCTTTTTCGCCCGCGAACCAGCTTTGAGCTGTTTCTCCCTGGCAATGGCCGCGTTTATATCGGAGTACGTTTCGAAATGCACCAGTTTGTGCACGTTATACTTCTTGGTGAAGCCTTGGTGTACGCCGACTGCCGACTTTGTGCTCGGCTACGCGGCGGGCTAAATCATTGGTGACACCAATGTAAAGGACGGTATGGTTGGCATTGGTGAGCAGGTAGACGTAGTGGGTACGCACCATATTTTATTGGGTGAGAAGTCGTCTGGCTCCCCTCTCCGCAGGGGAGGGGCCGCCCCGGAGGGGGCTCGTGAGGTCGCGCCGGACGCTCCGTTTGGAGGCTTCATCGCATCGCGGGGCTGCGCATTACAAGGCTTTGTCACATCTCGGGGCTGGTCGCTTCGAGAGGACGGATTGCCGCGCTGCATTCCGCTGCGCTCCATTTCGCTCGCAATGACAGGCGCTCCCCAACTACCCCTTGCGGTGCTGGATGGCGGCCCGCACAAACCGCACGAACAGCGGGTGTGGCTGCTCCACCGTGCTTTTGAGTTCGGGGTGGAACTGGCCGGCCACGAACCACGGATGGGTCGGTAGCTCAATTACTTCCACCAAGCCGGTTTCGGCGTTGGTGCCGGTCATTTGCATGCCGGCTTCCTCGAACTGGGCCAGGAACTCGTTGTTGAACTCGTAGCGGTGGCGGTGGCGCTCGCTGATGTGGTTGCGGCCGTAGGCTTTGGCGGCGCGTGAGCCGCGGCGCAGGTCGCAGCCGTAGGCCCCGAGGCGCATGGTGCCGCCCTTGAGGGTGATGTTTTTTTGCGCTTCCATCATGGCCACCACGGGGTTGGGCGTGAGGGCGTCCATCTCGGTGGAGTTGGCGTGGGGCAGGCCCAGCACGTTGCGGGCGTATTCGACCACGGCCACTTGCATGCCCAGGCAGATGCCGAAGAACGGAATGTTATTCTCCCGCACGTACTTCACGGCGGCAATTTTGCCCTCGAAACCCCGCTCGCCGAAGCCGGGGGCTACCAGTACGCCATCGCAGCCGTGCAACAGGCCGGCAATGTTTTCGGGGGTGATGTTGTCGGACTGAATGCTGCGCACCGTCACCTTGCA
>JBBQSQ010000108.1:0-15529 GCA_038213745.1 Cytophagales bacterium
CTGCACGTGCTCTGGCAGCACGGCCCCGCTACCGTGCGGGCCATCAACGACCACCTGAGCCAGCGCCGGCAGGCGGAGGTGGGCTACACCACCACGCTCAAGATTTTGCAGCTGATGCTGGAAAAGGGCCTAGTGCGGCGCGACGATGCTGACCGCAGCCACGTGTACCGGGCCGCGGTGCGTGAGCAAGAAACCCAGGGTCTGCTCCTCGACAAGTTCGTGGACGCCACCTTCGGCGGCTCGGCCCTGAAGCTGGTGATGCAGGCCCTGGGCAGCCGCCAGACCTCGGCCGATGAGCTGGCCCAGATTCGCCGCCTCCTGAATGACATTGAAATCCAGAATTCCACTCCTAATTCCGACGACGATGACCACGCTTGAGCAATTCGTTTCGCCCGCGCTGATGCGGGCTTTGGGCTGGACGCTGCTGCATTCGCTGTGGCAGGGGGCGCTGGTGGCGGCCGTGCTGGCCGGGGCGCTGCTGCTGCTGCGCCAGCAGCGCGCCGAGGTGCGCTACGTGGCCTCGGCCGGGGCGCTGGGCGTAGTCGTGGCCCTGGCCGGCATCACGTTTGGGCTGTATTTCACGGCGGTGCCAGCTAGTTCGGCGGGTCAGATTTCCGCCCCGATAAGTGCGCCGGTGACAATGGCAACAACGCCGAAAACACTGGGTGCAGCACCGGAAAGAGCATCATTTGGGCTGACTAACTACCGGGGCGCATTTGCTTCGCAAAAAGCAACAACTGCTGCGTTGGAGGCTGCTCCCGCATCGCTCATTCAGCCATTCGGCCATTCGCTCATTCACTCGTTGAAAACCGGCCTGCAATATTTCGACAACCATTTGCCGCTGCTGGTGGTGGCGTGGCTGCTGGGCCTGCTGGCCATGAGCCTGCGCATGCTGGGCGGCCTGCTGTATGTGCAGCGGCTGCGGCGCTACCGGGTGCGGCCGCTGTCGGCGGCGTGGCAGGAGCGGCTGGCGGTGCTGGCGGCCCGGAGCGGTGTGCGCCGGCCGGTGGCCCTGCTGGAGTCGGCGCTGGTGCAGGTGCCGCTGGTGGTGGGGCACCTGCGGCCCGTGATTTTGCTGCCCTTGGGCACGGTGGCGGGCTTGTCGCCGGCGTATCTGGAAGCGATTCTGGCCCATGAGCTGGCCCACGTGCTGCGCCGCGACTACCTCGTGAACCTGCTGCAAACGGTGGGGGAAGTACTGTTTTTCTACCACCCGGCGGTGTGGTTCCTGGCCAACTGCGTGCGCACGGAGCGCGAAAACTGCTGCGACGACGCTGCTACGGCCCTTGTGGGCGGCGACCCGCTGCGCCTGGCCCGGGCCCTCACCGCCCTGGCCGAATGGAGCCAGAGTGCCGTGGTGCCTACTGCCCCGCGCCTCGCCCTGGCCGCCATGAACCGGCCCGGGGCCCTGCTGCTGCGGGTGCGCCGCCTGGTGCAGCGCCGCCCCGCCGCCCCCACGCTGGCCGAAGGCCTGCTGGCCGGCGCGCTGATGCTGGGCGGCCTGGCCCTGCTGGGCGGCAGCGTAGCCCTGGCCGGCCCGCTGGCCAAGGCTACGCTGCCCACGGTACGCCGCCTGGTACGCCCGGTACTGGCCGCCAGCTTTTTACCAAGCAGCCAAACACCCCGGCCAACGGCGGCCGCCCCGATGGTCGCCGCCGATACCGTGCGCGGCACCCGCCCCGCCGACCCCGGCACCGTCGTGATTACCCGCGACAAAAAGGGCCGGCTGACCAGCTTGGTGGTGAATGGGCAGCCCGTGGCCGTGCCCACCGACAAGCCCTCGAAAGCGGAGCGCCGCGCCGGCCAGCAGGTAACGGTAGTGCCGGTGCCCGAAGCCGGCCCGGACCGCCGCAGTGAATACAACACCCGCGAAACTGACCAGGAAGGCCGCCGGCTGGACGACCACGACCGGGAACTGGACCGCGCTGGCCGTGAGCTCGACAAAGCCGGCCGCAAGCTGGATAAGATGGGCCGCGAAATGGATAAGGCTGCCGAGAAACTGGACCGCAAAAGCGGCACGTACACCAAGGAAAGCAACCGCCGCGCGGGCGACAGCAACAGCAACGTGCACATCGATATCGACGACACGGCCCTGAGCCAATTGGTGACCAATGCGCTGAAGCTAGGCAACGTGGGCCTCAATATCGGCTTGCAAGCCGCCAGCCAGGGCCTCGACGAGGCCCGCCGCGCCCTCGAAGCCACCCTGCGCGACCCCAGCCTCAGCGACGAGGCCCGCCGCGCTACCCGCGACGCCCTCACGGAGCTGCGCCAGGAGGAGCGCCAGTCCCGGCGCCAAGGCCCTGCCCGCGCCCAGGAGACCCGCGACCGCCGCCAGGAGCTTCAGGACCGCATTCGCGAGTCGGAGCAGGAGCTGCGCGACCTGGAGCAGAGCCGCGCCGACCGCAACCAGGACCAGGCCGACCGCAACCAGGACCGCGCTGACCGGGACCGCGACCGTAACGAAGCACTGGTAGACCAGATGCAGAAGGATGGCCTGCTGAGAGACCCCGACCGCTACCAAATCAAGCTCACGGCCCGCAGCCTGGTGATTGATGGCAAGGAGCAGCCGGCGAAAGTGTTTCAGAAATACCTTAAGCTTTACGAAAGCAATACCGGCCGCAAGCTGACCGGCAACAACGCGATGGTGATAACCCACAGCAGCGACAGCAGCACCATCATTAGCAACAGCGGCGACGGCCCTACGCCGCCCCGGCCGCCGCGTGCGCCCCGCGCCCCGCGCCTAGCCCCCATGGCCCCGCTGCCGGCCCCGCCCGCACCGCCGCGCCTCGATACCGACGAGCTGCGGAGCGAGCTGCGCAAGGACGGTATACTGGGAGCCGACGAGAAGAACCTCCAGTTCCAGCTCAACGGTTCGGGGCTGACGGTGAACGGCAAAAAGCAGCCGGATGAAATGGCTACGAAATACCGCAAGCTGACGGGCCACGACAACGGACAAAGCTTCAACATGAATATTTCGACCCAGGAATAGGAGCGTGAGAAGTGCATGAGCAAAAGGCCGATTTTCGCTGCGAAAATCGGCCTTTTGCTAGCCAAAAATCGGTTTGAAACCACGGGTTTTTCCTGTGCCTGGCAACTTATTTCCCTGGTGTTGGTAACGGTTGGCCGGTTTGGTGGTGCTTCTGCCGGGCGGGGCCTTCTGGTCCCGGGGCGGCGAAATCAGCGTTAATAGTCTGTGAAATTCTGGTGTCCCACGCAACGTTTTGGGCCATGCCTGCATCTGTTGGCTCCTCCGAAGGCCTTACCTTTTCGGCTAAATGCTATGCTTCGTTTTCTACTGATTGGTTGGTTGGGGCTTATGGCCAGCGTGGCCCAGGGGCAAGAAAAGCCCGCCACTACGCCCGCCACCACCGATGCCACCAAGCCCGCGCCCAAGCGCCAGCTTCAGGCCACGCGCATCAGCACGCCGCCCAAGTTGGACGGCCTGCTCGACGAAGCCGTGTGGCAGACGGCCCCCGTCGCCACCAAATTCTACGAGCGGGAGCCCACGCCCGGCCCCCTCGAAAAGCACCCCACTGAAGTGCGCGTGCTTTATGATGACGACGCGATTTACGTGGGGGCCATCATGCACGACGTGGCCCAGGATTCCATCCTGCGGGAGCTTAGCGCGCGGGATAACATCGGGAATTCGGACTGGTTCGCGGTGCTGCTCGATACCTACAACGACCACCTGAACGGCTACCAATTCATCGTAACCTCGGGCGGGGTGCAGCTTGATTCCCGCCTCTCGCCTACCAACGGCGAAGACGACAGCTGGAACGCCGTGTGGGACTCGCGCACCGCCCTGCACGGCACCGACTGGGTGGCCGAAATGCGGATTCCCTACTCCGCCATTCGCTTCAGCAAGGCCACCGAGCAGGTGTGGGGGCTGAACTTCGCCCGGCAGCGGCGCAGCACCCGCCAAACGTTTTTCTGGAACGAAGTGAAGCCGCAGGTCGACGGCTTTGTGAACCAGTGGGGCGAGCTCACCGGCTTGCGCGACCTCAAGCCGCCCCTACGCCTCTCGCTCACGCCCTACGTGAGCACCTACCTGAACCACTACCCCTACAACGAGCAGGGCAAGAAAAACGCGACCACGAGCTTCAATGGCGGGGCCGACGTGAAGTGGGGCATCAACGAAAGCTTCACGCTGGATGCCACGCTGGTGCCCGATTTTGGGCAGGTGCAGAGCGACAACCAGGTGCTCAACCTCTCGCCCTTTGAGGTGCAGTACAACGAAAACCGGGGCTTTTTCACCGAAGGCACTGAGCTGTTCAACAAGGGCGGGCTGTTCTATTCGCGGCGCGTGGGGGCCACGCCCCTGGGCTTCGGCGGCGTGGATGGCCAGCTGCGGCCCGGCACCCGCACCGCCGACGGCCGCCGCCAGGGCGGCGAATACGTGGTGCAAAACCCCGGCATCACGCGCCTGCTCAACGCCACCAAGGTATCGGGGCGCACCAGCAAGGGCCTAGGCATCGGCGTGTTCAACGCCATCAGCAACGACGTGTACGCCACCGTGCAGGACAGCACCACCGGGGCCCGGCGCGACGTGCTCACCCAGCCCTTCGCCAACTACAACATTGTGGTGCTCGACCAAAGCCTGAAAAACAACTCCTACGTGAGCCTGGTGAACACCAACGTGACCCGCGCCGGCAGCACCTATGACGCCAACGTGACCGGCGGCCTGTTCCGCTTCGCCAACAAGGCCAACTCCTACGCCGTGGACGGCCGCGTGGTGTACTCCAACCGGCGCGGCAAATCCTTCAACTCTGAAACCGAAATCGACGACCAGAACGGCTACAAATACTACCTGAACTTCGGCAAAATCTCGGGCAACTTCACCTGGAGCGTCGACCACGGCATCGAGTCGCACACCTACAACCCCAACGATTTGGGCCTGCTGTTCGCCAACAACAGCATTTCGCAATCGGTGAATGCGAGCTACAACATCTACAAGCCCTTCTGGAAAGTGAATCGGCTGAACACCTACAGCGGCGTCAGCTACTCGTTGCTCGAACAACCCCTCCGCTACCAGGATGCCGGTTTCTACGCCGGGGCCAACACCATCTTCACCAAGAATTTTTTGTTCGCACGCCTCAATTTCGATGCCTCCCCGCTCACCCGCGACTATTTTGACCCCCGCCGCGAGCCCATTGGCAAGTACTATGTGCGCAAACCGGCCAATTTTGGCTTCAACGGCAACTTCTCTTCGGATTACCGAAAAAAAATCGCCCTCGATATTGGCTACGGCGGCCGGTTTTTCGCCGCCGATGGCAACCGCACCAACCGCACCGGCTTCGACCTGACCCTCGGGCCGCGCTACCGGGCCAGCAACCAGCTCAGCTTCGTGTATTCGCTCAGCTACGGCATCCGGCTGAACCAGATTGGCTACGCCGGCGGCCTCAACGGCGACCAGGCCCTCGATGCGCCCCTGCTGCTGGCCTTCGGCGGCCCCCAGGGCGACGTGCTCCTTGGCCGCCGCGACGTCACCACCTTCACCAACACCGCCACCGCTACCTACACCTTCACCAACCGCATGTCGTTCAACATTCGCCTGCGGCACTACGTGAGCAACGTGCACTACAAGGACTTCTCCCGCCTGCACCCCGACGGCCTCGAAACCCCGGAGCCCACCTACCAGCGCAACCGCGACAACACCTTCAACGCCTTCAACATCGACGCCGTGTATTCGTGGTGGTTTGCGCCCGGCTCGCAGGTCAGCATCGTCTGGAAAAACGCCGGTGCATCCTTCTTAGAATCCAACGCTGCCACGCCGCTCTACTTCGATAACCTGAGCAATACCATCAACACCCCGCACAATAATAACGTGTCGATAAAGGTGCTCTACTTCCTTGATTACCTGGCGCTGCGCCCCCGGCGCGGGTAGAAGCGGGGCGCTACGCAAGCCCTGCCAGCCGGGGCATGTCTGCTTTAATTGCGAATGAAACGAACTCTTTTTCGCTAACTATCGTTTAAGGCAGCTCAAAAGTCGCGTTTATATTGGCGCCGGCTGATTTCTTTTCCCCAACCCCTTTTTACTATGAAAAAGCAACTGTTCATCCTCGCCATTTTGTTAGCTGCTGGCAGTTACTCGGCAAGTGCTCAAACCAGCACCACCACCATCAAGCAAACCACCGTGACGCCGGCTCCCGCCACGCCCGCGACGACGTCCGAGACCATGCCTGCCCCCACCGGCACGACCACTTCGGAGTCGACCACCACCACGGTGCAGCCCAGCACCCCCACCACCACGGCAGCCCCCGACCCCGCTGTGCAAATTGCCCCCGATGCCAAGGTGAAGGACAAGCGCAACAAGACCAAAATCAAGCCCCGCGACTAGTCGCAACCCGTTTTTGACTTAAGAAGAGCCCGACCGCAAGCAATGTGGTTGGGCTTTTTTGTGGCAAATTTTGGGGCGGTGGCCCGGCCTGACCGCCCCAGGCGGTTCGACCGGGTGTTGTTGGTAGCCAGAACGTACTTACTTCAACCGGTCTGACCAGACCGTGCGACTTGCGCTAAGCTGGCTGTCGCTGGAATCTATTCGGAGGCCGCCTACAGCCCCAGGAGCTCGGTGGCGGCCGCAAAGGGCGTAAGTTGGCCGGCGGCCACGGCGGCTTGCACGGCCGGCATCCGCTCGCGCACGGCGGCATCGGCGTAGAAGCGGCTTTCCAGGGCCTGGGCGATACTTTGGTGCAGCCACTGAAGCTGCTGCTGCTGCCGCCGCTGCCCAAAATAGCCGTTGTGCTTGGTGGCGGCGGCGTAGGTTTCGATAACGTCCCACACTTCGGGCAGGCCCGCGCCGCTCACGGCCGAGGTGAGCAGCACCGGCTGCACCTGCCCCGACGGTGCGGGCGGAAACAGGTGCAGCGCGCTCTGGTAGTCGAGGCGGGCGCGGCGGGCGGCCTGCTCGTTGCCGTGGTCGGCCTTGGTGATGCACAGGGCGTCGGCCATTTCCATAATGCCGCGCTTGAGGCCTTGAAGCTCGTCGCCGGCCCCGGCCAGCAGCAGCAGCAGGAAGAAATCGACCATGCCGTGCACGGTGGTTTCGGATTGGCCCACGCCCACGGTTTCGACGAGAATTACGTCGTGGCCCGCCGCTTCGCATAATAACAAGGCCTCCCGGGTGGCCCGCGCCACGCCGCCCAGGCTGCTGCCAGCTGGGGAGGGGCGGATGAATGCCGCCGGCTGGGCCGAGAGCCAGGGCATCCGGGTTTTGTCGCCCAGAATGCTGCCGCCGCCGCGCTGGCTGCTGGGGTCCACGGCCAGCACGGCCAGCTTCAGCCCTTTTTCTTCGACCAAAAACCGGCCCAGCGCTTCAATAAACGTGCTTTTGCCCACGCCCGGCACGCCCGTGATGCCCACCCGCAGGCTGCGGCCGGTGTGCGGCAGCACGGCTTGCAGCACCTGCTGCGCCAGGGCCTGGTCGGCGGGCAGGGTGCTCTCCACCAGCGTGATGGCGCGGCCCAGCACGGTGCGGCTGCCGGCCAGGATGCCGGTGGCGTAGTCGGCGGCAGAAAGGCGTTTGGCGGGCAATAGTTTGGGGGGTAGGCGTTAGTTTGCGGATGCAAAGAACGGGCGTTTCGGCAATCAATGCCACCGAGCGGCGTTGGTCGGGGCCAACGGGCACTGGGCGGCGGTGCTGGCCGCGGCGGGTTCTTTGCCCTTTACCTCCCTGGCGCTCCTGCTCCGGTCACCCATCTCTGTCAATGAAAGCTCCCTCCCTTCACTACCTGCTGCTGGCCGCCGGGCTGGCCCTGTCCACCAGGGCCTTGGCCCAGAACGAGCTGAGCAACTTCACCGCCACGGGCCGCGGCGGGGTCATCAACACCTTCGCGCAGGACTACCAGGCCATTGGCATCAACCCCGCCAACCTGGGCCGGGCCGGGCAGTCGGCGTTTGCGTTCACCATCGGGGAAGTGGGGGCGGGGGCGGCCTCGCAGTCGCTGAGCAAGTCGCTGGTGAACAAGATTATCTCGGAGCAAAGCACGGCCCTCTCCGCCGCCGACCGCGTGGCGCTGCTCAGCTCCTTCGCCGACGAAAACGCCCTCAACCTGAACGTGGACGCGACGGCCCTGGCCTTCTCGGTGGCGTTGCCGACGGGCCTGGGCGGCTTGGCCGTCAGCACCCGGCAGCGGTTCAACGCCCACCTGGCCCTGAACCAGAACGCGGCCGACATCGTCATCAACGGCCGCAATGCGGCCATCGTGAAGCAGTACTATGACCCCGCTACCGGCGCTTACCTGGCCGGCAGCACGCCCCCGCCACTCCTCTCCGACGTGCTCGATGGCACGGCCCTGCAAATGGCCCTCACCAACGAATTCAATATTTCTTACGGCAACCAGGTCCTGAACCTGGTGGCGTTCAAGCTGTCGGCCGGGGTGGGCTACCGCTACATCCAGGGCATCGGCATTGCCGATGTGCGGGTGAGCGGCGGCGAATTCTACGGCTACTCGGCCCTGGCCCCGGCATTCAACGTGAACTACGGGGCCATCGTCAACAACCCCAACTTCAACTACCGCGACGGGGCCAAATTCCAAACCGTGGGCTCGGGCAACGGCTTCGATGTGGGCCTGGCCGCCGAGGTGGGCAAGGCCCTGCGCCTGGGCGCGTCCGTAACCGACCTGGGCCAGATGACCTGGGACGGCAACGTGCTCACGGCCACCGACCAGCCCCTGCGCCGCGTCGAGTCGCAGGGCTTACAGACGTACGACGTCATCCAGGAAGTAGCTAACCTGTTTGATAACAAAGACGGCACGCTCTTTAAGTACGAAGCCAACAAGGAGCGCAAGCAGGCGCTGCCCGCTAAGCTGCGCCTCGGGGCCGGTTTCCGCCTCAGCGAGCTGTTTGAGGTGGGCCTGGACGTGACCGCGCCCCTCAACAAAGTGGCTGGCAACCTGCCCTCCACCTTCGTGGGCGCGGGCCTCGACTTCAAACCCGTGCACTGGCTGCGCCTGAGCACCGGCGTGAGCGGCGGCGCGGGCTACAAAGCGGCCCTGCCGCTAGGCATCACCTTCGCCACCGAGCACTACGAAGCCGGCATCAGCAGCCGCGATGTAACCGGGTATTTTAGGGAGCAGGCACCGTATTATTCGGTGGCGCTGGGTTTCCTGCGGTTCAAGTTTGGGGCGAAGAGCTAGACGCTGCGCTTAATGAAGAATGAAGAATGAAGAATGAAGAATTGGAAAATGGCCCGCTGGGTCGGAAATTCCTCATTCCTCATTAAGCGAAGCGTTACGGTACCACCACAAACGCGGGCAGGCCCAGTTTGCTGCGCCGGCCTCCCAGCTTCAGGCCTTCGTCCACGTATTTGCAATCCTTCCCTAGCAGGTTGGGCTGCTCGATGACGCCGAGGTTGGGGTTGTCTTCCCGGGCTACGTAGATGCGGCCATCGGGGCCGCTTTGCAGGGCCCCGATTTTGCGGTTGGCCGACTTGCCCACCAGCGTTTTGGCCTTGGTTTTGAGGTCGAACTGCCAGATTTCGGTTTGGCCGCCGCCCATGCCGTTGCAGGTGCCGTACACTTTGGAGCCGTCGGGCGAGAACTCCACACCGTAGGCTTCCGCGAAAGGCCCGAAGCTGCTGGGGTTGCTCACCTTGCCGGTGCTGCGGTCGAAATCGTAGATTTCAAACCGGTTGGTTTCGCGCCACAAGGCGGCGGCGAGGTGCTTGCCATCGGGCGAAAACTTGAGCGCGCCAATGGCGTTGCGGCCGGGGCCGGCGTTCATGCTGCCCACGTTGCTCATCAGGGGCTTGGCCGATACGCCATCGGCCGTGACGAGGTAGCTCACGAAGGCGTTGGAATTCCAGCGGTGGGCCACAATCCAGGTATCGCGGCCGTTGGCGTGGCGCACAGCGGCCAGCTTTTCGGCCACCGGCTGGATGAGCAGCAGGTTCACGCGGGGCAAGTCGCCGAGGCCGTCGGCCCGGGTCATGTCCACGATGGAGTAGCGCAGGCCGTTGGGTGTGCCCTGCGGCGCTACCGTGAAGACGTAGAAGATGTTGCCCGAGCCGGGGTCGGGCACGATGAGGGCCGATTGGGTGCTGCTGCCGCTGCCCATCAGCTTGGTGCCGTTGGGCATGGGGCGGTGCTGGCGGTTCCACACGGTTTCGCCGTTGGTGTAGAACAGCAGCTCGCCCTGGGCCGTGGTGGCCACAGCGCAGCCTTCGTAGGTGCTCATCTTGCCGTCGTTCAGGGGCTTGGGCACGTTGCCATCGGCGAAGGTCAGGCCGGCTTGCTGGCCAAAATACCAGATGTCGGTGGGGCGCTGGGCGTGGGCGGCGGCGGCGAGCAGCAACGGGAGCACGGCAAGGAAAAAGCGTTTCATGGGCGAGTCAGGCGATGGGTAATGCCGGCTAAACGAAAAAACCGTGCCGACTGGTGTGGAGACAGGGCGGGAGGGTTATTGGGTGAATTGGGTGGGAAGTTAGCGCAGAGGTTCGCAGAGGAAAGCGCGGAAGAACGCAGCGCTATTTGGCTGGCTGCATCGGCCAGGCCAGCAGTGCCACTAGGACTCCCAGCAACGAGATAGGCGTCAAAAAATACAGCCAGTGCAGCTCCACCGGGTTGCCCAGTGCCAGGGCCACGCCATTGAGTGGCAGCAGTAGTGGCAGCAATAGCCCCAGCAGCAGCCATTGCCGCGGCCGCGCTAGCTGCCACCCAAACACCAGCAGCGGTAAGAGCAGCACGGCGTCGTAGTACAGGTGATAGGTGGTGAGCAGGGTGAGCGTGCTCAGCACCAGAAACACGTGCCAATCGGCCAGCAGCCAGCCTTGGCGGCGCAACCACGCTAGCCGGAGCCCGCTGGCCAGCCACAGCAGCGCGTGCAACCCAACGTGCCATGGGCTGCTGCCAGGCCGCAGCCACTCCAGCACATTGCCCAGCTCCAGCCGCAGGGTCATGCCCTGGGTGAGGGGGTAATCGGGGTCGGTGGGGGCGAAGGACTGCGCGCGCACCTGCGCCACGAGGTGCTGGTAGGTGGGTAGTAAATCGGTAGGGATAGCGGCCCAATGCCAGGCCACCGCGCTAAGCAGCGCCACCACCAGCGCGGCCACGGCCAGCGGTAACCACTGCTTCCGCCACCAAAACCACGCGGCAAACGGCAGCAGCAGCGTGACTTTAAACGCGGCCAGCCCCAGCAACAGTCCCGCCAGCACCGGCCGCCAACGTGCCTTTCTTGGAGCACTGGTTTCAGCTGCCGCGGCGGTGGTTGTTATTGTTTGGCTTGATAAAGCTTTGTGCCCGCCCAGCGCCAGCGCCCCCACCCCCAGCGCCAGCGCCACGAAGGTGGGCTGGCCCGTGAGCAGGGCGGGCACCGTGCCTTTTAATGCCAGCGCGGCCAGTAGAAAATGCCACCACGGGACCTTTTGGGTGCTTTCGTCGCGCAATGCCACCGGCCACAGCCGGGCCAGCACCACCAGGCAGCCCAGCGCTAATGCATACCACAGCGGCCACGCCACGCCGTAGGGCAGCCGGCCCACCGTGAGCCCAAACAGGGCCGCTGCCCACGGCGGATACAGAAACGGCAGGTTGGGCAGGCCGGGCTGGGTTCGGCTGGCCAAGTGCTCCTGCCGGGCAATACGCTGCCAGCCGGCTTTCAGCGTGGCGTCGTGGTAAGGATTCTGGCCCTGGCGCAGCACGGCCTGGCCCACGTAGCAAGTGCGGAAATCCATGGGCCGGTCAGCATCGGGCCGGGGCTCGCGCAGCACGCGGCTGAGGTTGAACAGGGCAATAAGGGTCAGAAAAAGCAGGAGGAAGCGCGGCACGGCGGCAAGGTAGGCGCGCGCGCTTTAGCCCGGCCACCGTTTGCGCTTCAACTGCCCAAACCAAATGTGCTGCGGGCGAATGATAATGGCCGCTTAAAACCCACGGCTGCGCCTGCGGGCTACCTTCTTGGCGGTTGGCCCGGGCATTTTGCCGGCCGGCCGCTGGCTTATGCGCATCTTCTCCAAATCCCGCCGTTTTGCCCCGCTGCTGCCGCGCTTGCCGGGGCTGCTGGCGCTGGGCTGCACCAGCAGCCCCGGCACCAAGCCCGCGCCGGACGCGCCCGGCGTGCTGCCCGGCCCCATTGCCGGCACCACCCAAAATCAGCTGCCCACCGGCTGGAAGCTCAGCCCTGCCAGGGCCACCACCCTGCTCGGCGATTTGCCCCTAGACCTGCAAATCAGCCCCGATGGCCGTCTAGCCGCCGTGGTGAACGCCGGCTGGGGCAAAAACTCGGTGCAGTTCCTGAATGCCGCCACGGGCCAGCAGCTCCACGCCGTGACGCGCGAGGACAATCCGCCCTACGCCTTCGACCTGAAAATGCGCAAACTGCTGCGCACCCTACAGCTGCCTGCCGAAAATCCCCTCCTTATTTAAGGAGGCGTTGACGCAAAATGTCAGCTGGGGTGGTGAATTCGTTGAACGACACCCGCACGGTACTCAAACGAAACATTCGCCCGTCGTTCGGGTATCGTTCAACGCTCCCCTACAGTGCCATCGCTCCCGTCCGAACCTTTCGTTCGAACACCCCTCCTTGCCAAGGAGGGGAGTTTAACCGCCAAATGCTTACCACCCTGTTCCATGCAGCTCAAACCCCTTTTCGCCTTCCTCGCCAGCCTGGCCAAAAACAACGAGCGGCCGTGGTTTCAGGAACGCAAAGCCACGTATGACCAGCTCCGCGCCCAATTTGAGCAGGACGCCGAGTTCTGGTTTCAGGAACTGGCGCAGCTCGACCCGGGCATTGCCGGCCCCCTGGGCCGCAAGAGCCTCTTTCGCATCTACCGCGACGTGCGCTTTAGCAAGAACAAGGACCCGTACAAAACGCACTTCTCGGCCTATTTCACGGCCAGCGGCAAGGACATCGAAACGCCCGGCTACTACGTGCAGGTAGGCCCCAACGGCAACACGCTCATTGCCGGCGGCCTCTACCAGCCGGATAAAACCCAGCTAACCGCCATCCGCCAGGAAATTGACTACAACGCCACCGATTTGAAGGCCATCCTCGCCGCGCCCGATTTCCAGCGCTACTTCGGCACCATGAGCGGCGACCGACTCAAGAAGTCCCCCGCCGCCTACGCCGTCGACCACCCCGAAATCGAGCTCCTGAAGCACAAATCATTCACCGCCACCCATCAAATGGCCGACGCCGACGTGCTCAGCCACGAGGATTTTCGGGCGCATGTGGTGGATGTATTCCGGGCCATGGTGCCGTTCTGCCAGTTCCTGCGCGGGGCGATAGAAGCTTAACGCGGGCTTGTAGGGGGCATCTCATAAAATGGAAAATATAGCGCGTAAAAGGGCACGGTAGGACCGACCCTTAATTTGCTTTTACTTCCGTTGAAATACTTGATTCATAGATTTTTACATCTATCCCTTTTTTGCTTTTTAACGCCAGCTTCGTTTGCCAGGGAACATTAAACATTACGCGATTTTTGCAATTGTTGAGCAAATCCAGGTCAAACGCCAGCTTTTGGCCGCCGTCACTCCAACGCAAGTTGTGGTTCGCAGTGGTCAAGGTAACGACGCTTTTTTGGGACTGTGGGGCCGTCTGAGCGATGTGCCAGATGTCCACGGTGGGCGTTTCTTGCATCGGTTCGGAAAAGGTGACTTCGTAATGGGCGTGCAACCCGCTGGTGAGGGTGGCGTCTTGCAGCGAGCAGTGCGCAATGGTGGGCAAACTGAGGTGGGACTGCTGCTGGGCGCTCCATTTAAGCAAGCTGGGGTAGAGGTCGCGCAGGGTTTGCCCTTTCTTGCGGTGGGCATATAAGCTACGCAGCTTGTCGTTGAACAACGTGCTGGCAAAGAATCCCCGGCTTTCGTTTTGCATGGCCCAGTTCTGGCAGACTTGCGCGGCAACTTGCGGAAAATATCGGTTGACAAACAGGTCGTAGACGGCCCAGGTCATGTACTCGTTAAACGTCCCGAACGGGTCCTTCTCGTAGCCACTACCCTTGTCCCAAGCCGCTGGTGCAAAGGAGGCGGTGACTTGGGCGGCGTACTGGTCGGTGACGGGATTGACGAACCCGTGGTCCATTTCCGTAAACAGCATATGAATGCCGGAGGCCACGTCTGCGGCGGCGGGGGCTTGCGCCGCCGCGGGATTCAGTAGGTACTCGGGCAAGGTGATGAAATCCGTGGCCACATGGTTCACGTCCCGGTGGCAGTTCATGCGCCCCACTAGCGGGGAGAACACGATGGCATAGCGGGAATCGGGCGGTGCTTGGCCCAGCTCAGCAGCTAGAAAGGCCAGCACCTCGGGTAAGCGCTGCGAGGCTTGGTAAGCAACCTGCAACGAGTCGTAGTAAGGCTGGTGGCGCTGGTAAAAGGCCCGGAATCCGGACGTGCGCACAAAATCCGTGATGAGCCCCAAATGCTCGTCAAATGCGTGATGCGGCTCTTGGGCAAAAAAGGGAAATTGCCGCACGAGTTGGCCTTGCGCATCGAAAGCAAAGGCAAAGGCATCGGTGCGAAAGCTCAGGTACTTGTCCCATTCTTTGCGCGAGTAGTTGACCTGAGCGAGCAACGGGTGTTGGGCGTAGGGGGCAAACTGCGCCTGTACTTCCCGATAATAGCGCGAATTTTTGGCTACCTCCCACTGGTCTTGTTGGCCGTAAGGCGTCAATGCCAAGACGATGTTGGCTAACTCGTAAGCTTCGGAATTAGTCACCGTAATCAGAGCTGCCGGGGGAGTTGCTGGCTGGGCTACGCTTGGAAAGCAGAGCAGGAAAAACAGACCAGCCAGTATGTAGACAAATAAGTGCTTCATGAAAGGTAGTGAAAAAGAATAGCCCAATGCGGGCCGACACAAGCAACGAAAATATCAGGCAATTATGGTGGAGAGTCACCTTCCGTAAAGCAAAAACTGAAACTTGCCTCAAAAAATCGGAGTGCTTTCGTAGAGAAGTACTAAAATTCGTTGCTTCGCCACGTAAGTCAAAACCCGCACTTATTTCCAGAGTTTTCCAACAAAAAATGTTATGTTGAGTAACTTTTTCCGGAAATAAACAGGCATAAATTTTCTGCGCTATTATTTCAGGAATACTATTTCACCCAGTTACCTGAATTTGCTTAACGTGTTATATTTCCGTTTTTTGAGGATACCCATTATACCCCGCGTCTCCAAACGCCTTGTGTTACGAAGGTGAAGGGGTGGGGCGCGGACTAAAAATCCCTCCGGGTACGACTGCGCTACGTTACCACGTTACTACTTCCTGCTCGTGGCCGGCGCGAAATAGGGCGCTCTGCTTCTTGTCGCCGGCTTCGATGTTGACGATGTTGACTTCATCGCCAAATACGTCGAGCAGCAGGGCGTGGCGCAGTTTCACGGCGGGCACGGGGCCGGGTAGCGGCACTTTGCAGTAGAACCAGTAGCCTTCCTTTTCGGCCTGCATGCCCAGCACTTGCACCGGGAGCGGCGCGCCGGCCACCGTGCTCACTTGCAGCGTGCGCTGAATGTAGGCCGTGGATAACGCCAGCGGGCGCGGCCCCGCATCGGTGAGGTTGACGTGGGCCGGCTGGCCCAGCGAAATGGCCTTTTCAAAGTCATCGGTGAA
>JBBQSQ010000109.1:0-15494 GCA_038213745.1 Cytophagales bacterium
GCGGAAAGATTTTTTTTGCGCTTTAGCTTAACTGTTGGAACAAGGCTAAAAGCTAGAAGTAAAAAGAATAGTAAAAATAATCTGTTTGCGAAAGATAGGTTGAGGACTTCCGTTCAGCGCCAAGCCGGGCGCGTTCAAGCAAGGCAATTTAACCGCCAACCGAATGCTTCATCTGTCAAACACGCAGTATCCGGTATCTTTGGTACTCCAAAAGGCGTTCGGCTGCGTATATCCGTTTTTACAACCCTAACCGGGCCTTGGTGCCCCCCTTGCAATGCTCCATTCCCTATTTCTAATCGGTAGCTTCGGAACCACCGAAATCCTGCTCATCGTTTTTGTGATTATCCTATTATTTGGTGCCAAGCGCATTCCCGAGCTGTTCAAAGGCATGGGCCAGGGCGTGCGGGAGTTCAAGGACGCCAGCAAAATCGAAGATGCCCAGCAGCCGCAGTACCGTGACCAGCCCACCGCGCCGCCCGTGCAGCCGCCCTACCAGCAGCAGTATCCCCAGCCGGGCCAGCAAGGCTACCCCCAGCAGGGCCAGCAGCAGTATTCCCAGCCGGGCCAGCAAGGCTATCCCCAGCAGGGCCAGCCGGGTTATCAGCAGCCTCAGCCGGGCTACCAGCAGCCCACGCCCCCCGTTTACAATCCTAACGACCCTAACAACCAGCCGCGCCAGTAAGCGCATCTTGAGTCATGCAAACTCCCATCCTCCTCTTTCTAGGCGACATCGGCGGCTCCGAGCTCATGCTGATAATGGTCGTCATTCTCATTTTCTTCGGCGCGAATAAGATTCCGGAGCTCGCCCGGGGCCTGGGCAAGGGCATCCGCGAGTTCAAGGACGCCAGCACCGAGATTCGCCGCGAGTTCGAGCAAGTGGGCCAGCCCGGCCAGCCAAACTACACGGCCCAGCAGCCCAACCCCAACTACGCTCCCCAGAACCAGTACCCCACGCCGCTGCCCGCCGCGCCGGCCGCCGAGTCCGGCTCCGGGTTCGACCCCTGGGCTACGCCGGCCGCCGCGGCCGTCACCACTACGCACACCGAGCCGCACCCGCCCACGGCCGATGCACCTTACGTAGCGCCCGCGCTGCCGCCCAACCTGGCCCCCGAGGGCACCCAGCCCCGGCAGCCGTATATTCCCGCCTCGCCCGACGCATAACGCGTAACCGGTCACCTAATCTGCAAGTAGTTTGAAGCGTTTTCATTCTTTATCCGAAGTTCGTAGCGAGCTGGCGGCGGGCACCACGTCCTGCCGCCAGCTCGTTGAGTATTACCTGGGCAACATCGAGCGCCAGAATTCCACCCTCAATGCCTTCCTGGAAGTGTGGGCCGACGAGGCCCGCGCCCAGGCCGACGCCGTGGACGCCAAGCGGGCCGCTGGCACCGCTGGGCCGCTGGCCGGCATGGTCATCGGCATCAAGGACGTGCTGGCCTACGCCGGGCATTCGCTGCAAAGCAGCAGCCTGATGCTCGACGGCTTCAAGTCGCTCTTCACGGGCACCGCCGTACAGCGCCTGCTCGACGCCGACGCCATCATCATTGGCCGCCAGAACTGCGACGAGTTCGCCATGGGCGGCTCCAACGAGAGCTCCTATTTCGGCCCGGCCCGCAACGCCGCCGACCCCAGCCGGGTGCCGGGCGGCTCGTCGGGCGGCTCGGCCGTGGCGGTGCAAGCCGATATGTGCCTGGCCTCGATTGGGTCCGATACCGGCGGGTCGGTGCGCCAGCCGGCCGCTTTTTGCGGCGTGGTGGGCTTTAAGCCGACGTACTCGCGCATTTCGCGCTACGGGCTGGTGGCATTCGCGTCGTCATTCGACCAGATTGGTCCTATTACCCGCTCGGTGGCCGATGCCGCCCTGCTCCTCGAAGTGATGGCCGGCCCCGATGGCATGGATAGCACCGCCAGCCAGCGCGAAGTGCCCGCCTACAGCCAGCTGCTCACGCCCGCGCCCCACTACCGCATCGGCTACATTGCCGATGCCGTGGAGAATGAGGGGTTGAACCCCGAAATCAAGGCCGCGCTGGAAACCCAGCTGGACCTATTGCGCGGCCAAGGCCACGTGGTGGAGCCCGTGGATTTCCATTACCTGGACGTCATGATTCCGACCTACTACATCCTCACCACCGCCGAAGCCAGCTCTAACCTCGGCCGCTTCGACGGCGTGAAGTACGGCTACCGCGCCCCGGACGCCCCGGACCTGGAATCGCTTTACAAGAAGAGCCGGGCCCAGGGCTTTGGGGCCGAAGTGCAGCGCCGTATTTTGCTCGGCACCTTCGTACTCAGCGCCAACTATTACGACGCGTATTACACCAAAGCCCAGCGGGTGCGCCGCCTGATTAAGGACAAAACCGACGAGCTGCTGCGCCAGTACGATTTCCTGGTGCTGCCCACCACGCCCACCACGGCCTTCAAAATCGGGGAGAAGCTGGACCCGGTTTCCATGTACCTGGCCGATATTTTCACGGTACAGGCTTCGCTGGCGGGGGTGCCCGCCATTTCGGTGCCGGTAGGGGAGGATGCCGCGGGCCTGCCCATCGGCTTGCAGGTAATGGCTGGCGCTTTCCGCGAAGCCGAGTTGCTGGCTTTCGCCAGCACGCTGACCGAAGAAGTGCTGGCGTAGGCACCGGCGTCGTTGCCAGGTACTTAAGTGTGGTATTAGGGCTGTGGCGCTGGTTTTTACACACAGCTGGAATGATAGAGAAGTGGTGCCACGGCCGAAGGCTGGGGCACCACTTTGTTTTAGGCCAATTGCGGTAGGAAGCGGCCGGGCTTCACAATTTTCCTAAATATCTCTACAAGTTGTTTACCTGCCGCCTATCTTAGTGCTATGAAACAAGGGATTAAGCAAGTGAAAACTTGCCGGCGCGGCCATTTTTGGCTCGGGCTGGTGCTGCCTTGGCTGCTGGTGCAGGCTACCCCAACGAAGGCCCAACAAGTACCGTCGCGGGACTCGACGGGCCGGGTAATTTCTTCTATGCCAGCCTTATTGGGCGATACCGTGCGGGTGCGGCTGGAGTTGCAGCCCGACTCGCTGGTGGCCGTGCCGGTGCCGGCCATCGACTCGGTGCGGCTGGAGTGGCTGCGCACCCCGCCCACCATGCGCGAGCTGGTGTGCGACCGGGTAGGCTGCATCGAAACCGACGTGCCGCACCAGTTCAACAACTCGGTGATGGCCTACGTTACGCTCTTCACGGCCCGCAACCGCAGCTACATGCAGCGGGTGCTGGAACGGGAGAACCTCTACTTTCCTATTTTCGAGAAGTACCTGGCCAAATACAACCTGCCCACCGATTTGAAGTACCTGGCCGTGGTGGAGTCGTCGCTGATTCCAACGGCGAAGTCGCCGGTGGGCGCTACCGGATTGTGGCAATTCATGGGCCCCACGGCCGGCGACTTGCGCCTGCAGCGCGACGAGTGGATTGACGAGCGCATGGCTCCTGAAAAGGCTACGGAGGCCGCCTGCAAGCATTTGCGCTACCTCTACGGCGTCTTTCACGATTGGGAATTGGTGCTGGCGGCCTACAACTGGGGCGCAGGCAGTGTGCAGCGCGTGATGCGCCGCACCGGCAAAAAAACCTTCTGGGACCTATACCCCTACATGCCCGCCGAAACGCGCAACTACGTGCCCACCTTCACGGCCGTGATGTATAGCATGAAATACGCCGAGGCCCACGGCCTGCACAGCCCCACCCTGCGCTACCAATACGCCGAGCCCATGGATACGCTGGGCCTGCGCGGCCAGGCCTTCGACCTGCGCCGCCTGAGCCGGGCCTGCGGCTACGACGACTCGCTGTACCTCACGCGCTTCAACCCGGAGCTGCGGCGGGCCGCGCTGCCCGCCGGCTACCGCGCCTACGTGGTGCGGTACCCGGCGGCCGCGGCCGCGCACCTGGGCGATGTGGACCGCGCCACGCTGCTGGCCTACTGCCAGCCGGCGGCCGCGCTCCCCCAGGCCCTAGTGCCGTTGCCGCCCCGGCTCGAAGGCGTGGAACCGTGGGTGACCCGGCAGATGCTGGCGGCCACCGAAGGCCCGCGCGCCGAGGAAGAAGCTGCCGCGCCGCGATTCCGGCGGGTGGCGCACAAAGTGCGCCGCGGCGAAACCCTAGCCAGCCTGGCCGAGCGATTTGAGGTGAGCCCGGCACAGCTGCGGCGCTGGAACGAGTTGCCCAAGGGCCGTGCGCTCAAGCCCGGCAAGCAGCTGCTGGTGTTTGTGCCCCTGCCGGCAGCGGTGCCACGCCGTGCCCCCACGGCTCCGCTGGAAGCCGCTACGCTGCAAGCCGTGGCGGCCGCCCCGCACCCGGTACGCCCGCTGCTGTCGGATGAAGAAGTAGTGGCCCGCCAGGAGCAGGCCGCGGCCAACGCCCGCGAGGTAGCGCGGCTTCAGGAGTTGACGCGCCAGGAAAAAATGCAGGACGCCCGCCTGACGGCCGTTCGGCAGCGGCAGGCCATTCAGCAAGCGGCCGCCGATGTGCAGGCCCGCGCCGCGGCTCGCCGCCTTGCCCAAACGCAGGCCGAGGAGGCGAAGCGCAACGAGGCGAAGACCGTTGCGGTCGGCGTCGCCGTTGCGCCTTCAGAAGCGGAAGATGCTACGCCATTAGCCCCTACAAACACCGACGCGGCCCCTTACACGGTGCGCAAAGGCGACTACCTGACCAAGTTGGCCCGCGAACATAGTGTGAGCGTGGCCCAGGTAGTGGCCTGGAACGGCTTGGAATCGGAGGCGGTGGTGCCGGGCCAGCGGCTTGTGTTCCGCGCGCTCACGGAAAACGTTGACGTGGCCGAGAAACCGCACCGGCAGGCCAAAGGCGGTGCCAAAGCCTCTAAAGCCCTGGCCGCCGCGCCCGAGAAGCGGGCGTTGTCCCCACAAGTGCATCTGGTACAGAAGGGGGATACGCTGTTCAATATCTCACACCGTTTTCGGGTGAGCGTGCAGGTGTTGCGCGAGCTAAACCACCTGAAAACAGATGAGGTGAAGCTGGGCCAGAAGCTGCTGGTGCCCCAAGGCTGAGCGGGAAATATTTTTTGAGTCGGAACTAAAGTAAGATAATCTTGGCACCGACTTTGAAATCAGTCGGCTATCTCTCACTTCGTTCCTTTCCACTCCCATGAAAACCTTGCTTACCCTGTGCTTGGCTACGGCTCTGTTGAGCTCTTGCTCGAAAGAACACGACCCGCAGCCCGCCGCGCCCGACCCGGCTCCAACCCTAACCGTGACGCGGACCATGACCTACGCGACTGCCCCGAGCCGCGACAACGGCGTCACCTACACCCAAAAAACGCTGGATGGCAGCGGCACGCTCACCGACACTGGCCTGAAGCTGCTGTTCTCGGAGCAAAATGCGCCCGACGACCTAGCCATGGAAGTGCCCAAAGCAGCCTTAACCAACGCTCTCAACGGCACCTACGCCCTGAATACGCGGACCAATCCGAGCGGCGTGGCTGACGTCAGGTATATTTTCACCCGCATTAATACCCCAGGGCAGACGAGTGGGGTTATTGTGGGCAAGTTTTCCCTGGCGGGCGGCCAGTTGGTCGTCACCCAGTACGACTCCGAGCGGCGTTTGGTGAGCGGCTCGTTCGAAGTGCGCTACGAAGACCTAGCCGACCCTACGGATGGCCGTTTCTCTGACTCTGATAAATTGCATTGCACCCTAAAAATGGTCGGCAGTTTTAACAACCTGAAGCTCCGGTAGACTTTCCGCTTGCTTGCTAAAGAAGCCCTGCGCCTGCCCCGGCGCAGGGCTTTTTGGTGGCTATTCTGCTCACGGCGGTTAATTTCGACGGAATAAACCGGACCTTGCGGGCCCAACGCCCGCGCACCGCGCCGTTTCCCCGACCAGAATTCCCATGCTGAAAATCAACAAGCAAGACGCTCTCAACTACCATTCGCAGGAGCCCGCCGGCAAAATTGAGGTGGTGCCCACCAAACCGATGAGCACCCAGCTCGATTTGGCCCTGGCCTACTCGCCGGGCGTGGCCGAGCCGTGCATGGCCATTGCGGCCAACCCCGACGACGTGTACAAATACACCGCCAAGGGCAACCTGGTGGCCGTTATCAGCAATGGCACGGCGGTGCTGGGCCTGGGCAACATCGGCCCGGCCGCCAGCAAGCCGGTGATGGAAGGCAAGGGCGTGCTGTTTAAGAAGTTTGCGGGCATCGACTGCTTCGACATTGAGATTGATGCCACCGACCCCGACGAGTTTATCCGCATCGTGAAGGCCTTGGAGCCCACGTTTGGCGGCATCAACCTGGAGGACATTAAGGCCCCGGAGTGCTTCCGCATCGAGACGGAGCTGCGCGAGAAGATGAATATCCCGCTGATGCACGACGACCAGCACGGCACGGCCATCATCACGTCGGCGGCGCTGCTGAACGGGCTGGAAATCGTGCATAAGAAAATCGACGAAATCAAGCTGGTGGTGAGCGGCGCGGGCGCGGCGGCCGTGTCGTGCCTGCGCCTGTACCTGGCGCTGGGCCTGAATAAGGACAACGTGGTGGTGTTCGACAAGGACGGCGTCATCAACGAGCAGCGCACCGATTTGGCCCCCATCCAGATGCAGTTTGCCACCCGCCGCGCCGTGACCACGCTGGAAGAAGCCATGACCGGGGCCGACGTGTTCCTGGGCCTGTCGGCGGCCAACGTGCTGCCCGCCGGCCTGCTGCTGCTGATGGCCGACAACCCGCTGGTATTTGCCCTGGCCAACCCCGAGCCGGAGGTGAGCTACCAGCTGGCCATGGCCACCCGCGACGACCTGATTATGGCCACCGGCCGCTCCGACCACCCCAACCAGGTGAACAACGTGCTGGGCTTTCCCTACATTTTCCGGGGCGCGCTGGACGTGCGCGCCACCGAAATCAACGAGGCCATGAAGCTGGCGGCCGTGCGCGCCCTGGCCGAGCTGAGCAAGGAGCCCGTGCCCGAAATTGTAAACAAGGCTTACGGCGATAACACGCTGAGTTTTGGGCGCACCTACCTCATTCCCAAGCCGCTCGACCCGCGCCTGATTACCACCATCAGCCCGGCGGTGGCGAAGGCGGCCATGGAAAGCGGCGTGGCCCGCCTGCCCATCGAGGACTGGAATGCCTACGAAGACCAGCTCCGCGCCCGCCTCGGCGTGAACCAGAAGCTGATGAACCGCATCACCTCGGCCGCCCGGTCCAACCCCAAGCGCGTGGTATTTGCGGAGGCCGACAACTACAAAATCCTGAAATCGGCCCAGATTCTGCGCGACGAGGGCATTGCTTTCCCCATTCTGCTGGGGCCGCAGGAAAAAATTGAAGCCATTGCCCGCGAAAACAGCCTGGACCTGGAAGGTTGTGAAATTATTAATATTCTGAAGCAGGACGCCAAGCGCGACGAGTACGCCAACCTGCTGTACCAGAAGCGCCAGCGCCGGGGCATAACCCTCTACGAAGGCCGCCGCCTGATGCGCGAGCGCAACTACTACGCCGCCATGATGGTGGAAACCGGCGAGGCCGATGCCTGCATTACCGGCCTCACCAAAGACTACGGCAAGAGCATCATGCCCGCGCTCCAGGTTATCGGCACCGAGGATGGCGTGCGGCGGGTGTCGTCGATGTACATCATCCAGCACAAAAAGGGACCGTATTTCTTCGCCGATACCACGGTGAACATCAACCCCACGGCGGAGGAAATGGTGGAGATTATCGGCCTTACCGCCCGCGCCGTGCGTTTCTTTGACACCGAGCCGCGCATGGCCGTTATCAGCTATTCCAACTTCGGCTCGAACGCCGGTGTGCTACCCGAAAAAACGCGGCGCGCCACCGAGCTGGCCAAAGCCCGCTTCCCTAACCTGTTGATTGACGGCGAGATGCAGGCCAACGTGGCCCTGAGTCCGCAGCTGCTGCAGGAACACTACGGCTTTTCGCCCCTAGCCGAAAAGGGGGCCAACACCCTGATTTTCCCCAACGTCGAATCGGCCAACATTGCCTACAAAGTGCTCCAGGAAATTGGTGGCGCAGAGGTAATCGGGCCCGTGCTGATGGGCATGCGCAAGCCGGTGCACATTTTGCAGCTCGGCGCGAGTGTGCGCGACATCGTGAACATGGCCGCTATCGCGGTGGTGGATGCGCAAACGGAAAGCAAGGCACTGTAAGGCGTTGCGGGAGACAAAAAGAGCGTCATGCTTCGACAAGCGGACGCCAAATGAAGCATGACGTTCTTTTTTTCTATGTGAATAACTTATTAGCCCTCAGCTCCCGGTAGCTGGTACTGAAAAAGCTCTTTTAGCACGGCTTCGATTTTTTCGCGGGTGAGTGGCTTTTGCAGTAACCCGGCGTGGGGCAGCAGTTGCAGACGCGCCAAATCGCGCGGGTGCATGGTGGTGGTGAGGATGACGATGTGAATGGGCCGGTTCGGCGGGGCCGGCTGGAAGGCCTCCAGGAAGTCGATGCCGGACATGACGGGCATATTCAAATCGAGCAGGATGAGTTCGGGGCAGTTGCGGGCTCCGGACACGCAAGTTTCGGCCAACAGGTGCAGGGCCTCTTCGCCGTTGTTGGCCACCAGCACGGTGTCGGCCACGCCGAGCTTGCGGAGCAGGTGCTCGTTGAGGAAGTTGGTGGTTTCATCGTCGTCAATCAACAGAATGGCAGACAGTTTTTTCATAGCGGGCAGGAAATGCTAGCGCCGTTTTGGCGTTGGTATACGGGGTGCGGAGACGTGACCCTTCGCGTCGCTACCCCCCGTACATGGACTTGAAAAGCGCTATAGTTAGCAGTTAGTGGTTGCTGATTGGTCGAGCAGCTATTCGGAAACCGGACAGCTCCCGACTCAGGCAACCGGGTGCGGCAGCGTCACGGTGAAGGTGGTGCCCACACCGGCCGCGCTTTGCACCACGATGGTGCCGCCCGCATTCTCCACGATGCGCTTCACCATGTAGAGCCCAATGCCGGACCCTTCGACGTGGTCGTGCAGGCGCTGAAACATGCCGTAGAGCCGGCCCTGTTGCGTTGGGCTGAGGCCGAGGCCGTTGTCTTCCACTTCCAGCACGGTGGCGGTAGGCGTGGCGCGGGCCCGCAGCCGCACCACCGAGGGCCGGGCGGAGTCGTGGTACTTCACGGCGTTGCTGAGCAGGTTGTAGACGATGCTGCGCAGGTTTTTGGGCGCGAACACCGCCGTGAGGCGCGCGGCCACGTCCACGGTGAGGCGGGTGCCGGCGGCGGCCAGCGCCGGGCTCAGGTCCTGGCGCACGTCTTCGACGAGGGCGGCCAGGCGCACAATTTCGGGGGGCTGGGCCTGGGCCTGCTGCAGCCGCGACACGTCGGTGAGCTGGGCAATGGTGAGCTGGAAGCGCTCCACGGCGCGCTGCATGCGGTCGAGTAGGCCGGGCACGAGGCCCGCTGGCTGGCCGGCGACCGGGGCGGGCAGCTCCTCGCGCAGCACGCTCAGCAGGCCTTCAATGTTGGCGATGGGCTGCTTGAGGTCGTGCGAGGCGGTGTAGATGAAGGTGTCCAGGTCCACGTTGGTGCGCGTGAGCAGGGTGTTGGCGGCCGTGAGCTGCTCGTTGGCCTGGGCGAGCTGCTGGCGGGCCAGCACCTGGGCGGTTACGTCGGTGGCCACGGCGGCCACGCTATCGATGCGGCCCTGGGCGTCGCGCAGGGGCTGGTACACGAAGTTGAGGTACACTGTGTTCAGTTCCCCGGCCCGGGGCAGCTGGGCCGGCACCTCTTGGGCCACGAAGGCCTCGCCGCTCGCTACCACCTGGTCGAGCAACTCCTTGAAGCCCTGGCCGCGCACTTCGGGCAGCGCCTCGTACAGGGGTTTGCCCAGCACCTGCTCCGGGGTGCGGCCCCAAAGCTCGGCCACGAGCGGGTTGGCCACCTCGATGACATACGCCGGCCCCCGGACCACGGCGATGGCCACCGGGGCCTGCTCGAACAGCTCGGCCAGCTGCACCTGCTGGGCCTCGCGCTGCCGACGGGCCCGCACCTGCTCCGTCACGTCGGTGCCGAACACGGAAATGCCCGCCGGGACCCCATCCTCCTCAAACCGCTGGTAGGCAAAGGTGAAGTAGTGGAGGCGCGCGGGGCGGCCATCGGGCTGGTTGAGGTACGCCGGTACTTCGGTGCCCACGTATGGCTCCCCGGTCGCGTACACCCGGTCGAGCAGGGCCACGAAGCCTTGAGTGGCGGCATCGGGCAGCACCTCGGCCAGGGGCGCGCCCCGGAGCTGCCGGCCCGGAAATACCCGCTCCTGGGCGGCGTTGAAGTACGCGAACCGGTGGGTCGGCCCCCGCAGAATGGTAATCAAGGCGGGCGTCTGCTCGAACACTTGGTAGAAGGCCTCGCGCTCGGCGGCGACCTGCTCGGTTGCGGCCAGGGCCCGGGCCTGGGCGGCTTCGGCCTGCCGGCGGGCCAGCACGCGGTCCGTCACGTCGAGGAGGAAGCCGAGCACGGCGTGGGGCGGCTGCCGGCCGTGGCGCAGGGGTAAGTAAGTCAGGTCCAGGTACGTTGGCCACTCCTGCCCGTTGCGCGGGTCGCGGGTCTGGGCCGGTACTTCCTGGGCCTGGTAGGGCTCGCCGGTGCGCAGCACCTCGCGCACCAGTGCCAGGAAGCCTTGTTCTTCGGTTTCAGGAAGCACGTCTCCCGCTGGGCGACCCAGCACGGCCCGCCCCTGCACCCGGCGCTGAAAGGGCTCGTTGAAAAAGCTGATGCGCAGGTCTTCGCCCTCAAACGTGACCACGCTGGCCGGCAGGGAGGAGAGGATGCTGGTCAGGAGTTGGTCTTTTTCTTCGAGCTGCCGCTGGGCCCGCTTCAAGTCGTCGATGTCGAGGTTTGAACCGAACCACTGGCGGGGCCGGCCGGCGGCTTCGGCCTCGGCCAGCGGTTCGGGCAGGCCCTGGCTGGCAAACCAGCGGTACTGCCCGTTGGCCCCGCGCAGGCGAAACTCGTACCCCCACGGGCGACCCTCGGCCAGGGCCGCGCCGAACTCCTGGGCAATGGCGGGCAGGTCGTCGGGGTGGATGAGCTGGGGCCACGCCTCGTTAACGTCCGCGCCGGGCACCATGCCGGTGTAGGCGTACCACTGTGCGCTGATGTAGCTGATTCCCCCGGCCTGGTCCACTGTGAAGGTGGTGCTGGGCAGGCTTTCCGTCAAGAGCACCAGTTTCTGGACCGTGGCCTGGGTTGCGGCTTGGGCCTGGTGCAGGGCCTGGGTGCGCTCCAACACGCGGGCCTCCAGCTCCTGGTTGAGGTGGGCCAGCTGACCGGCCTGGTCTTCGAGCTGCTGGCGGGCGCGCACTTGCGCGGTAGCTTCGTGGCCCACAATGAGCACCCCGTCGATGCGGCCAGCATCGTCGCGGGTGGCCTGGTAAACAAAGTCGAAGTACCGGGGAGCGGGCGGCCCCGGCCCGGCCTGGGGCAGAAGTACCGGGGCCTCGGTGGTCGCGTAGGTTTCGCCGGTGCGGTACACGGCATCGAGCAGCTCGAAAAAGCCCTGGCCGGCCAGCGCGGCCGCGGCCTGGCGGTAGGGCTGGCCAACTATCGGCTGGCCGCCAAGCGCCCGTTGGAACTGCTCGTTGGCCAGCTCCACCACGTGGTTGGGGCCGCTGAGGTGGGCCATGAGCACGGGGGCCTGGGCAAACACGTTGCGCAGGCGCTGGCGCTGGGCCTCAACCTGGGCGCGGGCGGCCCGCTCGCGGACCTGGCTCTGGCGCAGGGCGGCTTCGGCGGCGCTGCGGTCGTGGTCGGCGGTGTCGGTGAAGCTGACCACGAGCAGGTCGCCGGCGCGCTGGTCGGCGAGATGATAGTAGTTGTCGAGGCCGTCGTGCTGGTAGTAAACGGCGAGGCGGCCGGGCTGGCCCGAGCGGAAGGAGTCGCGGTGAAGGGCAAAAACCCCGGAATCCACGGCACCGGGGTAGAGCGTGAGAAATGTTTCGGACGGGCACGCGGGCTGGCTCAGCATCCGCTGGGCGGCGGGGTTGAGGTGCACCCAGGCCAAGTCGATTATCTCGCCGCCCTCGTTGCCGGCCGCATACAGGGGGCGAAAAACGATGACCCCGGTGAGCGAAGCCGTGAGCAGGGCGGCCAGCACGTCGGCGGCCGGCAGGCCGGCGGGTAAGGCTTCGGACATAAGCAAGGGGGAAGAGCGGGAAGGAACCAACTGGTCCGCACCATCCTCCCAAAGCTACCCTATTCGTGAAGAAGACCAGCCGCCCGCCGCCCGGCCCGGCGGTGCTTGCAGAACCGGGGCCGGTTGTTGTGGTCGGCTGCGCCTCAGCAGCCTGGTATTGGGGTTGTTTTTACAGTCCACCTTTTTTAGGGTAAAAAGCCAGTAAATTTGGGAAATAAAAAACCGGCGCTTGTGTTGCCCTCCTACCCAACCGCCTTTCCGCTTCTCCCTTTTTTCGGCCTATGATTGCCTACCTCGACGGTAAACTTGCTTACAAAGACGCCACGCTCGCCATTGTCGACATCCTGGGCGTGGGCTACGAAGTCCGGATTTCGCTGGCTACTTATTCCAAGCTCCCCGCCGAGGGTGCGGCCACCAAAATCTATACCTATCAACACATTAAGGAAGACGGCCAAACGCTGTATGGCTTCCTGGACCCCAACGAAAAGGCGCTGTTTATGCTCCTGATTTCGGTGTCGGGCATTGGGCCGGGCACGGGCATCGTGATGGTGAGCAGCATGAGCGTGAGCGAAATCCGCGAGGCCATTGTGAACGAGAACGTGCGGGCCATCCAAAGCATCAAGGGCGTGGGGCCGAAGACGGCCCAGCGCGTGATTCTGGAGCTCAAAGACAAGCTGCGCAAGGACGAGCTGCTGGCCAAAGCCGGCGTGGACACCGTGCCCCTGGCCCGCCAGCACAATACCCGGCGCGCCGAAGCGTTGCAGGCCCTGGTAACCCTGGGCTTTGCGCGGGCCGCCGCCGATAAGCTGCTGGACCAGATTCAGCAAAAACACGGCGGGGAGCTGAGCGTGGAGGAATTGATTAAATTTGCTTTGAAGTCGCATTGATTTTTTAGCTGTTAGCTGCTGGCTTTTAGCTTTTAGCTGACCTTACCCGGGAACCCGGCTGGCCTGCCATGAACTCAGGAACATAAGCTGATTCGATAACGGCAGTGCTGCTATAGAACTGTTGACCAATCCCCGCTGACAGCTGACAGCTAACAGCTACTAGCCATCAGCTAACAGCTACATCCACCTACCCTGCTTGAAATCCGGTCAGAAATTACTCCCTCCGTCGGTTGTTGTGGTTGCGTCGTTGCTGGCGTGGTGGGCCCAGGCCACACCCGGCGGTAGCACCCGCCTGACCAACGCCTGGCTGCGCGCCAGCCACGTGCTGGCGGCGGACACCCCCCGGCCAGCTGGCGCGGTAGTGGACACCACGGGACCGTACCGGCCCAGCCGCCGCCCGCGGATGCGGGCCCACGACCGGCCCGGCAGCCCCTTCGGGTCGCACCGGCGCGAGTCGCCGCTGGTGCTGCCGCTGCCCAAGAACGTGAAGCTGGACCTCGCGGTCGACGACAGCCTCAAGCAGTTTGATGTGCAGGAAAAAGTAGGGGCTGATATTGACTACCGCGACCCCAGCGTGCTCACCTACCGGCAGTACGAGGAGTTCCAGCGGCGGCAGGCCATTGGCGATTACTACCGCCAGAAGGCCAAGGGCGGCATTGCGGGGCCGCCGGCCGCGGCGGGCACGCCCCAGGCCCAGCGCCTGATTCCCAAGATTTACCTCGGGCCCATTGCCAACCGCATTTTTGGGGGCAGCTACGTGGACATCCGGCCCGCGGGCTCGGTCACGCTCAAGTTTGGGGCGCGCTTCAACCGCAACTCCAACCCGGCCCTGACCCTGCGCCAGCAGAGCGTGGGCGACTTTTTGTTCGAGCAGAACATCAACGTGAACCTGACCGGGGCCATTGGCACCAAACTCAAGCTGGTGTTCAACTACGACACCAAGGCGGCGTTCGACTTCGACAACCAGATGAAGTTTGACTACGCCGGCGAGGAAACGGACATCGTGCGGAAGGTGGATTTGGGCAACGTGAGCCTGCCGCTGACCAATTCCCTGGTGCAGGGCGGCCAGAACCTGTTCGGCATCAAAACCCAGCTGCAGTTTGGCAAGCTGGGCGTGACGGCCGTGGCCGCCACCGTGCGCGGCACCGCCGACGAGGTGCGCATTCAGAACGGGGCCCAGAGCCGGCAGTACGAAATCAAGGCCAGCCAGTACGAGCGGGACCGGCACTTTTTCCTGGCGCAGTTCTTCCGCGACCGCTACGACCAGGCCTTGCGCAATCTGCCCACCATCCAGAGCCAGGTGACCATCAACCGCCTGGAGGTGTACGTGACCAACGACAACCGCACCACCGAAAGCCTGCGTAACGTGGTGACGCTGATGGACTTGGCTGAGCCATTTCGGCTGTACCAGGCCCAGAAATACCGCCTGGGCAGTCCCAGCATTCAGGCTCCGGCCTACAACGGGGCCAACTCCCAATACAGCCAGCTGTCGACCAGCCCGGCCGCCCGCGACAACCTCGGCGTGGACGCCTTTCTGCAAATAGGGCAGGGGCTGACCAAGAACGTGGACTTTGAGCGGGTGCGCGCCCGCAAGCTCGGCCCCAACGAATACACCTTCAACGCCCAGCTCGGCTACCTGAGCCTGAACACGGCCCTGCTGCCCGACCAGGTGCTGGGCGTGAGCTTCGAGTACCTCTACAACGGCAAAACCTATAAGGTGGGCGAGACGGCCGACGACTACGGCTCTTTCGGCCCCGACCAGGTTATCTTCCTTAAAATGCTGAAGGCCAGCAACCCCGGCGTGGGACTGGTCGACCCTGCCGTGAACACGAGCAACCCCAACCTGCTCACGCGCAACACGCCGACTTGGGATTTGATGATGAAAAACATCTATCCCCTGAACGCCTCGCAGCTGCAGCGCGACAACTTCCAGCTCCAGCTCATTTACAAGGACGACGCGACGGGCGTGGACTTGATTTCGCTGAAAGAAGGCGCGCAGATTGCCAACCGCCCGCTGATTGAAGTGCTGAACCTCGACCACGTCAACTCCAACAACGACAAGATTCCGGACGGCAACTTCGACTACTTTCCGGGCATTACCATTGACCCCGAGCTGGGCAAAATCATCTTCCCGAACGTGCAGCCGTTTGGCTCCTACCTGCAAGCCCAGTTTGCGGGCGAGCCGGCCCTGATTGACAAGTACGTGTACTCGGAGCTGTATGACCAAACCCAGAGCGACGCGCAGCAGCGGCAGGAAAAGGACAAGTTCTTCCTGCGCGGGCGCTTTCAGGGCGGGTCGGCCTCCGATGAAATCAACCTGCCCGGCATTGGCATTGCGCAGGGCTCGGTGCGGGTGCGCTCGGGCTCGACGCTGCTCACGGAGGGCGTTGACTACCAGGTGTTTTATGACCAGGCCAAGGTGAAAATCCTGAACCCGGCCTACCTGAACTCGGCCAACGAGCTGCGGGTGGAATTCGAGAAAAATGCCCTGGTGCAGGTGCAGCCGCGC
>JBBQSQ010000110.1:0-15493 GCA_038213745.1 Cytophagales bacterium
GCTGGCCTGTATTCGCAGCTGCACCAGCACATTCAGGATGAGTTTGCCCGCGCCGGGGTCGAGATTATGTCGCCGCACTACCGCGCCACCCGCACCGGGGCCGAGGCCGGTAGCACCATTCCGCCCGCGCCGCTGGCACAACCGTAGGGCCGGCGCGGCAGTAAACTGAGGCCTATGAGTAAACTGAAAGCTCTCTGGCTGACCCTGGATTCCAGCCTCTGGTTTGTGCCCACCCTGATGGTAGTGGCCGCTTTGCTGGCCGCTTACGGGCTGGTGCACCTCGACCTCTACGTCGGGGGTGCCTGGACGACGCGTTACCCGCTGCTCTTCGGGGCGGGCGCGGCGGGGGCGCGGGGGATGCTTTCGGCCATTGCCGGCTCCATGATTACGGTGGCGGGCCTTATTTTCTCGCTCACGCTGGCCACGCTGGCCCAGGTGGCCAGCCAGTACACCTCGCGCCTGCTGCGCAATTTCATGCGCGACCGCACCAACCAGGTGGTGATGGGCTTTTTCGTGAGCATTTTCGTGTACTGCCTGGTGGTACTGCGTACTATTCGCGGCGGCGATGAGGGAAGTTTCGTGCCGTCGCTGGCCGTGGCCTTTGGGCTGCTGCTGGCTCTGGTGAGCATCGGGATGCTGATTTTTTTCATTCACCACATTGCCAGCTCCATTCAGGCGGCCAACATTGTGGAGGGCGTGGCAGCCGAAACCGAAAAGCTGCTCGACAAGGTGTTTCCCGCCCGGCTGGGCGAGCCCGCCACCCCCGCCGAGCGGGCCGACCTGGCCGCCGGCCCGGCCCTGCGCTGGCAGCCGGTGCCGGCCCCAACCACCGGCTACGTGCAGGGAGTGGAGTACGGGGCGCTGCTGGCCTTTGCCAAGCAGGCCGATGTGGTAGTGCGCATGGAGCAGGCCATCGGCAGCTTCGTGGTGGCGGGTGCGCCGCTGGCCTGCGTCGCCAGCCCCGACGGGCACGCCCTGCCCCCAGCCGATGAGCTGGCCGCCGGCCTGGCTGATAGCTACCGCCTCGGCGACCAGCGCACCCTCGACCAGGATGTGGGCTTCGGCCTGCGCCAGCTGGTGGACATCGCCCTGAAAGCCCTTTCGCCGGGCATCAACGACACGACTACGGCGGTGATGTGCGTGGACCGGCTGAGTTCCCTGCTGTGCCTGCTGGCCTGCCGCAACCTAGCCAGCCCGTTGCGGGCCGAAGCCGGCCAGGTGCGCGTCCTCACCCTCGAACCTGATTTCGCCAGCTACCTGGGCACGGCTTTCGACCAGATTCGGGCCAGCGCGGCGAGTGCGCTGGCGATTTACCTGCGCCAGCTGGAGGCCCTGCGCACCATTTGCGCGCAATGCCCAGCCGCCTACCACGCCGCCCTGCGCCAGCAGGCCGACCTCACGCTGGCCACCGCCGAAGCGAACCTCACCACCCGCTACGACCTCGACCAGGTGCAGGCCCTTTATCGAGAGCTGCGCGACGAGTTGATGGGGCTGTCGGGGGCGATTTCGCAGGTTTTTGTTAAACGAACAACTTGAAACGTCATGCTGAGCTTGCCGAAGCATCTCTACCGCAGCAGTAATCATTTACTATTGCGGTAGAGATGCTTCGACTTCGCAGAAGCCAGATGGGCATGACGTTCATGGCGTCCCTCAAGCAGCCTATTCCCCTTGCCATGAAACTACTACTCGTTGAGGATGAGCCCAAGCTCGCCACGTTCGTCGGCAAAGGCTTTCGGCACGAAGGCTACGAGCTGGATGTGGCCTACGATGGCCAGATGGGCCTCTCGATGGTGCGCCAGCAGCCCTACGACCTGGTGATTCTGGACGTGAACCTACCCCACATCAACGGCTTTGAGCTGTGCCGGCTCATTCGGGCCGACTACCCGCGCTTGCCGGTACTCCTACTCACGGCCCTCGACAGCCTCGACGACAAGGTGACCGGCTTTGAGGCCGGGGCCGACGACTACCTCGTCAAGCCCTTCGAATTCAAGGAATTATTACTGCGGGCGCGGGTGCTCACCCGGCGCGGCACCGAGGCCACCGCCGTGAAGCAGGTGCTGCGCCTGGCCGATTTGGAGCTGAACCTCGACGCCAAGGCCGTGACCCGCGCCGGGCAGCGCATCGAGCTCACCACCAAGGAATACGCCCTGCTCGAATACCTGCTCCTGAACCGCAACCGGGTGATTTCACGGGTCGATATTGCCGAGAAAGTCTGGGATTTGAACTTCGATACCAACACCAACATCATCGACGTGTACGTGAGCCACCTGCGCAAGAAGATGGACAAGGGGTTCGGAATGAAGCTGATTCATACCGTGGTGGGCATGGGCTACGTGGCCCGGGAAGGCTAAAGTAGCGCGGACTTTTAGTCCGCGGGTTGAACATTAACGCTCGCGGACTAAAAGTCCGCGCTACAATTCATGCTGATTCGCAACAAGCTGATTCTGCGTTTTACGCTGCTCGTGCTGGCCATTCAGCTCGGGTTTTCGGCGTTTGTGTACTACTTCCACGCGGCGGCGCGGGAGCAGCGCTTTACGCGGCGGCTGGCGGGCAAGGCCATTATGACGGCTCGCCTGCACCTGCGCACGGCGCCAGCCGATTCGGCCGGGGCCGTGCGCCGGACCTTCAGCCGCAGCGATTTACTCACCATCGAGCAGGAGGAAATCAGCATCTACGCGCCCGATAACCGGCTGATTTACGTGAGCGCCGACACCGTGTCGCAACTGGCCAACCAAAGCCAGCTGGCGCTACTGGCCCCCGGCGGGCCGCTGGTGCGCTTCCGCACCGGGCCGCTCGAAGCCGTGGGCTTCACCTACGGGCCAGCAGGGCAGCCCTACCGGCTATTTGCGGCCGGCTATGACGAGCTGGGCCGGGCGCAGCTGGCCAGCCTGCGGCTGATTTTGCTGGCCGGCAACGTGGGGGCGCTGGTGCTCATCATTCTGGCCGGCTGGTACTTCGCCGACGAATCGCTGAAACCCATTGCCCGGGTGGTGAAGCAGGTGAAAAAAATAACCGCCCGCGAGCTGAGCCGCCGCGTGGACGAAGGCAACGGCACCGACGAAATCGCGCAGCTGGCCATCACCTTCAACCAGATGCTGGGCGGGCTGGAACAGGCGTTTGAGGCCCAGCGCAGCTTCGTGAGCCACGCCTCGCACGAGCTGCGTACGCCCCTGACCGTGGCCCTGGGCACCCTGCAAACGGCCCTGGCCTACGACCAGACCCTGCCCGACGCGCAGGAAAGCATGGCTTCGGCCGTGGAGGATTTGCGCCAGCTCGTGGGCCTCACCAACGGCCTGCTGGCCCTGGCCCAGGCCGGCGAGATGGGCGGCCGCCGTGAGCCCGTGCGCCTCGACGAGTGCCTGACGCAGGCCGTGGCCCAGTGCCAGGCCCGCCACCCCGGCCGGTTGGTGCAGGTGGCCTTCGGCGATGTGCCCGCTAAGCTGGACACGCCCTTTGCCGTGGCCGGTAATGCCCAGCTCCTCACCACGGCCCTGCTCAACCTGCTCGACAACGCCTGTAAATACTCGGCCGCCGAGGTGCGCGCCACCCTGAGCTACGCCGACCCCGAAACCGTGCAGGTAGCCGTAGCCGATACCGGCATCGGCATTGCTCCCGACGATTTGGCGCGGGTGTTCGAGCCGCTGTACCGGGCCGAAAACGGCCGCCAGCAGCCCGGCTACGGCATCGGCCTGGCCGTGACGCAGAAGATTGCGCAACGGCACGGCGGCACGCTGGTGCTGGCCTCGGAGCCGGGCCGGGGCACCACGGCCACGCTGCGCCTGCCGGTGGCGGGGTAGGATGGGTAACGGAAAACAACTGTCATCCTGAGCGTAGCGAAGGACCTTATCACGCTGGAACGGCTTGCAGTAAGTCTGTCGGCGCGGACGTGAGAAGGTCCTTCGCTGCGCTCAGGATGACAGTCGTTTTCCGCCCACATTTTAATGTTTTTTAATCTCGCGTTCAGGCCAGGTTAATACCGGTTCGGGTCCTTTGTAGCCAACACTGCCATTGGCTTTGCCATGAAGAGAACCGCTCAACCCCGTCCGCGCATGCTGCTCTACCTACTGGTGGGGGCGCTGCTGCTGTCCACGGCGCTCAACTTTTACTGCCTGCTGCGGCTCGATACGCACGCCTACGACCAACAGCTGAACGCGGCGCTGCAAATCCCGCCGCTTACCGATTCGGCGGGGTACCGGCTGGCCCCGCCCGATTCCCTGCTGGCCACGTGGCCCTGACCGGCCCTTCGTTCCGGCAAACCCCGCTTATCATCCCCGCCACTTGTTCCGGCAAACTTCTTTTTTCGGCATTTTGCCTTCTAAATCCCCTCTCCTATGGCCCCAGCCCGATTTTCCGCCCTTGCGCCCGCTGCCCAGTGGCAGGCCGTCATTCAGCTGCGCTGCGACATGGTGCACCGGCTGGGCCGCTCGGCGGCCTCGCTCTCGTGGTGGCACCGCGCCATTCTGGCCGCCGACCCGGTAGTGGAATGGTCGGGCGACCAGCGCACGGCCATCGTGCAGCGCGGCCAGACGTTTCTCGATTTCGTGGCCCGCTGCTACCTGGTAGCGCCCCGCCGCACCGACGCGGTGGATGAGGAATTGCTGGCGCTGCTGCCCTGAACCAGTCCGTTTTCCTTCGCTCCCCTTTGACGATTACCGCCTCATCAAGGCCCTCCCTCCCCCTTATGCCGACCAATCTTTTTCGTTTCTTTCGCCCTGCCTTGTTTCTGCTGCTGCCCGTGCTGGGTGGGGCCGCCCTCACCGGCTGTGGCAACGGCGAAGCCAACACGCCCAATAAAGACGACCAGCCGCTGGAGCTGCCCGTGGTGCGCCTCGCCGCTCACGACACGGTGCTCACCCGCGAGTACGTGGCCGAGATTCAGGCCGTGCGCAACGTGGAGCTACGGGCGCGGGTGAAGGGCTACATCGAAAAAATATTCGTCGATGAAGGCCACGTGGTGAAGAAGGGCCAGCCGCTGTTCCAGATTTCGGCGGCCGAGTACCGGACCAAGCTGGCCCGGATGCACGCCGCCAGCAGCAGCGCCACCGCGCAGGCCCGAGTGGCCGCCCTGCAGCTCGGCCGCGTAAAGATGCTTACTGCCAAAAACGTTATCACCGCCTCGGAGCTAGACGTGGCCCGCGCCCAGCTGAACGCCGCCGAAGCCAACGTGGCCCAGGCTCGCTCGGCCGAAAGCAACGCCGCCCTCATGCTGAGCTACACCCTGGTACGCGCCCCCTTCGACGGCGTGGTGAACCGCGAGCCCCTTAAAGTAGGTAGCCTCGTGGACGATGGCACCCTGCTCACCACGGTTTCCGATGCCGGACAGGTGTTCGCCTACTTCAACGTGTCGGAGGCCGACTATATGGAGTTCATCCGGACCCGGGCGCAGGACTCGGCCCGCAGCACCAACATGGTGCGCCTGCTGCTGGCCGACGGCTCGCTCTACACCCCGCCCGGCACGATTGAAACCGTGGAAAGCGAGTTCGAGCCCAACACCGGGGCCATCGCCTTCCGTGCCCGCTTCGATAACCCGAAGCGCATTCTCAAGCACGGCGCAACCGGCAAGGTGCGCCTCGCCAACACCGTATCCGATGCCGTGCTGGTGCCGCAAAAAGCCGTGTTTGAGCAGCAGGACAAGTATTACGTGTACGTGCTCAATAAGCAGGGCATTGTGCACCAGCAGAGCTTCATGCCCAAAAGCCGGCTGGCGGCCTACTACGTGGTGAAATCCGGCCTGAAGCCGGGCGAGCAGGTGGTGTGCGAAGGCATCCAGGACCTGCGCGACGGCACGCGCATCGCCGGCCGGGCGGTGACGCTGAAAAGCGTGGCGGTGAATGATTAGCCGGGGACGCCCTCCACGGCTCACCTCACCCCCCGGCCCCCTCTCCCGCGGAGAGGGGGAGCCTAACGATTTCCGTCCCAAGCATAACCGGTGCCCCCTCTCCGCGGGAGAGGGGGTCAGGGGGTGAGGTTGACGGCTGAACGACAAAAAACCCTTCTATTTCCATGTTCAATATCTTCATCCGGCGGCCCGTCCTGTCGCTCGTCATTTCCCTGTTCATCACGCTGCTGGGGCTCGGAGCGCTGTTTGTGCTGCCGGTCACGCAGTTCCCGGACATCGTGCCGCCGTCGGTGACGGTGCGAGCCAAGTACAACGGCGCCAATGCCGAAGTGTGCGCCAAGGCCGTAGCCACGCCGCTGGAGCGTGCCATCAATGGCGTGCCGGGCATGACCTACAAGAACACCGTGACGACCAACAACGGCACCACGCTGGTGGAGGTGTTCTTCGAAGTGGGCACCGACCCCGACCTGGCCGCCGTGGCCGTGCAGAACCGCGTGACCACCATCATCGACGAATTGCCGGAGGAAGTCATCAAGGCCGGCGTGACCACCGAGAAAGAGGTAAACTCCATGCTGCTCTACCTGAACGTGGTGAGCGACGACAAGAACGTGGGCGAAAAGTTTATCTACAACTTCGCCGATATCAACGTATTGCAGGAGCTCAAGCGCATCAAGGGCGTGGGGCTGGCCGAGATTATGGGCAGCCGCGAATACGCCATGCGCGTGTGGCTGAAGCCCGACCGCATGCTGGCCTATAAGCTCGGGGCCGATGAGATTGTAACCGCCATTCAGGCCCAGAACATTGAGGCGGCCCCCGGCCGCTCGGGCGAAAGCTCGGGCCAAGAGGCGCAGGCGCTGCAATACGTGCTGCGCTACACCGGCAAGTTATTCGAGCCCGAACAGTACAAGAAGCTGGTGGTGCGCGCCAACCCCGACGGCTCGGTGCTGCGCCTGCAGGACGTGGCCGATGTGGAATTCGGCGCCCAGACCTACCGCATGACCTCGAAATCGGACGGCCAGGCCTCGGCCGCCATCATGCTCAAGCAACTGCCCGGCTCCAATGCTTCGGATGTGATTGCGGCCGTGAAAACCCGCATGGCCGAGCTGCAAAAAACCAACTTCCCGCCCGGTATGCGCTACAACATCAGCTACGACGTGTCGCGCTTCCTCGATGCCAGTATTCACGAAGTGCTGCGCACGCTGGCCGAGGCGTTTTTGCTGGTGTTCGTGATTGTGTTCCTGTTTTTGCAGGACTGGCGCTCGACCCTGATTCCGGCGCTGGCGGTGCCGGTGGCGCTGGTGGGTACGCTGTTTTTCATGAAAATCATGGGCTTCAGCATCAACCTGCTCACGCTGTTTGCGCTGGTGCTGGCCATTGGCATCGTGGTCGATAACGCCATAGTGGTGGTGGAAGCCGTGCACGCCAAGATGCACGAGGAGCACCTGAGCGCCATGGATGCCACGCTGGCGGCCATGGGCGAAATCGGCGGGGCCATCATCGCCATCACGCTGGTGATGTCGGCGGTGTTTATTCCGGTGTCGTTTATGAGCGGGCCGGTGGGCGTGTTCTACCGGCAGTTTTCGCTCACCATGGCCATTGCCATTGTCATTTCGGGGGTAAATGCCTTGACGCTCACGCCCGCCCTTTGTGCGCTTTTGCTGAAGGAGCCGAAGGCAGACAGCGAGCGCACGGGCCTGCTGGGCCGGTTCTTCGCCGGCTTCAACCGCCGCTACGAAGCCTTTGCCGACCGCTACCAGGGGCTGGTGCGCACGGTAGCTTCGCGCCGCTTAATTACGGTGGCCATGCTGCTGTTTTTCTTCGCCGCGACCTGGGGCGTGAGCCGGATTCTGCCCACCGGCTTCATCCCGAGCGAAGACCAGGGCATGGTCTACATCAACGTGACCACGCCGCCCGGGGCCACCGTGGAGCGCACCCAGCGCGTGCTCGACCAGGTGCAGCGCGTGGCCAGCAAGCTCGGCCCGGTGGAGTCAGTTTCGACCCTCGCCGGCTTCAGCTTGCTGAATGATGTGTCGGGGGCCAGCTACGGCATGGGCATGATTAACCTCGCCGCCTGGGACAAGCGCGAGCAGTCGACCACCGACATCATTAACGAGCTCAAGGCCAAAACCCGCGGTATCACCGATGCCCAGATTCAGTTCTTCACGCCGCCCACGGTGCCGGGCTTCGGCAACGCCGGCGGCTTCGATTTCCGGGTGCTGGACCGCACCGGGCGCGGCGACTTACAGGCCACGGCCGCCGTCACGCAGCGCTTCGTGAAGGCCCTGAACGCCACGCCGGCCATCGAAAACACCTTCTCCGGCTTCGACCCCAGCTTTCCGCAGTACCTCATCCACCTCGATACCGACCTGGCCGCCAAAAAGGGCGTGACCGTGGCCAACGCCATGAACACCCTGCAAACCCTGATGGGGGCCAACTACGCCAGCAATTTCATCCGCTTCGGCCAGATGTACAAGGTGATGGTGCAGGCCCAGCCCAACGCCCGCACCCAGCCCGAGGACGTGCTGAAGCTCTACGTGAAAAACGACCGGGGCGAGATGGTGCCCTTCGCCACTTTCCTGCGCCTGGAGCGCGTGTACGGCCCCGAGCAGCTCACGCGCTACAACATGTACCTCTCGGCCCAGGTGAACGGCGACGCCGCCCCCGGCTACTCCTCCGGCGATGCCGTAAAAACAATTGAGAAAGTGGCCGCTAAGGAGCTGCCGCGCGGCTACAGCTACGAGTGGAGCGGCATGACCCGCGAGCAAATCATCTCGGGCAACCAGGCCCTCTACGTGTTCGGCGTGGTGCTCATCTTCGTGTACCTGCTGCTGGCGGCGCAGTACGAAAGCTTCCTGCTGCCCCTGCCGGTGCTGCTGAGCCTGCCCACCGGCATCTTCGGAGCCTTTTTGGCCCTTAAGCTATTGGGCCTCGAAAACAACATCTACGCCCAGGTGGCGCTGGTAATGCTCGTGGGCCTACTCGGCAAAAACGCCATTCTCATCATCGAATTCGCCGTGCTGCGCCGCAAGGAAGGCGCGTCCGTCCTCGATGCCGCCGTGGAAGGGGCCCGCTCCCGCCTGCGCCCCATTCTGATGACTTCGTTCGCCTTCGTAGCCGGCCTGATTCCCTTGTGCATCGCCGATGGCGCGGGCGCGATGGGCAACCGCTCTATTGGCACGGCGGCGGCCGGCGGCATGCTGATTGGGACAGTGTTCGGGGTGGTGCTGATTCCGGGGCTGTACGTGCTGTTTATGCGGGGCAGGAAGGAGGAGGTGGTGGAAAAGCTGGTTTCGGAGGAGGAAGTAGCGGTGGCAGCCTGACGTTCACCTCACCCCCCGGCCCCCTCTCCCGCGGAGAGGGGGAGCTTGGCGATTGTCGCGCCTGCTTCAGCTTGTGCGTTGAAAATTAAAACTGATTTATGTCACTGATTCCTGCTTTTTTCTTTCCAAAAAACCAAACCCAAAGTCGTCTGGCTCCCCCTCTCCGCGGGAGAGGGGGCCGGGGGGTGAGGTGCACGTTAGGCGGCATCCTCCTCTCCCTGGCCAGTTGCACCGCCACAATCCCCCTCGTCACCCAGCCCCAGGCCACGGCCGTCCCCACCGCCTTCCAGAATCCGGCCACCGACACCGCCGCCATCGCCCGGCTTTCCTGGCAGCAGTTCTTCGCCGATTCCGCGCTGGTTTCATTAATCGACACCGCCCTGCGCGCCAACCCCGACCTCGGCATTGCCCTGCAACGGGTGGAGCAGGCCCGCGCCGGCTTGCTGGCGGCTAAGGGCGCGCTGTACCCGCAGGTGAGCGCCGGGGGCGTGGGCAGCCTTGATAAGTTTGCCGACTACAGCGGCGTGGGCAACACCGATACCAACGACGGCCGCCGCCTGCCCAGCCTCGTGCCCGACCTGTTCGTGGGCTTCCGCAGCACCTGGGAAATTGACCTCTGGGGCAAGCTCCGCAGCCGCCGCAAGGCCGCCTACGCCCGCCTGCTGGCCACCGAGCAGGGCCGCCGCCTGGTCCAGACGCAACTGGTGGCCCAGGTCGCCAGCGGCTACTACGAGCTGCTGACCTACGACAACCAGCTGGCCGTGCTCGAAAAAAACCGCGCCTACCAAGAGCGGGCTCTCGAAGTGGTGAAAATCCAGAAGCTGGGCGGGCGGGCCACCGAGCTGGCCGTGCAGCAGTTCGCCGCCCAGCTGCTGCGCACCCGCAGCCTGGCCGCCGAAGCCCGCCAGCGCATCGCCGCTTCCGAGAACACGATTAATCGCCTGTTGGGGCGCTACCCGCAGCCCGTTCCGCGTGGCCGGGCCCTCACGATGCAAACCATACCCGCCGCCGTTTCGGCCGGGCTGCCCGCCAACATGCTACTGCGCCGGCCCGATGTGCAGCAGGCCGAGCTGCAGCTTACCGCCGCCCGCGCCGACGTGGCCGCCGCCCGCGCCGCCTTCCTGCCCTCGCTCACGCTCGCGCCCTACCTCGGCGTGAATGCCTACACGCCTTCGCTGCTGCTGAGCGCGCCCGGCTCGCTGGCCTACGGCCTGCTGGCCGGCGTGGCCGCGCCGGTGCTCAACCGCAGCGCCGTGCGGGCCAACTACGCCCGTAGCGCCGCCGAGCAGCGCGCCGCCTACCTGGGCTACCAGAAAACCATCCAGACCGGCTTCGAGGAAGTGACCACCAACCTGCGCGGCATCGAGAACTACCGCGAAGTGGCCGACCTGCGCCAGCAGGAGGTTAACGCCCTCACCAATGCCGTGGCCACGGCCAACGACCTCTACCGCGCCAACTACGCTACTTACATCGAAGTCATCACCGCCCAGCGCAGCGTGCTCGACGCCGAACTGAACCTCACCGCTGCCCGCCGCCAGCAATTCCTACTGCTCATTGACCTCTACCGCGCCCTCGGCGGTGGCTGGACCACGGCGCAGTAAGCCGTAGTAGTGTAGCGCGGACTTTGCAGTCCGCGTCCCCACGCCGTTCAGGTGGCCCGAGGGGCGGGGGGCCGCGGACTGAAAAGTCCGCACTACTCATGCATGCACCACGCAACTATGCCCGACGCCGACCCTACCCCCGCCCACAGCCTCACCGACGAGCTGGCCCTGGAGCGCACCCGCCTGGCCAACGAGCGCACCAACCTGGCCTACCTGCGCACGGGCCTGGCCCTGGTCATTGCCGGACTCTCGCTCATCAATTTCTTCCGCGATTACGTATTCATCTGGATTGGGGCCTTCTTTATCCCCTTCGGATTGGGCGTAATCGGGCTGGGCTGGGTGCGGTTTCGAGCCAAGAGTCGCCGTATCGCGGCGGCCGTGGCAGCCCGGCAGCGCCGGTCCGCCGCCCGTTCTACTACCTGATTTTTACTCGCCACCCTCTCTAACCCTCCGGGGATTTCTGCGCGCGCGGCTTCGCAAGCCAACCTGTTTATGTCAAAAACAATTATTGTCTCAAATCGCCTGCCCACCAAAGTGCTGCGCACCGACGACGGCCTTACTTTTCAGGCCAGCGAGGGCGGCCTGGCCACTGGCCTGGGCTCCATCTACCGCCAGGCCGACAACGTGTGGGTGGGCTGGCCCGGCCTGTTTGTGCACGACGAAGCCGAGGAAAGCTTTATCACCCAGGAACTGCACACCGACAACATGGCCCCGGTTTTTCTCACCGAAGACGAAATCCGGGACTATTACGAGGGTTTCAGCAATTCCACGCTCTGGCCAACCTTTCATTATTTCACCGAGTTTGCCACCTACGTCGACGAGCACTGGGCCGCCTATGTGGCCGTGAATGAGAAATTCTGCGAAGCCGTGCTGGCCCAGGCCGGCCCCGACGACATCATCTGGGTGCACGACTACCAGCTGCTGCTGCTGCCCGAGCTGCTGCGCCGTGCCCGGCCCCGGGCCACCATCGGCTTCTTCCTGCACATCCCGTTTCCGTCGTACGAGCTGATTCGGGTGCTGCCCTGGCGCACGGAATTGCTGCGCGGCATGCTGGGGGCCGATTTGATTGGCTTCCACACCTTTGGCTACATGCGGCACTTCCTCAGCGCGGTGTCGCAGCAGCTGGGGATGGCCAACCAGAACGGCCAGATTGAGACGCCGAGCCATACCGTGCGCGTCGATGCCTTCCCGATGGGCATCGACTACGAGCGCTACGCTACGGCCGCCGCTTCGGAAGAGGCCCAGGCCCACACGGCCGAATACCGGCAGGCCCTGGGCGACACGCGCATCATCCTCAGCATCGACCGGCTCGACTACACCAAGGGCATTCCGCAGCGCCTGCGGGCCTTCAACCAGCTGCTGGAGCGCTACCCCGAATGGCGCGGGCAGGTGAGCCTGATTATGGTGGTGGTGCCCTCGCGTGACCAGGTGGCCCAATATGCCGACCTGAAAGTGGAGGTCGATGAGCTGGTGGGCCGCATCAACGCCCAGTACCGCACCATCAGCTGGAGCCCGGTGCACTACTTCTACCGCTCGTTTCCGCTGCCCGAGCTGGCGGCGCTCTACGCCATGGCCGACGTGGGCCTGGTAACGCCCCTGCGCGACGGCATGAACCTGGTAGCCAAAGAGTACGTGGCCAGCCAGCTCGACCACCGCGGCGTGCTCATTCTGAGCGAGCGCGCCGGCGCGGCCCGCGAGCTGTCCGATGCCCTCATCATCAACCCCACCGACACACGCGCCCTGGCCGAGGCCCTGCACGAGGCCTTGGTGATGCCCAACGACGAGCAGGAGCGCCGCATGCGCAATATGCAGGCCCTGGTGCAGCGCTACAACGTGTTTTCCTGGACCAAACTCTTTATGAATCAGCTGGCCTATACCAAAATGAAACAAGAAACCCTGGCCACGGCCAAACTCGATGCGGCCGCCACCGCCACCCTGCTGGCCGACTACCACGCCGCCGAGCAGCGCCTGCTGCTGCTCGACTACGACGGCACCCTCGTGCCCTTCCACCCCGACCCCACCCGCGCCGCCCCCGACCAGGAGCTGCTGATGCTGTTGCGCGCCCTCACCGACAACCCGCAGAACCGCGTGGTGGTGATTTCGGGCCGCGACCGCACGACGCTGCAACAGTGGCTGGGCCACCTGCCGCTGCACTTCATTGCCGAGCACGGCGTGTGGCTGCGCGCCGCCGATGCCGACGACTGGCAGCTTTTCCAGCCCCTGCGCAACGACTGGAAGCGCGAGCTGCGCCCGGTGCTGGAAGTGTACGTGGCCCGCACCGCCGGCTCCTTCATCGAGGAGAAGGACTACTCGCTGGTCTGGCACTACCGCCGCGCCGATGCCGAGCTGGGCCCCGTGCGCGCCCGCGAGCTGCTCAGCCACCTCAGCTTCATCACGGCCAACACCGATTTGCAGGTACTGGAAGGCAACAAGGTGCTCGAAATCAAGAACGCCGGCATCAACAAAGGCACGGCCGCCGTGCGCTGGCTGGGCCAGTACGAGCCCGGCTTCCTGCTGGCCATCGGCGACGACCGGACCGACGAGGATACCTTCCGCGCCCTGCCGCCCGAGGCCTACACTGTGCGCGTGGGCTCGGCGCAGCACTCGGCTGCCCGCTTCCACATCTCCTCACCCACGGATGTGCGGCAACTCCTGCGGCAATTAATTGCATGAGTTTCGTCTGCATAAAAAAGCACGTCCTGCCCATCTGGCGTAAACGCAGTGAAGCATCTCTACCGCAATAGTAAAATGAATTACTTGCGTGGTAGAGATGCTTCGGCTACGTTCAGCATGACGTGCTTTTTGCTTATACCATACTTCAGGCGTGCTTGCCGGGCGTCCAGCCGTGGCTGGCCAGCTGCTGCTCGCCCAGGGCCACGGCCCCGGGCTCCAGGTGCGTGCCCATCGAGTCGTTCCAGCGGTTGAGGTAGCCGAAGAGGCTGATGACGCCCAGCATCTCCACGATTTCACCCTCGTTCCAGTGCTGGCGCAGGTTGTTGGTAATGGCCTCGTTCACGGCGTTGGGCACGGCCGAGGCGGCCACGGCAAAGTCCAGGGCCGCCCGCTCGGCCGGCGCGAAGGCGGCGTGCGTGGCGTATTCCCAGATGTGGTCCATCTGTTCCTGTTCAGCCCCGTAGCGGCCGGCGGCCAGCATGGTGTGGGCCTGGCAGTACTGGCAGCCCGCCGCCAGGCTGCTCACGTAACCGATGAGGCGCTTCAGAGCGCTGCTCACGCGGCCGTGGTTGGCCATCACGGCCTTGTTCAGCTCGATAAACGCCGTGGCAATGGCCGGCCGGTGCTGCATGGTGAGCACGCTGTTGGGGCAAAAGCCCAGCGTTTCGTTGAAGAAGGTTGCCAGCTGCGCTACTTCGGGGTTGGCATCGGGAGGCAACGGCGCGACGAGGGGGAGGGACATGGGTGAATTAAAAGAGGGTCGAATGGCCGCGCAAAGCTGCGTTAAAATAAACGGCCCCACCTCGATGCTGGATTGAATGAGCTTAAAAGCACGTCATGCTGAGCAAAGCCGAGGCATCTCGCCCGCGCCGCCTGACGCCGTCACCTCACCCCCGGCCCCTCTCCCGCGGAGAGGGGAGCCTGACGACTGCCATCAGGAGCATGACCGGTGCCCCCTCTCCTTTTCGGAGAGGCGGCTGACCCCGTGGGGGTCTCGTGAGGCGAACGCGTGAACGGCGCGGTAGAGATACTTCGACTTCGCGGACGCCAGATGAGCATGACGTTTCAACAAAACATCATGACGGCCTTTTACCCCACAAAGCTGGGCTTATCCAGCCGCTGGGCGATGCGGTAAGCCGCATTCACCAACCCTACGTGGCTGTAAGCCTGCGGGAAATTGCCCCACTGCGAGCCGGTTTTAGCGTCCACGTCTTCACTCAGCAGGCCGAGGTGGTTGGCGTAGGATGTGAGGTGCTCAAACTCGCGGATGGCCTCGTCTACGCGGCCGACGCAGGCCAGGGCCTCCACGTACCAGAAAGAACAGATGAGGAAGGTGGTTTCGGGCGTGCCGAAATCGTCCGGGTGGCGGTAGCGGTAGAAGAGGCCCTCGGGCGTCATCAGCTCCTTTTCCAGCTCGGCCAGGTGGTGTTTGGCGCGTTCCGACGACGGGTCGAGGTAGCCCATGGTGATGAGCTGAATGGTGCTGGCATCGAGGTGCGGCGAGCCGATGGCGTTGGTGTACACGCCGCGCTCGGCGTTGAAGCACTCTTCGAGGCGCGTTTGGGCCTTTTCGAGCAGGCCGGTGGCGCGGGCTTCCATGGCAGTGTCGCCTAGGCTTTGGGCTACGCGGCGGGCGGCGTGGCTGCCGGCCCAGTGGAACAGGTAAGTGTAGCAGTGCTTCTGGGCAATGTGCCGGAACTCCCAGAGGCCGGCGTCGGGCTGGTCCATGGTGGTTTCGATGAGGCGCAGGCACTCCTCCACCAACCCCAGCGGGGCCACGCGCTCGGGGTCGCGGTAGCGGCTATCCACGTACAGCGGCAGCAGGGCCACCAGCTCCTGCCCGTACACGTCGTTCTGGATGTGCGTATACGCATCGTTGCCGATGCGCACCGGCTGGTTGCCGAGGTAGCCGGCCAGCGGCAGCTCCTGCTCCGTGAGCTCCGAGGCCCCGCCGATGCCATACAGCGGCTGAAACTTGTCCTTGACCTTGGTGCTGATGTTGGCGATAAAGTGGAAATACCGCTCCAATTCCTCGAAGTGGCCGATGTTATTGAAGGCCG
>JBBQSQ010000111.1:0-15276 GCA_038213745.1 Cytophagales bacterium
AGCTTGTGCCCTCCCTCACGATGCACACGCTGAAGCCTGTGCTACATCTCAACTATCCGTGCTCAACCCTATCTATATCCTTATCGGCCTCACGGTCCTCATTTCCGCTTACGCCTGGTCCAAGCAAGAGCTCATGGACTCTTGGATAATGCAGCCCTACGTCATGGCCCGCTCGCCGGGGCAGTGGTACCGGTTGCTTACCTCCGGCTTCCTGCACGCCGACTGGGCCCACCTCCTTTTCAACATGTTCGCCTTCTACTCCTTCAGCCCTGTGGTGCTGGAAACCCTGAAGGCGGGCTATGGCGATGGCCTGGGCCTCGTCCTGTTCCTGTTGCTCTACCTGGGTGGCATCATCATCTCCGATTTGCCCACCTACTTCCAGCACCGCGACGACCGAGGCTACCGCAGCCTTGGGGCTTCGGGCGGTGTGTCGTCGGTGCTGTTTGCCAGTATCCTGCTGTTCCCCGTCAACAATAACGGGGGCGGCATCATCATTTTTCCCATTCCATTTCCTATCCAGCCTTTCCTCTTTGGCTTCCTGTACCTGGCTTATTCCTGGTACATGGGCCGCCGCCGGGGCGACAACATCAACCACGATGCTCACTTCTACGGCGCGCTCTACGGTGTCGTGCTGCTATTTGCGCTCATGCCGGCTGCCGGACCGATATTTATTCAGCAAATAGGCGCATTTATACAGTCAAAAATCTGATTATCAATTTATTATAATTTATTAAAGGGTTTTCGCTATATCTATTTGAGTAAGTTTGCGTACAGGGGCCTATTCACCTTCTTACCCCAAACTGAAATGCAACTTTTCTCCTCCCTTCGCAACCGAATCCCCTCGCTGGCCCTCCTGCTAAGCATTTTTGCCTCCACTTTGCTTACTGCCTGTGGCAGTGGCCGCCGGGCCGATGGCTCGCTCACCATCTTCGGCGTGCTGTATCTATTGTTCGCCGTTTTTGCCTTCCTCAGCCTAATTAAGCAGGATTGGTCCATTGGCAAGAAAATTATCTGGGGACTCATTATTTGGTTTTTCCCCTTCGGAGGCTCCATCATCTACTTCCTGTTTTCAGGCCGTAGCTAAGAAACATACTCGCTTTACCAAACAAAAAGCCCCGACCAGATTGGCCGGGGCTTTTTGTTTCTATGGTAGCGAATGTTATTCAAGCAGCCGCTTTTTCTCCAGCTGCGCCACGCGTCGCAGCAGCTCGCCGCTGTTTGTAATCTGAGTCATTTGCCAATGGTCACCCTGGCGGCGCATCTTCACTTCTATCACCATCGTGGTATCGTACTTGGGTTGCGTCACCTCCAAGCCCACGAAAGCATTGTCGCCTTCTTCCCGGGTATACTTGATGCCTTTAAACTCGCTTTCCGGGCCCACCACTTTGCCCGCCAGGCCAGCCAGGGATATGTTCACCAGGCGCTTCGGCGCGGCGGCCGAAGCGGCTTCCAACGAGCCGGTTTCTACGTAGCGTTGCACCTCGGCGTGCGCGGCCTTGGCTAGGGTCGGTTTTAGTAGACGCATGGCCCCGCCCATCATCAAGCCACCGCCCGGCACCAGCGAAGTCAATACGGAGCCTTGTTGCGTCACATCATCTACCAAGTGTGAGGTCACGCTGTTCACGTCTACATACTTCTCGAACGTCGCCATATCGTGCGTCTGTACGGCGGCGGCGGCGGCGACCAGTGCGCCACTCGGGCCAGCCTTGAGGCTACGGTAGTAATAGTATCCGCCAGTTGCTAGCGCCAGTAACAGAACGAAAAACAGCAGTTTTTTCATGAAGTCGTATGCAGGTTGGGTAAGCCGTAAAATTACCCCAAACCCCGGGTTTCTGTCCGCGCACATATCATCGCCTACTGATGCGCTTACACGCTCTGAAGAGGCTTTTCCTACCGCCTACCGCTTACATCTTTTGCCATTATCACCATTCGCTATGCTTCATTCTTCTCCCTTGCTACGCCCTGAAGTCCATGGCCACCGCGGCTGCCGGGGCTTACGGCCTGAAAATACGCTGCCTGCCTTTTTGCACGCGCTGGCCTTGGGCGTCGACGTACTGGAACTTGACGTGGTAATATCCGCCGACAAGCAAGTAGTCGTCTCCCACGAGCCGTGGCTGAACCCCGACATCTGCCTTAGTCCCGATGGCACTCCGCTAGACTCAGCCGCCTCGTCGCTCTTCAACTTATACCAGTTGCCCTATGCCACCATCCGGCGTTGTGACTGTGGTCAGGTACGTCAACGCAGCTTCCCCGAACAGGTTCTTCAGCCCGCCTTTAAGCCGCTGCTACGCCACGTCTTTGCCTCTGTCGAACAGGCAACATTAGCGCTAGGGCACCTGCCTGTTCGCTATTCGGTAGAAGTAAAAAGTAGTCCAGAAGGTGATACTGTTTTCCACCCAGTTCCGTCCGAATTTCTGGCGCTTGTTCTGGCTGAGCTCCATGCCGCCCAAGTAACTGCGCGCACCACGCTCATGAGTTTCGACCCACGCATTTTGCGGCTTGCCCACCAGCAACAGCCTGCCTTGGCTACTTGCCTGTTGGTCGAAGCCAACCAGTCTTGGGATGCTAGCTTACACGCACTCGGTTTTGTGCCAACCACCTTCGGACCCGACCATCGTACTGTATCAACCAAAGCTGTACAGTCCTTGCGTACTGTTTTTCCAGGCCTTCGCCTCGTGCCCTGGACTGTAAACGATATATCCGACATCCAGCGCCTACTAGCCATTGGTGTAGATGGGCTGACCTCCGATTATCCAGAACGCATCCTAGCCCTCTTAAGCCTTTCTGATGAGAAGTAGCCAGGATTTAATACTCAACAAGGATAAGAGGGGGTAATTATTGAACTGATACAAGTCGTTACAATTTTTGCTCACATGTGTAACAATCCCTTGTATGGAACACAGGTATTACATATTTTTACACTGCAACAAATTGTAATATTACAAAAGAGTATCTGTAATAATTCGAAATTTCAAACCGCATTGTAATTTATTTTTTGAACAAGTTTGTTTAATTAAGTACTGTGTAACATATTTGCATCTGCGTTACGGAACACCTCAATTATGCCACATCAAGGCGAAATCCTGCAAGAAGCCATTAAAAACAGTGGTATTTCTATTACGCGCATCGTTGATGAGCTAGGTATTACACGTCCCACCATCTATCGTAAATTCAAAGAAGATACAATTGATTACAACTTTGTAAAAAAAGTGGGAGATATTATTAATCATGATTTTTCTCATGATTTTACATTTGTCCAACAATCTGCTCTCCCATTTGTAACGAATTCTGTTCGCCCTGTTGTTACAAATACTGTTACACCTCGTGTAACAAGCGTACAACCGGCTGATATTGACCTTCCCAAGCAGCTTTTAAGCCTTCAAACTAAGTATATAGCCCTCTTAGAAGCCTACAACGAGCTTTTGCTAAAAGTGTATGGGCCTAAGTAACAAAATTGTTCCACGTGAAACATTTTTGTTCTGTCAACAGCGGTTGTCAGAATCAGATGATGCGCGATGTGACACGAGGCTGAGTTGAACGCAAAAGGAAACATTGGTTCGCTTGCTCAACTGAATACTGGGAGCCAATAAGAAGGCGCAAAATCATGTCGCTTGATTCTTCGAATACAGGGCTACACGCTCAACCAAAACGAAGCAGTGACCAGCATCATCGACCCAATTCAAAAGGGATTCTCGCTAGCTGTTTAGAAATTCAACGCGCTTCGATGGTTGCAGAAATTGCTTAGGTACACCAGCGCCGGACGGAATAGCCAACTGACATTGTAGTCCACAAAAAAAACTAGAATGGAAGCAAAGTATGCGAGCCGCCGTGGCACGGCCTAAATTCAAAAAGTCGAAGCCCGCGATTTTGAATAAGTGCGTGCTAAAGAAAAATAACTTCTTTCACGACCACTTCACCAACCTCCGCATTGATGAGTTCTGCTACCCGGGTTTTCGCCATGAGTAGTTCGTGCTTAAGCGGAGCGGAACTGAGGCGCACAAAGAGGCGCCCTTTGTTAACATAGACCTCCTGCGTCTTGAGTGCAACAGCTTTGCCCATGACCCGCTCCCAACTCGACACCACTGTCACTTCGTTGAGTTTGCCCTGTAGACGGTAGGCTCGTACCAGCGCTTCGAGTCCCTCCTTAAGAGGAATAATATCGCCGGAGCGAGTAGGGGCGGAGGGCTTTTTCACGGAATGGGCGAGGATGAAGGATGACCTACTAACGCTCACCAATCCTGACGCAAAGGTAATCGTTTGCTAACCCTAAACGGGTTCCACGCTGCCATTTTGCACCCGAAATCGGCGGATGGGAATAGTGACGCGGGCAAGGGCTTGGTCAGTTCGTTCCAGGTTCGTGTCAGTTAGAAAGACCTGGCCAAAGGTTTCATCAGCCACCAGCTCTAGTAAGCGAGCAATGCGCTTGTCATCGAGCCGGTCGAATATATCATCCAAAAGTAGCAGGGGCTTGTGCTGCTGCTTTGTAGCTAGCATTTCAAACTGAGCAAGCTTAAGCGCGATGGCAAAGGATTTCTGCTGGCCTTGGGAGGCATGGCTTTTCACGGGCATCTCCTCCATGAGGAAAACAAAATCGTCGCGGTGCGAACCAGTAGTGCTGCGCTGAAGCGCAAAATCACGTCGCTCATTGCTGCGCAGGAGCTGGGCAAAATCCTCCCCAATAAGTTGGCTTTTATAGGTGAGGGTGACGTGCTCCCGGCCATCGGCCAACTGCTGGTAGTGGCGCTGGAAGATGGGTACGTACTCGGCCAGGAAGGCGGCGCGTAGGGCCGTGAGCTGTTGCCCGAGGGGGGCTAGCTGCTCATCGAGGGCGAGTAAGTACTCACGGTCGAAACCGTGAGAAGGCCGGTCGCCCTGCTTGAGCACGGCGTTGCGCTGGCGCAACAGGGCATTGTAGGAAATAAGCATTTCGAGAAACGCGTGGTCTAGCTGGGCCATCAGGCTGTCGAAATACTTGCGCCGCTCCTCACTGCCTTGCCGAATAAGGTCCGTATCGTAAGGAGAAATAAGCACAGCGGGGTAGCGGCCAATGTGGTCGGCCATGCGCTCGTAAGGCTGCTTATTATGCGTCAGCGTCTTTTTCTGGCCCAATCGCAGGCTGACCTGAATGGTTTCCTGTTCTGGGGGCTCATTAGCGGAGAATATCCCCTTAACTACAAAGAAATCAGCACCTTGCTTAATACAAAGGGCGTCTGAAGCGGTAATGGCGCTTTTCGTGAGGGAGAGGTAATGGATGGCATCGAGCAGGTTGGTTTTCCCGCTGCCATTGTCCCCGATAAAGCAGTTGAGGCCAGGTGAAAGGCGGAGCGCCGCGTCGTCGTAATTCTTAAAAAAAAGAAGCTGGAGAGAGTCAAGGGTCATAAGGTGCGGATTTGCCAGCAGTTTTACGTAATTTCGCCCTCCCAACGCGAATTATTTATTTCCTTAAACGTGCTATGGCGGATACGAAAGTAAAAGCTGCTCCCAAGAAACCGACGGCAACCAAAGCAACCGCAGCCGTAAAGGCTAACGGAAAAGCCGTTGCCGTTCCCACCGTGCGCCAGCCCGACCCTGTGATGCCCGGTGCCGCAGCTTCGGGCAGCGCTGTGCCAGCGCCCGACACCGCGCAGCCTACGTTCCCGAAGGAAACGTACATGCAGTGGTACGAGCAAATGCAACTCATGCGCAAGTTTGAGGACAAGGCAGGTCAGCTTTATGGTCAGCAAAAAATTAAAGGCTTCTGCCACCTCTACATTGGCCAGGAGGCTTGCGTAGCCGGCGCGGTGTCGGCCCTGGAAAAAGGCGACAAGTACATCACCGCTTACCGCGACCACGCCCACCCGCTGGCGCTGGGCACCTCGCCCAATGCCGTCATGGCTGAGCTGTTTGCAAAAGCCACCGGTTGCTCAAAGGGCAAGGGCGGCTCGATGCACATGTTCGACAAAGAAGTTGGTTTCATGGGTGGCCACGGCATCGTGGGCGCGCAGGTGCCCATGGGTGCCGGCATTGCCTTTGCAGAGAAGTACAACAAGACGGGCAAGCTCTGCATCTGCTCGATGGGCGACGGCGCGGTGCGCCAAGGTGCCCTGCACGAAGCCTTCAACATGGCCATGCTGTGGAAGCTGCCGGTCATCTTCGTTATTGAGAACAACGGCTATGCCATGGGCACGTCGGTGAGCCGCACCTCGAACGTGACGGACCTCTACAAGATTGGCTTGAGCTATGACATGCCATCAGAGCCCGTGAACGGCATGCGTGTCGAAGACGTGCACGAGTCTGTGGCCCGCGCCGCCGAGCGCGCCCGCAAGGGCGATGGCCCGACGCTGCTCGAATTCAAGACCTACCGCTACAAGGGCCACTCGATGAGTGACCCGGCCAAGTACCGCACCAAAGAGGAACTGGAAGACTACCGGCACCGCGACGCCATCGAAGGCGTCCGCCACACCATTCTGACCAACAACTTCGCAACGGAAGCCGACCTCGAAGCCATCGACGAGAAAATCAAAGCCCAGGTGGCGGAGTCGGTGGAGTTTGCCGAAAATTCGCCTTACCCCACGCCCGACGAACTCTACAAGGACGTGTACGTGCAGGCCGATTACCCTTACATCCACGACTAAATGGAAAATAGCTGTCAGCTTGATAGCTGTTAGCCATTAGCTTTTACAGCCGCCGACAATCCTATTCTTTAAATAAAAAGCTAGCAGCTGACAGCTAATAGCTAGCAGCTTCTTTTATATGTCGAAGATTCCCTATACTGGCAAGAGCCAGCAGGCCCGTCAGGGGCAAGTACCCCAGAACGAGAACGTGTCGGCTGACCCGTTGGCTGCGGCCGAGAACCTGCCGGCCGAAAACCCCTTGTTGGAAGACCCGGATGCCTTGGCCGCCCGGCTGGCCGAGTCGGAAGATTTTGTGCGCAACAACCGCAACCTGCTACTGGGCATCTTGGCCGTGGTAGTACTGGCCGTAGTGGGTGCCTTTGGCTTTTACACTTGGCGCAACCAACAGGATTCGAAAGCGCAGGCCAGCATGTTCCGGGCCGTAAATAACTGGGAGGCTGATTCGCTGAACAAGGCCGTGAAGGGCGATGGCAAGGCTCCCGGCCTCACCACCGTGGCCAGCGAGTATGGCAGCACCAAGGCGGGTAACCTGGCCAACTTTTACGCCGGTGTGGCTGCCCTGAAACAAGGCCGCTACAAGGAAGCACTCGATGACCTGGAAGACTTCAGCTCTGATGATTACCTCGTGCAGAGCCGAGCTTACTCGTTGATGGGCGATGCGCAGTTGGAACTCAATAAGCCCAAGGAAGCCGCCGACCTCTACGCGAAAGCCGCGGACCACAACGCCAACGAATTTTTCTCGCCCGCCTACCTCATGAAGGAGGGTGTTGCCCGCGAGCTGGCCAAGGACACCGAAGGGGCCCTGAAAGCGTACGACCGCATTATCACGGAATATCCCACGGCGCAGGAAGTAGGTGAGGCCCGGCAGTACAAAGCCAAGTTGGAGAAATAAATCACTGGTTTTCACGGATTAGCTGTGATTTCGCTGATTGAGAATTGCGCTTCCGCGTTGTGGGGAAGCGCAATTTTTTTGGCGCACTACCGGAACTGGCGCGTGAAGAGGAGACAAGACCAAAACCAGCGGGCGGGCAGCGTAATTTTGACCCCGCGTGAACAAATCAGTGTAATCACGGCTAATCAACGAAAATCAGCGATTCATGGCGACTTCTCTTCAAAACCTGAGCGAATACGACGCTTCCACTTTTATCGACATTAGCCAAAAGCGCTTTGGCTTGGTAGTGGCCGAGTGGAACCGCGAAATAACGGACGTGCTGAGCGCAGGTGCCTATGATACCTTGCTCAAGCACGGGGCCTCTGCCGAGAATATTTACCGGAACACCGTGCCGGGCAGCTTCGAGCTAACGCTGGGGGCTCAGTTCCTGGCCCAGCACGAGGAAATGGATGCTGTGATTTGCCTGGGCGTGGTAATTCAGGGAGAAACTAAGCACGACGACTACATCTGCCACGCCGTGGCGCAGGGTATCACGCGGGTCGGCTTGAAGTTCAATAAGCCGGTTATCTTTGGTTTGGTAACTACCAATACCTTGGAGCAGGCCTGGGACCGGGCGGGTGGCAAGCATGGCAATAAGGGCGTGGAAGCCGCCGTGGCGGCTATTCAAATGTTAGGCTTTTAGCAATCGGCGGAAAAGCGGCCTGCAAGCCGTAACTTTGCACCCCAAAACGCGACTTGCAACCGCTTCAGCCAACAGGTTCTGGTAGATTCTAGAAAGATGCCAAACCATTTAGCAGCCAATGGGGTTGCCCGCACATTGCCATCCCGCACAACTTGTCCAACCTTCTGCAATTCTTTTTACTCATTCGATGAACGAAGAAAACATTCGCTATTCCCGAGAAGACCTCGGCGAGTTCGACCAGATTATTCAGGATAAGCTAACGGCCGCTCGTAAGGAGTTGTCGTTCATCAAAGAAACCCTGAACCGCAGCAACGACTCGGGTACCGATACCACGTCTTCTTCGGCCAAAGTGCTGGAGGATGGTGCCGAAACGGCCGAGAAGGAAAGCATGAACCAGTTGGCCTCGCGCCAGATGAAATTCATTCAGCAGCTCGAGAATGCGCAAGTGCGCATCAAAAACGGTACCTACGGCGTGTGCATCGGCACGGGTAAGCTCATCCCCAAGGAGCGCCTGCGCGCAGTGCCCCACACCCAGCATTCCATTGAAGCCAAAATGGCGCGCCGCGACTAAGCGAGGCGCTACTGTTTTGGTTGTCGGTATTGGGTAGTCAGTAGTCAGAATGATTTTTAGGTTGGCGGCGTTCAACCCATCTGACTACCGACTACCCAATACCGACATTTTTTTAACCTGTACCGTAGCGATACGGCACGCAACTTTTCTCCCCCATGGGCAAGAAACATTTTTCAGACGATAAAGCTGACCGTCGCGGCGGCCGCAGTGCAGGCGGTCCCGGTGGCTACGGCGGGAGCAAGAGCGACCGGCCCAGTGGCGGTGGTTCGGCCGGCCGCAGTGGCGGCGACCGTGACCGCGGCAGCTATGGCTCGGCGCGGCCTTCCGGCGGCGCGGGCCGCCCGCCCACGAACGGCGCATTTGGCCGCCCGGCTACCAATGGCGCTTTCGGGCGTCCAGGTACTAACAGTGCCTTTGGTGGTGGCCGCAAGGCCGGCGATGGGGAGAAACGCCCCTATGGCAGCAGCTATGGTGGTGGCAACCGCGAAGGCGGCAGCGGCTTTGGTAACAAAAGCTTTGGCGGCGGCAAGAGCTTTGGCAATAAAGAATTTGGCCAGCGCGAATCCGGCAGCTTCCGCCCAGGTGGCGACCGCCCCAGCGGTGGCGACCGTCCTCGCTTAGGCAAGGAGCAGCGCACCGGCACGAGCTACGGCCGCAGCGCCGAGCGCCCGGAGCGCAGCAGCTTTGGTGGCGAGCGTGGTGAGCGCAACGACCGTGGCGAGCAGCGCGGTCCTGCTACCGATGCCCGGCCCATCCGGCCGTATCAGCCTAAAGAAAACTGGAGCGGCCAGCCGTACCGCCGCGACGGCGAAAAAGCCGTGCCGCGCGGTACGCCGGGCGAGCGCAATCGCAAATTCCAGAAGAGCAACCCCTACGAGCAGAGCGAAAGCCCGGCACCGCGCAGCAGCGGCAGCTTCGGCCGCAGCACGCCCCGCGAAGCTGACGACACGCAGCGCAGCGAAGAGCGCGGCCCGAACCGGCCCATTCGGTCGGCACGGCCGTTTGAGGCCAACCCGCCGCAGCCCCGGGAAGAGCGTGCCGAGCGCCGCGACTTTGGCGGCGAGCGCGACGAAGCGGCCGAGCGTGACCGCCGCGGCGACGAAGCCGCTTTTGGTCGCAAGTTCACGCCGGGGGCTTTTGGCAAGCGCGATGGTGACAAGCCAGCCGGCCGCAGCGCCGGCGAACGGCCCGGTACCTTCGAGAAGCGGAGTTCCAACGAGCGCTGGACGCCTGCACCCGGCAGCTTTGCCGAGCGCCGCGAGGCCCTGAAAGCTCAGGAGCGTAGCGTGCGCCGCTCGGGCACCGGTTACGGCAGCGCCGTAGACAAGCCCCGGCCCGCCCGCCCCGTAACGCAGGAAAACCGCGCCGATAAGCCCCACTTCGGCGAACGGCCCGGTGAGGCCCCCGACTACAAGAACCTGAAGCATTACGAGCAGGATAAGACCCGCGGCAACAAGCGCCGCCGCGAGGAAGAAGAGGATTTTGGTACCGATGAGCTGCGCCTGAACCGCTACATCGCCAACGCGGGCATTTGCTCGCGCCGCGAGGCCGACGAGCTGATTGCCGCCGGCGAAATCAAGGTAAACGGCGAAGTGGTAACGGAGATGGGCTACAAAGTGCAGCCCACCGATACCGTGCAGTACGGCAAGACCAACCTCAACCGCGAAAAATCGGTGTACGTGCTGCTGAACAAGCCCAAGGACTTCATCACGACCACGGAGGACCCCGAAGGCCGCCGCACGGTGATGGACTTGGTGGCCAGCGCTTCGAAGGAGCGGATTTTTCCCGTGGGCCGGCTCGACCGGAATACCACCGGCTTGCTGCTTTTCACCAACGACGGCGAAGTGGCACAGAAGCTCTCGCACCCTTCGCACAAGAACAAAAAAATCTACCAGGTTGAACTGAGCCAGCCCCTGTCGGAGGAAGACCTGCGCAAGATTTCAGACGGACTGGAGCTGGAAGACGGCAAGGCGGAAGTTGACGACGTGGCCGTAGTAGCGGGCAACGCGCACTTTGTGGGCATTGAAATTCACATTGGCCGCAACCGCATTGTGCGCCGCATTTTCGAGCATCTGGGCTACGAAGTAGTGGCCCTTGACCGCGTGCAGTATGCCGGCCTCACCAAGAAAGACTTGCCCCGGGGCAAGTGGCGCTTTCTGAGCGAGCAGGAAGTGATTCGGCTGAAGTACTTCTTGTAAATAGAAATGAAGAATGAAGAGTGAGGAATGAAGAATTGACTCTTTGGTCGGCTTTCCATTCTTCATTCCTCATTCTTCATTCTTCATTTTATAACATGCGTACCCTGGCCCTCGACATCGGCAACACGGCCGTGAAAGCCGGCTGTTTCGATGGTCCCACGCTACATGAAATGGCGGCAAGCCTCACGGCCCCACAAGTGCTGGAGTTGGTGTGGCGCTGGAAACCTGAGCACGTTATCATTGCCTCCGTGGCCGAGGATGCGGCGCTGCGCGCCGAGGAATTGCGGGCCTGGGTGCCGGGTGAAATTCTGATTTTTAAGCCTGCTACCACGGCTATTCCGCTGCGCAACGCCTATGTTACGCCGCATACCCTGGGGGCCGACCGGCTGGCGGCGGCCGTGGGCGCGGCGGGCCTACGCCCGGGGCAGACCACCCTTATCGTGGATGCCGGCACGGCGCTGAAGCACGACCTCGTGACGGCCGATGGCACCTACCACGGCGGCAGCATTGCCCCGGGCCTGGGCATGCGCCTGCGGGCGCTGCACACGTTTACGGGGCGGCTGCCGTTGCTGACCTTGCCGGCCATCGATGCAACGATTCCGCTCGTGGGCGACTCCACTACGGGAAGCCTGCTGAGCGGCGTAGTGAACGGGGCCGTGGCCGAAATCACGGGCTTGGTGGCTCAGTATCAGCAGCAATACCCGGGGTTGGGGGTGTTGCTCACGGGGGGCGATGCGGCTTTTCTGGCGGCCCGGCTCCCAAATCGTATCTTTGTCGTGCCTGAGCTGGTGCTGCTCGGCCTTAATTGGATTTTAGCTTATCATGTTGACGAATAAAGAGATGAAGCGGTTGGTGCTGGCTGGCGTGGCCCTGCTGGCAGCTGGTGGGGCACAGGCCCAGGGCTTGGGAAACTCGCCCTACTCGCGCATTGGCTTAGGCGAGTTCAATGCCAACACCGGCGGCGTGCGCCAAATGGGCATGGGCGGCGTGGGCTTGGCAGCCCCTAATGCCGTCAATGTGAACGAGTTAAATCCTGCGCTGCTCTACTACACCTCGCGCACCACTTTTGAAGCCGGCTACAACGGACAGTACAAGACCGTGAAGAATGCCAACGGCTCCAGTCGGAGCGGCAATGGTACGTTGGGGTATTTCGCCTTTTCAGTGCCCTTGAGCACAAAGTGGGGGGCGGCCGTGGGCCTGAAGCCGCTCAGCGCCGTGGAGTACGAGTCGAATATTGTTCAGGGGGTGCGTGGTGCCCTTGACCCCAACGAAAAACAGCTGACGCAACTCAAGGGTACGGGCGGCGTATCGGAGGCTTATTTTGGCCAAGGTTACCGCATCACCAAAGAATTCACGCTGGGCCTCACGGCCTCCTACGTCTTTGGCGTAGTAGACGAAACGGCCAGCACTACCCTGCAAATTCCTAACAGCTCCCTTTTGGCGCAAACTGCCGTGGACAGGCAGCATACCCGGTATTCGGATTTTGCCTTTCGGGCCGGGGCGCATTACCGGCATAAAGTAGCCAAAGCCCTGAGCATGAACCTGGCAGGCGTGTACAGCTTCAGCCACAACCTGAACGGGCAGCAGTCCAACTCCCAAGAGCGCCAGAACCCCGACGGCACGCTCATTGGCGCGGCTACCCTCCTTAATAACGGGCGCGGCAGTACGTTTGTGCCGGCTCTGGCCCAAGTGGGCATCAGCTTTGATAACGACAAGAACTGGAGCCTCAACCTCGACGCCGCGCAGCAGCAGTGGTCGAAGTTCAACAGCTTTGGTGCCACCGGGCCGGCGCTGAGCAACACTGTCCGCGTGGGCCTGGGGGGCGAAATCACCCCCGACCCGGGTTCGGTAGAGCATTATTTCCAGCGCGTGAGCTACCGTGCGGGGGTGAATTTTGCGCAGCTGCCGTACCAGCCGGGTGGCAAAACGCTGTACGACCGCTCCGTGAGCTGGGGCTTTGCGTTTCCATTGCCTACGGCCACGGCCCTGGAAGCCACCACGTTTAGCCTGGCCTTTACGTATGGGGTGCGCGGCAATACCGACTTGCTAAGCGCCACTACCAGCAATGTGCAGGAAAATTACATCCGGGGGCAGTTTGGGGTCACGCTCAACAACCGGTGGTTTATCAAGCGGCGCTTGCAGTAAGCGGAGGAATTAAAAATTAACCCAACAACGGTGGATGGATTGAGGCGCGTAGCAGGGGGCGGAGTGGTGCTGCTGGCGCTGGGCTTGGCCGGCTGCGACAAAAAGACGGCGGCCGGCCCCAAGCTGGTTTACAATGGTCCGTTTATGGAAACGACCAATGTGCTGACGCTGGTCAGCGACTCGGCCAAGCTCAAGTTTCAGCTTACGGCACCACTGGAGCAGCAGTTTGAGAATGGGGACATCATCTACCCCAAGGGCATGAAAGTTACTTTCTATTCGGCCGATGGCAAGAAGACGGTGATAAACACGCTGGAGGCTAAGTACGGCAAGTCGGACAAGGCCAAGAACCTGTACATCATGCGCGGCGACGTGCGGGTGATGAACGTGCCGCAGGAGCAGCGCCTGAACACCGAAGAAATGTTCTTTGACAAGAACAAGCAGCTGATTTACACCGATTCGGCCATGTTCGTGAAGGTGACAACCCCTACCGAGTACGTGGATGGCTACGGCCTGAAGGCAAATCAGAACTTCTCGCGGTACAGCATGAAAAAAGTGACGGGCGTGTTTGCCACGCCCCAGCAAGCCATTAAATAGGGCGGTCCCGGCGCGTTGCCAGATTCACTCAGGTTGGGTATTTATATAATTTATCTTTATGACTTTCGACAAATCCCTGCTGCGCACCGTTCTTTTCGCCGTGGGCGTGGTGGCGCTGGTCATTGGCATTTACCAAACGTTGCTCTTCAACGATTTGGGCCGTAACTACTGGATTTTCATGGTGTCGATGGTCTGCTGGATGCCGCTGCTGTACTGGCGGCAGCAGGAGCGGGTAGCGGCCAAAGTGGCCGAGCAGGAAGCCAAGCTGGCCCAGCAGCAGCGCGCCAAAACGCCAGCCAAATCGACTAAAAAACGCCGTTAGGCCAGCTTTTCGGTTGGAGTGGCGTTAGCCAACGCACGAAACCGGAACCCCAACAGAATGATTTCGCCGGGGCGTTGCGGGCTTAAAATCTGGTAAAACTTTGATTACCGGTCAAATTCTGGTTATTTTGCGCCTCTTTTGACTACCTACAATGGTTGTCAGTTGCTCGTTGTCAGTTGTCAGTTTGTGCTGAACAGTTGCGGCCAAGACTGACAACGGACAACTAAAAACTGACAACTAGCACTTAAATGGCTTTAATTAACACGATTCGGGAAAAATCTGGCTGGGCGGTAGGTACCGTGGCCGTCGGCATGCTGCTCTTCATTGTGGGCGGCGACCTGGTGGGCGGCAAGAACCGGCTTTTCAACCGCAACGAAAACGTGGTGGGCGAAGTGGCCGGGGAGAAAGTTGAGCTCGCCGACTACAACAACGCCCTGGAGCAAGCCAAGCAGGCGTTCATCGCCCAGCAGCAGCGCCAGCCTGACGACCAGGCCCTCGGCTACCTGCGCGACCAGGCCTGGAACCAGACCATTTACCGCATGGCGTTTAAGCCCGAGTGGGACAAGCTGGGCCTGACCGTGAGCGACGACGAGCTGGTGGACATGGTGCAGGGCGATAACATCAGCCCCGGCATCAAGCAAGCCTTTACCGACCAGAAAACGGGCCAATTTGATAAGGCGCGCCTGGTTGAGTATTTGAAAAACCTCGACAAGCTGCCTCCTGAAAACCAGGCGGCCTGGCGCAATTTCGAGAGCAACCTGCCCGCTGAGCGCATCGCCAACAAGTACAACGCCCTGCTGAAAAACTCGGTGTACGTGACCACGGCCGAAGCCAAGCGCTTCGATGCCAACCAGAATACTAAGGAAACGCTGAAGTACCTGTTTGTGCCCTACGGCAGTATCTCTGACTCGGCGGTGAAGGTGACCGATGCCCAGCTGCAGGCCTTCCTCGACAAGAACAAGGGCAAGTACAAGGTGGAAGATGGCCGCTCGGTGGAATACATCAGCATTCCAGTGGTGGCGTCGAAGGACGACAGCGCTGCGGTGAAAACGTCGATGGCCGAGCTGGCGACGCAGTTTGCGTCGGCCCCGGTCGATTCGCTGTTTGTATCGGCCAACTCGGAGCAGCCTTACAACAAGGCCTTCCGCAGCCCCGCCGACCTGCCCGAGGAGCTGCGCAAGCAGCTGCCCCTCACGCAAGGCAAAATCTACGGTCCGTACGCCGAAGCCGGCACGTACTCGCTGTATAAAGTGACGGG
>JBBQSQ010000112.1:0-15273 GCA_038213745.1 Cytophagales bacterium
GGTGTTAAAATCGCAGTGTTCCGCAGTGCTGTTCTGGGAAAACACTGCGGAACACTGCGATTTTAACACCGCGCAACACTGCGTGAAATTTTATTAGAACGCACTTACCCCAATTCTCCCATGAAACTCCGCTACTTCGTCCTGCTGGCCCTGGCCGGCTGCTCGCAAGCCACCAAGCCCCCCGCCGGCCCCGATGCTCGTTTCGATACGTTCAAAAACCAGTTTATCGAAGCCCTGTGGAAGCAGAATCCGGACTACGCCTCCAGCCAGGGCTACCACAAATACGACTCGTTGCTGGTAATTCCCAACGCGGCCCAGCGACAGGCTGACGACGCTTTCGCGCAGAATAACCTAACCGCGCTGGGCAAATTCACCCTCGACAGCCTCTCGCCTAACAACCAGATTGACCTGCGCCTGCTGCGCAACGAGCTACGCGCCGAGCGTTGGTACGCCGACACGCTCAAAAGCTGGCAGTGGAACCCGGCCAGCTACAACCTCGGGGCCGCGGTGGGGGACCTGCTCAACGGCCGTCACTTCCCCCTGAGCCGTCGCCTGCGCAACATCTCCGACAAAATCAGCCACGCGGCCGGGTTCTACGCCGCCGCCCGTGCCAACCTCAGCAACCCCACCAGGGAACACACCGAACTCGCGATAAAGCAAAACATGGGCGGCCTGGCCGTGTTCGGTTCGGGGCTGGCCGATTCGGTGCGGAAATCAAGCCTGACCGAGGCCGAGAAAAAGACCCTGACCGACCGCATTGCCGCCACCAGCGCGGCCGTGCAGGGCTACCTGGATTTTCTGAAAAACGACGTGCTGACCAAAGGCCCGTTCCGTCCGTTCCGCATCGGCAAGGCACTGTTCGACCAGAAGTTTGCCTACGACATTCAGTCGCGTTTCACCGCTGCCGAAATCTATCAGCAGGCCCTCCGTCACAAAGCCGAGCTGCTGCACGACATGGGCCACCGCGCTGCCCGGCTCTACCCCAAATACTTCCCCGGCCAAAAAGCCCCGGCCGATACGCTGGCCCTCATCACTTCCGTCGTCAACCAACTCACCCTCAAGCACGCCCCGCGCGACGGCTTCGTGGACGCCGTGAAGCGCCAGATTCCGACCCTGATGGCCTTCGTCAACGAGCACAAACTCCTAACGCAGGACCCCAGCAAGCCGCTGGTGGTGCGTGAAACCCCGGGCTACATGCGCGGCAGCGGCGCGGGAGCCAGCATATCGGCCCCTGGCCCCTACGATAAAGGCGCAAATACCTATTACAACGTGGAGCCGCTGCCCGCCGAGTGGACGCCCGCTGAGGCCGAAAGCTACCTGCGGGAGTATAACGACTACACCCTCCAGATTCTTAATATTCACGAGGCCATTCCGGGGCACTACACGCAGCTCGTGTACGCCAACCGCTCGCCCTCGCTGGTGAAAAGCATTTTTGGCAACGGCGCCATGGTGGAGGGCTGGGCCGTGTATGCCGAGCGCATGATGCTGGAAAGCGGCTACGGCAACAACTCCGACGAAATGTGGCTGCTCTGGGATAAATGGAACATGCGCTCGACTCTGAACGCCGTCATCGACCACGCCATCCAGGCTGACAACATGAGCGAAAACGACGTGGTGGCCATGCTGCGCCGCGACGGCTTTCAGGAAGAAGCCGAGGCGCGGGGCAAGTGGCTGCGCGCCACCCTCAGCCAGGTGCAGCTCAGCAGCTACTTCACGGGCTACACCGAGATTTACGCCTTGCGCGAGGAATTGAAAAAGCAGCAGGGCAAGGACTTTAACCTGAAATCATTCAACGAGAACTTCCTCAGCTACGGCAGCGCCCCGGTGAAGTACATCCGCGAGCTGGTGCTGCGGCCGGCCGAAAAGAAAGGCTGATTCGGCGGCCCCAGCCGGGGGAATTTTTCTACTTCGGGACGTGTCTGTGGCCGCAAACGATTACCAAGCCTTCACAACGGCTCTTTTTGCGACTTCACCCGCCCAGCTCATGTTCGATTCCTTACTGACAAATTCCGTCCTTGATACCAATGACGAGGGATTGCGCCAGTGTATTTACGAGTACCCGAAGGTATTTGCCAAGTTTACCGCCGAGGATTGTGCCATCTGCAAGCTGCTGGGCCCGGGCTTTGCCACGTTTGCCGACCACGCTGCATACCAGGGCATTCGGTTCGTTCGCCTTTCCTCGGAGGAAAACCCCGTGGCCAAGCAGTTTATGGACCAGCGCGCCACGCCGTTCTTCGTGAGCTACTGCCAGGGCCGGCTCCTGGAGTGCGACTCGCTCGAAACCGAGGCCGCCGTGCAGGCCCAGCTCGACCGCCTCCGCGCCTTCGTGCCCCACAACGGGTAGCCCGCCCTGGGCGGGCGCTACCTTTGGGCGTGTTTTTTCTGCTCTCCAAGGTTCTCGACTTTTTGCTGCTGCCCACCGTGTGGCTGCTCGCGCTACTCGTAACGGCGCTGCTGGCCCGGCCGCCGCAACGCCGCCACTGGCTGCTCGCCGCGCTGGTGCTCACCTTCCTAAGCACCAACTCCTTTCTGGTGAATGAACTGCTGCTGGCCTGGGAGCGCCCGCCCGTGGCCCTGGCCGCCCTGCCCCGCCACGCCGATGCCGCCGTGCTGCTCACCGGCATCACCGACGTGAATAAGTCGCCCCACGACCGGGCCTACCTCGGGCCGGGGGCCGACCGCCTCACCCATGCCCTGTGGCTGTACCGGGCCGGCCGGGTGCGCCGCATTCTCATTTCCGGCGGCTCGGGGGCGGTGCAGGCCAAGGCCCACACCGAAGCCCAGGACCTGGCCACGCTACTGCGGCTGGCGGGCGTGCCCAATGCGGCCATCATGCTGGAAGAAAAGAGCCGCAATACCCGCGAAAACGCGCTTTTCACGCAGCAAGTGGTGGCCGCCCGGCCCGAACTGGATACCCTCATTCTGGTCACCTCGGCCTTTCATGTGCGGCGGGCCGAGGGCTGCTTTGCCAAAGTAGGCCTACACCCCATTGCTTTTCCCGCCGGCTACCGCAGCACCGACCGCCGCGCCACGCCCGATTTCTGGCTCGTGCCCAGTCCCGAAGCGCTGGTAAATTTCAGCCTGCTGACGCACGAAGTGGTAGGCTGGCTGACGTATAAGATGTTGGGGTACTTATAGCGGTGCTTCGGAATACGTTTACTCCGTTTTAGCTGCTACCACCGCCACTTCCTTGCCCACCCAAATCGACTTCTGGTTCACGAATTCGCGGATGCCGAGGTACGATAATTCGCGGCCGTAGCCGGATTTCTTCACCCCGCCGAAGGGCAGCTCGTTCATGGATTTCACCAAGCCATTCACGAAAACCGCCCCGCTTTCAATCTGGCGGGCCAGGGCTTCGCCTTTCTTCGGGTCTTTCGTCCACACGGCCGCGCCCAGGCCGAAGCGCGAGTCGTTGGCCAGGCGCACGGCATCAGCGGCGTTTTTGGCTTCGAGCACCAGAGCCACCGGACCAAATAATTCTTCCGAATAAGCGCGCTGGCCGGGCTTGATGTTCGACAAAATCATGGGCCGGAACAGCGCCGTGCCGGGCTTGGCCTGGCCGCCGAACAGCTCCACTTTCGCGCCCTGCGCCACCGAATCATTCACTTGTTCCGTGAGTTCGTCAGCCAAATCGGGCCGGGCCATCGGGCCATACTGCGTGGCGGGGTCGAGCGGGTTGCCGGGGCGTAGCGCCAGCAGGTGGGTTTTGAGGTGGCCGATGAATGCCTTCAGCACCGGTTTTTCCACAATGAAGCGCTTGGCGGCTATGCAGCTCTGGCCGCTGTTTATCATGCGGCTTTGGGCGGCGGTTTTGGCGGCCAGGGCCACGTCGGCATCGGCCAGCACGATGAACGGGTCGGAGCCGCCCAGTTCCAGCACGGCTTTCTTGATGTTGGCCCCCGCGATGGCGGCCACCGCCGCCCCCGCGCCCTCGCTGCCGGTGAGCGTCACGGCCATCACCCGGTCGTCCTGCAACAGCTTCTTCACCAAATCGGACCCAATGAGCAGGGTACGGAAGCAGGCCGGTGGCACACCCGCGTCGTGAAAAATCTTCTCCAGCGCCAGGGCGCACTGCGGCACATTGGAGGCGTGCTTGAGCAGGCCCACGTTGCCGGCCATGAGGGCCGGGGCCGCGAAGCGCACCACCTGCCAGAAAGGGAAATTCCAGGGCATCACGGCCAGCACCACGCCCAGCGGCTGGTAGCTGATGAGGCTGCGGGCCGCATCGGTGGGAATAATTTCATCGGCCAGAAAGCCCTCGGCGTGCTCGGCGTAGTAGTCGCAGCAGGCGGCGCACTTGGCGGCCTCGGCCCGGCCGTCGGTGATGGGCTTGCCCATTTCCAGGGCCATGAGGCGGGCCAGGTCGTCCTGGCGCTCGCGCAGCAGTGCGGCCGCCCGGCGCAGGATGCCGGCCCGGTGCGCAAACGTGGTGGCCGGCCAGGTGGCCGCCGCCCGGTGCGCCTGGCCCAGAACCCGCTCGGTTTTGACCCAGCTGAAGGCGGCAAAGCGGCGCAGTACGCGCCCGGTGTAGGGGTTGAATGATTCGATGGGCATGGCAAATAATAGCTGGTGTTACGCAGTCCGTTTCTGGTTTTTCATTGCTGGTTTCTGGTTGAACGTTTTTGAGCCGTTTTTGGGGTGCACATTCAACCAGAAACAAAACACAAGCAACGAGCAACAACTGGGAACACGCGCTGCTAAAGTTACCTGCGTAACACGCGGTAGTAAATTAGGAGGAACGGCCGCTCTGCAAGGCAGCATTCTCAAAGGTTTGGTTCGCGCTGCGCCAAACGCCGCCCAAGGTCTCAGGACTTGCGTACAAGCTTCAACTTGTGGTTGCGGTATTCGGTTGCATTCGGGCAAACGACTACTTACGGTCAATTGGCCGGCATACCGTATTTTCGTGCGCCTAGTCAGGTGCCAAATTTTGGCCTTTCTATTCATTTCCTGTCGCTCCCGTGTCCGATAACTCCCTTATTTCCCTACCACCCGCCGCCGAGGCGGAACTCGTGCGACGCCTGCAGGCGCGCGACGAGTCAGCGATGACGCTGTTCTACGACCGCTATTCGGCGGCGCTCTACGGCGTCATTTTTCGCATCGTGAAGGCCGAGGATGAATCCGAGGACGTTTTGCAGGAAGCATTGGTCAAAATCTGGCACGCTTTTGCCAGCTACGACCCCGGCAAAGGCCGCCTCTTTACCTGGGTACTCAATATTTGCCGGAATCTGAGTATCGATAAAATCCGCTCCCGACAGCACCGCGTAGGTAGTCGCACCCAGGGGCTGGACGACAGCCTGACGGCGCAGCGCCAAGCCGCGCCCACCGCTTTCCGCCCCGAGCACATTGGTCTGCAGGAAATCACGAAAAAACTGATTCCCGAACAGCGCCAGATTATCGACCTGCTCTATTTCGAGGGCTTCACGCAGAGTGAAGTGGCCGAGGAGCTCAACATTCCGCTGGGAACAGTGAAAACCCGTGCCCGCACTGCCATCAAAGTCCTCAGCAAACTTATTCGCTAACCTACTCGTGGAAAACTTCCAAGAATATATAGAATCGGGCATCCTGGAGCAATACGCTCTCGGCGAGCTTTCGGTTGCTGAACAGGCCGATGTGGAAACGCAAGCGGCGGCCCACCCCGAAATTCAGGAGGAGCTGCACTCCGTGCAGGCTGCCTTGGGCTTTTATGCCGAAGCCCACGCCGTGACGCTGCCCACCGGCATGCGCGAGCGGGTGCTCACCAACGTACTGGCCCAAATTGCCGCTCCTGCGGCCAACAGCAGCCTGCGCGCCGATGTAGATGCCGTGGCCCAAACCACCAGCCCGGCCGCTAGTGTGGCCCCCGTTGCCGGCCAAGCCGTGGTGCGGCCCATGTCGTCGGCCCCCGTTGAAGTGGCCCCGGCCCGCTCGGGCTGGGCCATTGCGGCCTCGGTAGCGCTGCTGCTCAGCCTGGGCGGCAATGCGTTGCTTTACTCCAACTGGAAGAATGCCAGCTCGGAGCTGGTAGCCCTCCAAAACGAAAACAGTCGCTTCGCCACCACCACCACTGTGGTTGAAAAGCAGCTGGGCGAGCTACGCCAGGAAAACGAAGTATTGCGCAGCGATGAGTTCCGGGCCGTGGCGCTGGCCGGCACCAAAACCGCCCCCACGGCGCGCGCCAAGGTGCTGTTCAACGCTACTACGCATAAGGTGTACGTGGATGTGCGCAGCCTGCCCGCCCTGCCCGCCGACAAGCAGTACCAGCTTTGGGCCCTCGATAAGGGCAAGCCCGTGGATGCCGGCGTACTTACCGTGGCCACGGCCTCGGGCACCGGCATTCAGCACATGAAGGACATTGCCAGTGCCCAAACCTTTGCCATGACGGTGGAGCCCGTCGGTGGCAGCGAGAACCCGACGCTCAGCACGATGACGGTAGTCGGCAATATTTAAGGCGCTGAACAATACGACCGGTGAGATAGTAGCTGAGTAGCTACTGAACTTTAAACCGATTTTATAGCATTACCGCCTGTCAACCAAATTGGTTGGCAGGCGGTAATTTCGTACTGTCCAACCTGTTTTTCTCTCTCTCTTGATTTCATGCACGGCACGATTCTTACCCTGCTCAAGCGCTACGTCCAAATCCAGTACGACCACAGTACTTGGGTCCGGCTAATGGAGCTTTCCGGTCTTGAAGATGTGGTGTTTGACCACAAAACGGTGTACCCCGATGAGCACATTTATGCGCTGGTGGGCCGTGCCGCCGAAATGACCGGCCTATCGGCGGGGGAATTGCACGAAAAGTTCGGCGAATACCTGGTGCCCGACCTCATGTACATGTACCAGAAACTGCTGAAGCCCGAGTGGAAAACCCTCGATATGCTGGAACACACCGAACTCACGATGCACAAGCAAGTGCGCCGGGAGCACACCGAAAACTCGCCGCCCGTGCTCGAAGTCAGCCGCTTAGGTCCTGATGAGTCGATGATTGACTACGTGTCGCCCCGTCGCATGAGCGGGTTGGCCGTGGGCATTGTGCGGGGGCTAGCCAGCTACTACGACGAAGCCGAGCGCATCGACGTGATGCCCACAACCAGCGACGACGGCGAGCGGGTGCGCATTCACGTGCGCCGCCGCTGAGGTACTTTGGCTTAATTATTCTTCATCATTTTCCTGTATCCCGCATGAGCGACGCTTCTTACTACAACCCCGCCGACCTGGCCAAATTTGGTAAAATATCGGAATGGCAGCCCGAAATGGGCCGTAAGTTTTTTGATTATTACGGCGAAGTATTCAAAGAAGGCGCGCTGTCGGAGCGCGAAAAATCCCTGATTGCGTTGGCCGTGGCCCACGTAGTGCAGTGCCCGTACTGCATCGATGCCTACACGTCGGACGCCCTGCAAAAAGGTGCCGATGAGGCCCAGATGATGGAAGCCGTGCACGTCGGGGCGGCCATCAAGGGCGGGGCCACACTGGTGCACGCCACCATGATGATGAACAAGGCCAAAGAGCTGTCGATGTAATGGTGATTAACGAATAGTGTTTGGCAGGAAAAAAACACCGTTACCCTCGATTTATTAATCATTGACCGTTAATCGTTAACCACCATTAAATGAAGTCTCTCCACGCGCAGCACCATGTGCTGTCCGATTCGGCGTACCAGCTCACCGTGCTCAACCCCGCCGAGGCGGCGGGGGCGGCGTTCCCATCATTTGCCAGCAAGCTCCGCGAAACCGGGCTGTTGCCACTTCGGCCCACCCCGCTGGCCGTGTTGCAGGTGAACATGGGCAAGATGTGCAACCAGGTGTGCAAGCACTGCCACGTGGATGCTGGCCCCGACCGTACCGAAATCATGACCCGCGCCACCATGCAGGAATGCCTGGATGCGCTGGTCCAAACTGATATTCAGGTGGTGGACCTGACCGGCGGGGCCCCCGAGATGAACCCGGATTTCCGGTGGTTCGTGGAGCAGATTTCAGCGCTGGGGCGGCAGGTCATCGTGCGCTGCAACCTCACCATCATCGTGGCCAACAAGAAGTACCACGACCTGCCCCAGTTCTTTGCCCGGCACGGCGTGCGGGTGGTGTCGTCGCTGCCGCACTTCGCGGCGGCCCGCACCGATGCCCAGCGCGGCGAGGGCGTGTTCGACCGCTCCATGCGGGCGCTCCACCTGCTGAACGAGGTAGGCTACGGCATCGAAGGCTCGGGGCTGAACCTGGATTTGGTATATAACCCGTCCGGCGCGTTCTTGCCGGGCAACCAGGCCAGCCTGGAGCGGGAGTTTAAGCAGCGCCTGGGCCGGGAGCACCAGGTGCAGTTCAACAACCTGCTGGCCATTACCAACCTGCCAGTGAGCCGCTTCCTGGATTATTTGCTGGAAAGCAACAACTACGCGGCCTACATGGACAAGCTGGTGCAGGCCTACAACCCCACCGCCGCCGCCAACGTGATGTGCCGCAGCACGCTGTCGGTGGGTTGGGACGGCCAGCTCTACGACTGCGACTTCAACCAGATGCTGGACATGCTGGTGGCGGCCCCTACGTCGCAGCACATCCGTAGCTTCAACCAGCAAGCCCTGGAAGCGCGCAACATTGTGGTTAATCAACATTGCTACGGCTGCACGGCCGGCGCGGGGTCCAGCTGCGGCGGGGCCACGGCCTGATTGCGGCTGGCCCTTCACCCCATTTACCATGGCTTTCAAGCGCGTCATCATTTGCGGCCTGTGCACGGGTTTGGTGGCGTTGAGCGCCTGTAGCCACCCCGATGCCGACGTGAGCAAACCCAGCGGGCCCAGCGCCTCCTACCGCCAAGTGCTGCGGGCCATGTACCACAACACCGTGCCCACGGTATCGGCGGCCACGCTGATGCAGGAGCTGCAACAGCCGCCCGCGCCGCTGCTGCTCGATGCCCGCACGCCGGCCGAATACCAGGTGAGCCACCTGCAGGGGGCCCGGTTCGTGAACTACGACTCGCTGGCCACGGAGACGTTTGTGGGCGTTGACCGGCGGCAGTCCGTGGTGGTGTACTGCTCGGTGGGGGTGCGCAGCGAACGGCTGGGTGAGCGGCTACACGCCCTGGGCTTCCGGAAAGTACGCAACCTCTACGGCGGGCTGTTTGAGTGGGTGAACGAAGGCTACCCGATTTATAACGCAGCGGGCCCGACGGATAATGTTCACCCCTATTCGGCGTTGTGGAGCCTTTGGCTCAAGCGTGGACAAAAAGTGTATGAGTAAGAAAATGACCGTTGCGCAAAATGAGCCACTTGCCGGCGCGCACCTGCTGGTGTTCGCCCGCGTGCCCGCCCTGGGCCGCGTGAAAAGCCGGTTGGCGGCGGGCATCGGCGAGCCAGCCGCCCTGGCCGTTTACCAGGAGCTACTGGCTATTACCCGCGCCGCCATCGTGGCATCGGGCGTGCCCGCCACGGTGTGGCTGGCCGATACCGCTGGCCCAAATCCCACGGCCACCGAGGCGCAGGAGTGGGCCGAACTAACGTGCCGCTGCCAGCCGTCCGGCGATTTGGGCCAGCGCATGACGGCCGCTTTCGCGGCCGCGTTCGCGGCGGGGGCCGGCCGGGTGGCCATCATCGGCACGGACTGCCCCGGTTTGCGCGCCGAGCACCTCCTCCAAGCAGTTGGCCTGCTCAACGACCACGACGTGGTGCTGGGGCCCGCCACCGACGGCGGCTACTACCTCTTGGGCCTGCGCCAGCCTCAGCCCGAGCTGTTCCAGAACAAAACCTGGAGCACCGCCTCGGTCCTGACCGACACGCAAGCCGATGCCCACCGCCTGGGCCTGCGCGTGGCTTTGCTGCCCGCGCTACGCGACGTTGATACCGCCGAGGACTTGGCCGCGTGGCGGCCCGCAAAACCGGTGGGGAACCATTTAACGTAGACCTTTACCCTTGGTTGCTGGATTGGGCAAGCGGTGTGCTTGCTAATGCCGAGGCCACGTTTTCTTCACGTTATGGCTCGAATGCGGTTTCAATCACTATTGCTACTGGTGCTGGGGGCTGCGTCGAGCTGCACCGCCCCCGACGATGAGAAGGTGCGCGTGCCCGCTTCGGCGCAGGCTCTGCAAACGGTATTGCCGCATTTCGACCAGGAATGGGCCATGCGCAAGTATTGGGAAGATGGGCTGGCCGAAGTGGCAACCTACGACGCTGAGCGCACGGTGTACAAGAAAAAGCGCACCTTTGAATACACCCAGATAACGGTAAAGGAGGAGTTCAATCAGCAGTTCAACGTTAAAACGGATAATTACAAACGGGCTGATTTATTCCAGGTGATGAAAATAAATCAGTTCTGCGCCATTCAAACCGACCAGTACCCTTACCACTACCTGACGTCGCTGTTTTTTCGGCGCGACCAACCGTTGGCACTCTACAAGATGACGGCGTCGTCCCAGGAGTGGTGCGGCAACACGTTCAAGTCCATCATCGACGATGGCGTGAGTTTCGAGCTGTGGTTTCATTCGTACTGGGACGGTCAGGGCACTAATAGCCGCGACCTGCGCCGCGATGTATTCCTCGAAGATGCGCTGCCCTACACCCTCCGGGCCCTGAAATTTGACCAGTTGCCCAACTTTCCATTGGTGGTGCTGGACCTCCAGCAGACCAACCAGGCCAAGCCGCCGGTGTACTACAGCGCCCGCCTCACCACCACGGCGGCCCCCGCTGCCGATGCCCCGGTGCCGGCGTGGCGCGTGGCCCTGGCCCTGGCTCCGGGCAAAGAAAACGTGTACTGGTTTGCGCAGAAATACCCCAACATTCTCCTGCGCCAAACCACCTGGGATGGCCGGAATCTCACGCTGAAGGCAAACCGGCGCTACGCGTACTGGCCGCGGTAGCAGGCTGTTTTAAGGGTGGTAATAGGTGGCCATTTACGCATTACGCACGGGTAATTGTGCCCCAGCCGGCCGGCCTATTTCCCAGAGGAGCACGGCAAACGTAACGGTGTATTCGAGGGCCACCAGCCAGAGGTTTTCGGAGTAGGCCGTGGTGCGGTAGGCGGCGTAGGAGAGCAGGGCCATACCGCCCCACACCAGCGGAAAGCGAAAGCGGGACAGCGCGCTCAAGCCAATGAGCAGGCTGAGGTACCAGGGGTGCACGGTGGTGGCCAGGGCATAGTAGGCCGTGAGCATGAGCAGCAGGGTTTGGGGCAGCGAAGCGAGACTGGGGCGGCGCTCGCGCCACGCCAGGGCCAGCCCGAGTAAGCCACTGACCAGGGCCAGCGCCGGGCCAATGATGGCAATCTGATTGTAGGTGGTGAGCCAGATGCCAACGGGCCGGAGCAGGTAGTAAATACTGGCATTGAACTCAAAGCTGCGGAAATACAGGTTGAGGCTGCGGCTGATGTTTACGAAGAGCGCTACCGAGATAAAAGGGCTGAAAAGCAGCAAGAGTGTCCCAGTAGTAACGGCGGTGTAGCCCGCAAAGCGCCGCCAGCCCAGCCGCCGAATCAGGAGGGGCAGGGCGAGCAGGGGCAGCAGCTTGGTGGCGATGCCCAGCCCCAGGGCCACGGCCGAAGCCTTCCACCACTGGCGGCTCAGCAGCCACAGCGCCAGCAGCGTGAAGAACACCACAAGGCCTTCGAAGTGCAGATTGCCCGTGAGCTCGACGATTACCAGCGGGTGCAGCAGGTAGCGCAGGGCCCGCTCGGGCAGGCCACCCAGGGCCGGTAAGAGAGCGAGCAGCAGCCACGCCGTGCCTGCTTCTGCCGCCAGAATGATGACGCGCAGGTAGCTGACAAACCCACCGTCGGAATCCGGAAATAGGCGGGCCGCGCCGCCAAAAATGAGCTGGCAAACGGGCGGGTACACCGAGTAGTAGTGCGGGGAGTTCAGCTGCCGGTAAAGCTGCTGGAGCTGCGGCAAGGCCTGGCGACGCCGAGCCTCGCTGGGGATGGTGGTGCGGGCACCGTCGGCAATAATTTCATCGGGCCGGAAGCGGAACGGATTGACGCCGTGGGCCACCAGAATGCCGTCCCAGCGAAAGCGGTACACATCGTCGGACAAGGCGGGCCGGGCCGGCAGCCACAGCAGCCGGAACACCAGCGCCGCCGCCAGGCCCCAACGCCACGGCAGCCGGCTGCGCAGCAGCCACGCATAGGCCAGTAGGGCCGCCGCGCCCAGGCCTGCCAGCTGCCCAAAGTTGGCCCGCGGGGTGGCATACGCCAGGCCCACGTAGGCCCCACCTGACGCCAGCAGGGCGACCACCTGCAACGCCGAAAGCCGCCGGTGCGGCACCGCCAAGTTGGAGGAAAGCTTATCGGTCATCACGCACCGAGTAGTAGCACACGGCCCCAAACCCCACCGTGAGCAACGTATGAAAAGGCAGCAGGCCAAAATCGCCGAAGTAAATACCCGCTCCGAGCCCGAAGGCAAAGTAGGCGGCCAGCACCCCTTCCAGCAGTACCAGTGGGCCAAGGCGGTCCGTGCGGTAGCGCCGCCGCTTGCCAGCCGTGCCACCCGTACCCGCCTTGGGCGTGCGCACAAACGGCGTGCGCTGCCCGAGCCAGCCCAGGGCTACGGCGCGGGAGTTGTGCAGGGCCAGGCCCATCGAAACCGATAGAAACAACAGGAAAAAACCGGGGTAGCGCCACAGCGGCTGGTTGGGGTGGGCCAGCCGCCAGGCCGTGTAGTAGTAGTAGAAAAGCGGCGCAAAGCCCACCAAAAACACCGACGCCAACTGAAAAACGAGCTTGAACTCGCGGTGCTGCTCGCGCACGAACACCAGCGGCACGCTCAGCAGCGCCATGAGTAGGATGACCAGGTACACGCTGCTGTTGAGCAGGTGGAAGGTGGCCTGCCACTTGGTGGCCAGCGGCTGGGCCGAGCGCCAGACGGCCCCCAGGTGCTTGCGGCCGGTTTCGGCCGCGCCTTTGGTCCAGCGGAACTGCTGCGACTTGAGGGCGTCCATCACGGCGGGGAGTTCGGCGGGGGCCACTATCTCAGGGCGGTACACGAAGCGCCAGCCGCGCAGCTGGGCCCGGTAGCTCAGGTCGAGGTCTTCGGTGAGGGTGTCGATGTGCCAGCCGCCGGCATCGGCAATGCAGCTGCGCCGCCACACGCCGCCGGTGCCGTTGAAGTTGATGAAGTACCCGGCAAATGTGCGGCCCACCTGCTCAATGTGAAAGTGCGCATCGAGCCCGAAGGCTTGCAGGCGGGTCAGCAGCGACTCGTTTTCGTTGAGGTGTCCCCAACGGGTCTGGACTACGCCCACCCGCTCATCCTGCAAAAAATAGGGAACGGTGCGGCGCAGAAAATCCGGCTCCGGCACAAAGTCAGCATCAAAAATGGCGATGAACTCGCCGTCGGTTTCTTCCAGCCCGTAGCGCAGCGCGCCGGCCTTGTAGCCCTCGCGGCCGGGGCGGCGCACGTGGCTGATGCGCAGGCCCTGGGCAGTGAAGTGGGCCACGCGCGCCGCTGCCAGCGCTACGGTGGCGTCGGTGGAGTCGTCGAGCACCTGGATGTGCAGCAGGGCGGGCGGGTAGTCGAGGGCCGCCGTGGCGTCAATCACGCGCTCCACCACGTTCTGCTCGTTGTAGAGCGGCAACTGCACCGTCACGCGCGGCCAGGTGGCGGGCACCGGCGGGCGCGGGGCCGGCGGCTGGGCGTAGGCGCGCAGGGCCAGGCGCGTAAGCTGCCACTGCCCCGCGCTGAAAAACAGAATAAACAGCAGGCACAGGCCGTAGGCCACTACCAGAAAAATGGGCAGCAGCGGCATTAGCAACAGAAAATAGAAACGACCAACACAACGTAATTATAATCGGAAAAGCTGCCTGACGGGCAACCGCTCCGAACCTTACCAATACTTAAAAATCGTCCACAGGATTTTGTATCCCGCCCCAAGGGTACCGCGCACCGTGCCCGATACCTTGCTGGTGCCAATGCGCTTGCGGTAGCGCACCGGCACTTCCACGGTGCGCAAGCCCTGCCGGGCCGCTTTTACTTGCATTTCCACGGTCCAGCCGTAGGTTTTGTCTTCCATGCCAATGGCCAGCAGGGCGGGAGCGAGGATGGCCCGAAACGGCCCCAAATCGGTGACGGTGCCGCCGTAGCGCAGGTTGAGCAAGCGCGCGGCCAGCCAGTTGCCAAACCGCTGCTGGGGCAGGAGGGAGCCTTTTTCGCGCACGCCCAAGGCCCGCGAGCCGATGACCAGTTCGGCCTCCCCGCGCAGCAGCGGGGCCAGTAGTTCGGGCATTTGTTCGGGGAAGTCGGAATGGTCGCCGTCGAGAAATACGACGATGTCGGGCTGTTCGGATTGGGGCCGGCCGAAGGCGTGGGCCATGCCCGCCAGGCAGGCGTAGCCGTAGCCGGGGCGCGGCTCGCGCAGCACGGTGGCCCCGCCGGCCCGGGCAATTTCGCCGGTGTTGTCGTTCGAGTTATTATCGACCACAATGACCTCCTGCGCCAAACCGGCCGGAATTTCAGCCAGCACCAGGGCAATGGCCCCAGCCTCGTTGTGGGCGGGAATGATGACGCTGACGCGGGCTTGGGGCATGAAGCAAAGGGAATACCGGGCCACAAAGATGCCGCCGCTGCCGTAAAGCCGCACCGTGCCGCTACCTTGCGGTCCCTAAATAATTTCTTCTTCCGTATGCTCCAGGTAGGCCAGCCCGCTCCCGATTTCACGCTCACCACCACGTCCGGCGAAACTTTTCGCCTTGCCGACCAGCGCGGCCGGCACCTGGTGCTGTATTTCTACCCCAAGGACGATACCCCCGGCTGCACGGCCGAAGCCTGCTCGTTCCGCGACCAGTACGAGGATTTCAAGGACCTCGGGGCCGAAGTCATCGGCATCAGCTCCGACAGCGAAAAGTCGCACCAGAAATTTACCCAGAAGCACCGCCTGCCCTTCGAGCTGCTGGCCGATACCGATGGGAAAGTGCGCAAGCGCTACGAAGTGCCCCGCGCCCTGCTGGGCCTGCTGCCCGGTCGCGTTACGTTTGTGATTGATAAAAACGGCGTTATTCAATACATCTTCAACTCGTTGAGCGGGGCCACGGACCACGTCAGCAACGCCAGGAAAGTATTGCAGAGGCTGCCGAAATAGGGAACCCACCCGCCGGCTACATTTGCGGCCGCCGTTTACCCGCCTTCATGCCCTTCATCACTTCCGACGACTTTCTCGAAACCCTAGCCAAGCTGCGCCAGCGGGGGCTGCCGTTCCTGCTCTCTAAGCTGCGGCCCGATGCCCTGGCCCGCACCCGCTCGGCCTTCGACGACCCCGCGCTGCGAGCGGCCAACTGGTGGCAGGTACCCGCCGTGCGCCGCCGCTGGAACCAGCGCATGACCGGCCGC
>JBBQSQ010000113.1:0-15071 GCA_038213745.1 Cytophagales bacterium
TACCCTCCAAACCAATCAAACGGCGTACCAATGGCAAGTGAATAACTTCACGCGCCCCGCCAAAACGGACCTGGTGGTGTACGAGCTGCACGTGCGCGATTTTATTGCCCGCCACGACTATCAAACCCTGCGCGACACCCTGCGCTACATCCAGCGCCTGGGCGTGAACTGCATCGAGCTGATGCCGGTGAACGAGTTTGAGGGCAACGACAGCTGGGGCTACAACCCCAGCTTCCACTTTGCCGTGGACAAGTACTACGGCACCAAGGATGCCCTGAAAGCCTTTATTGATGAGGCCCACCGCCGCGGCATTGCCGTGGTGCTCGACATGGTGCTGAACCACGCCTGCGGCCAACACCCGATGGTGCAACTGTATTTCGACAACGGCAACCCCGCCGCCAACAGCCCGTGGTTCAACCGCACGGCCACGCACCCCTACAATGTGTGCTACGATTTCAACCACGAAAGCGCCTTCACGAAAGCCTACAGCAAAAACGTGATGGATTATTGGGTGAACGAGTTCCGCGTCGACGGCTACCGCTTCGACCTCAGCAAGGGCTTCACGCAGGTGAACTCGGGCAACGACGTGGCCGCCTGGGGCCGCTTCGACCAGTCGCGCGTCAACATCTGGAACGACTACAACAACCACATCCAGGCCAACCGCGCCGGCACCTACGTCATCCTCGAGCACTTTGCCGACAACAGCGAAGAGCGTGTGCTCTCCGATGCCGGCATGATGCTCTGGGGCAACCTGAACTACGCCTACGGCCAGGCCGGCCAGGGCCGCTCCGGCAATGCCAACTTCAGCTACGGCTACTACGGCAACCGCGGCTGGCAGCAGCCCAACCTGGTAACCTACATGGAAAGCCACGACGAGCAGCGCCTCCTATACGACGCCCTCACCTACGGCCTCAACAACGGCGCGGGCTACGACATCAAGAGCCTGCCCACCGCCCTGGCCCGCATGGAAATGAATGCCGCCTTCTTCCTGCCCATCCCCGGCCCCAAAATGATTTGGCAATTCTGCGAGCTGGGCTACGACATCGACATCAACCAAAACGGCCGCACCGGGGCCAAGCCCATCCGCTGGAACTACCTCCAGGATGCCAACCGCCGCCGCCTGCGCGACACCTACGCCAACCTGATTGCCCTGCGCAAGCTGCCCGGCTACAGCAACGCCACGTTCACCTACCAGCTCGGCGGCCAGTCCAAATCCATGCACCTCACCAGCCCCACGCTGAAAGTGACGGTGGTGGGCAACTTCGGCCTGTTCAGCGACCAGATTGACCCCGAGTTCCAGCAAGCCGGCAAGTGGTACAACTACCTCACCGGCGACAGCATCACAGTGGCCGACCCCAAGGCCCTGCTCACCCTCAACGTGGGCGAGTTTGCCGTGTATACCACCACCCGCGTGCGCCGCGTGGCGCTGGCCACCCGCGCCAGCCAGGAGCAAAACGCCCTGCGTCTGACCGCCGCCCCCAACCCGGCCCGTGGCACCACCACCCTGTACTACGAGCTGCCGCTGGCCGCCAGCACCCAGCTCAGCGTGCGCAACGTGCTGGGCCAGGCCGTGCTCACCCTGCCCGCCACCCGCGAAGCCGCCGGCCCCCACACCCGCGACGTGCCCCTGGGCAAGCTGGCGGCTGGTGTCTACATGGTGCAGCTTCGCTCCGAAACCCAGCAGCAAATCCTGCGCTTGGTGGTGGAGTGAGAAACCAGTTAAAATTTGAGAGTTGAAAGTTGAAAAGGCCCGCTTGATAATTCAGGCGGGCCTTTTCAACTTTTAACTCTCAACTTTTAACTTTTAATTCCCTTCATGGAACGTCACCAGGTCATCAATCGGGGAGCGGCTAATCTTGCCCACTTCCATGCCGTGGCTTTTGGCCACCTGCGTCAGCACATCGCGGAAATTGTAGCCCACCGAGCCGATGCAGTTGAACGAATACTCCTGAAAGCGCGGGTAATGCAGCACCAAATTCTGGAAGAACGTCTCGAAGCCGTCGAGCACGATTTCGCGGCAGTAGCTCACGTTGTTGTGGTCGTAGGCAAACTTGGCGAAGTTGGCCAGGTAGCGGTTGGGCAGGGGCTGGTTGTAGAGGCGGTCTAGAATGTCGTTGCGCGAGCCCAGGTTGTAGGTTTCGCGGAAAATTTCCTGCAGGCCATCGGGCAGCAGGCCGCGCAAGTAGTCGCGTAGCAGCCGCTTGCCAAAAAACGACCCCGACCCTTCATCGCCCAGGAAATAGCCCAGCGAATCCACATTGTAGGTAATTTTTTTGCCGTCGTACAGGCAGGAATTGGTCCCTGTGCCCAGAATGGCGGCAAAGCCGGGCTTCCGGCCCAGCAGGGCGCGCGCCGCGGCCAGCAGGTCTTCCGTCACGTGGGCCTTGGCCTTCGGAAAAAGCTGGCGCAAAGCCGCCGCAATCACCTCGGCTTTCTGCGCCGACGATACCCCCGCACCGTAGAAATACACATCGCTAACCTGCTCCCGGGGCAGCGTATCGGGTAGGTGTTGCGTCAGCGAAGCCACAATGCCGGCGGTGTCGATGAAGTCGGGGTTGTAGCCCTCGGTGTTAAAATATACGCGGTTGTGGGCGTCGTCGAGCTGGCACCAGCTGCACTTCGTTGAGCCGCCGTCGGCAATTAGTATCATACAAAAGAGAATAGTAAGCGGAAACGAAAGTAGCAGGTAGGTCGGAAACCGACCGCCCGTAATCCAACTGCACAATCGATTGCAATTATTTATTTACGTTTTCCTGTCAATTTTTATTCGCAAAACATGCTTAACACCGGCTTTTTTGCTATTTTTACCCACGCTTAATGCGTGCCTTTTAAGACTCGGCATACGGTCGGGTTTAATTCATTTCCCACCAATTTTTTTTCTTTCCCACCAAGTTCCCATGAAAAAACTCTTTACTCTCGCAGCGGCCGGTGCACTGGCGGCTACCGCGCTTAACGCGCAAGCGCAAATTACGCTCGACGGCAAGGTTGACGCCGCCGAAATCACCACTGCCAAAACTGCCGGCAAATACCAGTTGGTTAGCTCTTACACGGGCACCCACTCTGTGGCTGATAAAGGACTGAAGTCTTTATACATCGCTTCGTCCGCAACCAAGCTTTACGTGGCAGTTGTTGGCTCTTTCGAGCAGACAGGTTCGTATCCGGCCGTTATTGGCTATATCAACGTGCCCGGCAAAACGGGCGTGGCCGCCGGCACCAAGTTGGTTGGTGGAGCGGCCGGAGACAGCCCGCTGAAAATCAAGCCCACGATGGATTTTGAGGTGGATTACGGCTTCCGCCTAACCTTCGACGCAGATATTACGAAAAGTGCCTATTTCAGCTACGCTGACTACTCGAACGGCAATGCGGCTGCGGTGCCCGATACTTATCAGGGCGGCGCTACCAAAACCGGTACCGCCTTGGTTGCCTCGGCTACTACGGGCCCATTGAAAGATGCCCGGGTTGCTTACCTGGCTTCCACAAGCCTGGCGGCTAATGCTCTTAACTCGGCCGTTGAATTTGAGTTTGACCTGGCTTCCCTTGGCATCACGTCCGCTAGCCAAGTTGATATGTTCTTGGCTTATACGAACGACGGCGGGGCTTTCACCTCCGATACTTTCCCCCCCATTGCCGGTCAGGCTACGGCCTTGGATGCTGACCAAGACTTCACCAAGATTCCTGGTAAGCAGTTCTTGAGCTATAACCTTGGTTCTGGAGTGCTGGCTACTCGCAGCGAAGTAGCCAATGCACTCCGCTTTGGTGTGTACCCCAACCCCGGCTCCGCCGTGGCTATAAGCTACAAAGTGCCCCAAGGCAAGCAAGAAGTAGCCCTGACTGTATTTGATGCCACCGGCAAGCAAGTGCGCAACCTGAAGGAGAGTCAAACGGGTGAGCAGTTATATAAACTCAGTGGCCTGCAAGCCGGCATTTACGTTGTGAAGCTCAACGTAAACGGTGAACAAACCAGCAGCAAAGTGGTAATCGAATAACCATTATTTTAAGCATAGAAAAGCCCCGTCGCATTCGCGACGGGGCTTTTCTATGCTTAAAATTCAACGCAGAGCGTGCCCAGCATGCTTACATTAAGTACCGTACTGGCAAGCTGCGTCAGCGGTAGCCCGGCGCGTTTTGGCATTGCACGGCAACCTGCACAGACGAGTATTACCGCCTCCTTTCCTCCTAAAAAACCTGCCGTGCGCGAAATCAGTACTGCCTGAGAGAATAAGCTCACCGGCCTGCTCGGGCGTCCGGTGCAAAGTCGATGGCCTGCAAAACGCGGGCTTGCAAAGCAAAACCGTGAGCACCGCCAACGTGGTTGCCGGCACCTACTTGGTGCGCGTGCAGATTGGGGAGAAAGTGGCTACCTGCAAAGTGGTACTGCTGTAGGCGCAACGCCTTACCTGCAAAAAAAGCCCCGTCGCATTTGCGAAGGGGCTTTTTGATGAATTTATGGCAATGAGGAAGCCAATTTATACTGCTCTCACCCGCTGCATAGAGCGGTTTTCAGCTCCGTGTATTGGATGCGTCGCTACCTCGTCTTCACAGCGTTCTTGAAATTGCACTAGGTACTGGGTTATGCCGATACAAGGGCTTGTTAGCAGAAGAGAAGTGGCCTATTTACTTGGGTATTAAGCGAGCAAAACTGTTGTTGCAGAGCATTGTCTTCTCGCTTAACGGCTCGGGCAAACGTGATAGGATGCTTAGCTGCGCTCAGCACGAGAGGCAAAGCGGGCAAGAAGACTCTCCCTGCGCGGATGCCGAATGAGCACGACGTTCAATTTGCTTGGCCAATTACGCAAGCATACTGGGTGCACCGGTATTTGAGTAGGGGAGGACACAAAAAAACGCCGGATGTGCTCCGGCGTTTTTTTAGTGGCTTTGTGGCTGCCGGCAGGCAGCGCCGAAGTTAGTTAGCCTTGAAAAGCGTTAGGATTACCGGGCCGGTCTGGCCCTGCGCGGCCTGCGCGGCGTTTTCCTTGCGGATATTGACCGTGATGTTTGTGATGGTCTCGTCAGCTTTTAGGCCAAGGCCGACAAATAGCTGCCGCGGCACCATGCGGAAAGTGTAAACGCCGGGGCTTTTGAGTTTCAGCTTGTACGTAGCCTGCGAAACGTCAACGGCGCTCACGCTGGCCGCCGTACGGTATGTAGTGGCCACTCCAGCCGCGTTTTTGGCGCTAGCCTCTAAATAAATGAACAAGTTGCCCGTGTACAACACTTGGGGAGTGGCTGTTGCATCATTAAATTTGAGCGCATTTACCGTTTCCTTGGCTTGGTTGTAGGTGATGGTTGTCACGTCGGCTTCGCTGAAATTCGAAGGAAAGGTTTCGACGCGTCGAACGGTGTATTCCAGCGGCTTGACGGGCAGCGTGAAGTCAGCCGTTTGCTTGGTGCCGTCTTGGTTCTTCACCAGCAAGCCGAACGCGGTGATGGCACCTACCGGCTTGGCAAAAAAATCAACAGAGGAGTTCACCGTATACGACCATTTGTTGGGGCCGACCTGGGTCATTTTGGCTTCCGGGGTGGAGGAGCTAAAGCTTGGTCCATTAGTGATAGCGTCCCCGCCACCGCCGGGGATAAACGCCCAAATGTAAAGCGGAGTAATGCCCGCAACCGGAGTACCCGTTACGTCAACGGTGATAACCACTTTGTCCTTCGCTGTGAAGATGGCTGGGTTAGTAGTAACAACACCCTGCGCCAGCACTACTTGGGTGTAGGCGAGCAGGAGAAAAAGAAGAATAAGATAACGCTTCATGAGAATGCGGGTCAGAGGTGGGGATTATTTGCGAACGAAGCTGAGCTCGTACGTCACCAGGGTCTTAGCACCGCTGCGGCGCAGCAGTTTCAGGCCAAGCTTGTTGTCCGAGGGACGGTACGACTGCCCGTACTGGAGCGTGTCCTTGCGCCCGCTAGCTTGCGAGATGATGAGCTTGCGTGGACCTTTCGAGTCGTCGAACTTCCAGGTGCCGCTGGTCAAGAACACAGGCGCATTGCCGGGGTTCGTCACCACAAAGTTGGCGGGCTCGCTGCCGTTGGCCTGGAAGGAGAATACCACTTGGTTGTAGGCGTAATCGGCCGTCAGGTCCAAGCGTTGCACGGCGGCGGGGTAATTGTTGTCGACGGCGTCGTTGTCGACCTGCACCACCTGGGCCAACTTGAAGTCGCCAATGGTGCTTTCGGCCGTGGCAAAAGGTTCGCCGATGTCCCCAAAGTCTTCTTTGGGCTGGCAGGAGGCGGTGCCCAGCAGGGCCAGCACTCCCAGAAAAGGGAAAAATTTCGTATTCATGTGATTGCTATTTTGGATGTGCTAGGCACAAGGAGAAAAATGACCAACAAGTTCGCCGAAAGCCGGCTGGCTTCCGGCGAACCACACCGTTGTTCTTAGTTCTGCACGATGTCCGGGTTTGCCTGGGTTTCGACATCCGGAATCTTCAGCAGCATCTTGGAGTCGTTGTAAGCCAACCCGCGGATGTTCTGCTTGAGGCGACGCAGCTCGTGGAACCGGTCGTTTTCGGTGAAGAGCTCCACGCGGCGCTCTTCGCGAATGGCGGTCAGCAGGGCGTCCTTGCTCGTGGTAGTGTTGTCGGCGGGCACGCGGGCCAGCGTCCGCAAAATGTTATAGTCGGCGCGCACAGCACTGGCATCGAAAGTGCCTTTCTGCACGGCTGACTCGGCGCGGGTCAGGTACATCTCCGCCAGCCGGACAACCGGAATGTTGACGGGAACGCCGCCCTGGAACTTTAGCGAGTAGGGCAGGGTGGTGGCCGGCCGGCCCACCAGCAACGAATCGCGGCGGCCACCGCGGCTGCGCAGTAGGTCGCTCAGCGAAGTCGAAAGCGGCAGCGTCACCGACTCTTCGTTAGTGTTGAAGAAATTGTTGCGGGCAATGTCGCTCACGTCATTCGTCGTAGTGGCCACGGCCTGAAAAATCACCGGCGTGCCATTTGGGCTGACGTCGCCAGCGGTCTGACGGAAGGGAACGGTTACCGCCAGCTTATTCGCTGGGCTGCCGAGGTTGAAGCCGCCGTTCCGGATGACGTCATCCGAATAGGTAAAGGCGTTGGCGTAGTCTTCTTTGTTGAAGTAGACGCGGGCGAGGTACGCTTTGGCGGCCCATTTCGTGGCGCGGTTGCCGTTGGCAGCCGGCAACACGGCCTCGGCGGCTTTCAGGTCCGAGATAACCTGATTGTACACCTCGCTAACCGGGTTGCGGGGTGCCCGGTCGGCGGCCTGCTGCGTGGTGACGGCCGCGATGCGGAGAGGAACGCCCGGCTCGGCACCGGCATTACTGGTGTAGGGCTTGGCAAACAGTCGCACCAGCTCAAAATGGGCTACGGCCCGCACGAACAGTGCTTCGGCCTTGAGCCGGTCTTTCACGCTTTGGTCGGCGGCAAACGTGTTCTGGTCGATGGCGGCGATAACCGTGTTGGCACGGGAAATGGCCGTGTAGCCCTTGTTCCACAGGTCGCGGCCCTGGGAGTTAAACAGGCTGAAGTCGCGGCTAGCAAACTGAGCACCGGCCCCGCCCCCGGCCGTTACCCGGCCCAGGTCGGTGTTGTCGCTGTACTCCGCACTGGTGCGCAGCACTTCACCGCCCAGGAAGTTATTGCCGAAAGCTTGGCCATAGGAGCCCACCAGCACCGATTCGACGTTGCCGACATTTTTTAGGAATTCAACGTCGGGCTGGCTGTTGGTCGATTCCTGTTCCAGGAAATCTTTGCAACCCGACAGGAGGCCACAGCCCAGGCCCAGGGTAAGAAGAAATATTTTTTTCATGAGAAGGAAAGTCAGAAGCCAGACAAGAATATTTTACAGGGTCAGGTTCACACCGGCCGTCACGACGCGCTGCTGCGGCGTGGGCAGGTAAGGTGCCCCGAAGGAAGTATTGCCCTGGCCGTTGCTGAAGTTGTAGCGCACTACTTCCGGGTCCCAGCCAGCGTATTTGGTGAACACGAACAGGTTCTGGCCGTTCACAAAAAAGCGGGCCGAGGCAATGTGGGCGGCCTCAGAAATAGCGGCCGGCAGCGTGTAGCCGATGGAAGCAGTGCGGATGCGCAGGAACGAGGCATCGTAGAGGAAGCGCGAAGAGTTGCTCTGGTCGGCGCGGCCGCCTTCCACCAACGATGCCCGCGGTACGTCGGTGACGTCGCCTGGCCGCTGCCAGCGGTTCAGTACCTCGCGGCGCTGGTTCCAGGAGCCCAGACGGCCGCCTTGCTGGTACTTGGCACCGTCGTCGTAAATCTGGTTACCCTGCGAGAAAGTTAGCAGCACGCTCAGGTCGAAGCCTTTGAAGCCAAAGCTGTTTTCGAGACCTCCCGTGAACTTGGGAAACGGCCGGCCGGTGGCCACGCGGTTGGCGTCCTGGGTGGCAGCGGTGAGCTTGATTTTCTCGCCCGTGTTCTTGTCGTAAATCAGCTCGTCGCCGTTCGCGGGGTCAACGCCTGCAAATAGAGGGACGTAGGAAATGCCAATGGGCTGGCCCTGAATGATGCGGGTATCGCCCTCGCCCTGACCGAAGAAGTCGGGGCTGTCGAAGCCGCCGTTGTTGGTCACAACGTTGGCGTTGTGAGCGATGTTGAAGCTCGTGGTCCAGGTGAAGGGACCTATCAGGTTTTTGGAAGTTACATCAAACTCCACGCCCCGGTTCCGTACCACCACGCCTGAGTTAATGTACACGCTCAGCACCTCGTTACTGGGGTTGTAGCCGGCGGCTGAAGCTTGCACTTTGCGGCTCAAGAGCAGGTCGGAACTCGTCTTCTGGTACACGGCTATGGTGCCCGAGATGCGGCCTTGCAGGAAGCCATAGTCCAGGCCAAGGTCAGCGGCGCGGTTTTTCTCCCACGACAGGTCGGGGTTTTCCAACACGCTGCGGCCGCTGGCTGGCTGGCCGATGTAGTTGCCCGTCTGCTGGTAGCGCCCCAGGTACTGGAAGCTGGGGATGTTGGCGTTGCCGGTGATGCCAAAGCTACCGTGCAGCTTCAGGAAGCTAACCACTGGCATGTTCTGCATAAAGGATTCTTCGCTGATAATCCAGCCCGCCGAAGCGCCGGGAAAGAAGCCGTAGCGGTTGTTGGGGCCAAACAGCGACGAGCCATCGATGCGGGCGCTGGCTTCAAACAGGTAGCGGTTGTTGAACACGTAGTTCACGCGGCCCAGGTAGGAAAGGAACGTGTAGTAGTCGCGGCTGCTGGTGCCCGTAACAGCTTGACCGCCGCCTGTCGGAGCGCCGGGCGCGAAGGCCAGGTTGTTCAGGCCCTGCGTAAAGTAAGGGTTCACAAAGCCTACTGCTCCGCCTGAAGCACTAGCCGCGAGGTCGTGGTTGTTGAACTTCTGGGCGTTGAAGCCAAGCAGTACTTTCAACTGGTTTTTCTCGTTCAGCGACTTCTCGTAGGTGAGCAGGTTGTTGGTGTTGTAGTTGAAGCGGTTCGACTGCCGCTCGCTGGTGGTGCCCAGCCCGATGCGGGGCAGGTTGGCACCGCTGGCATCAGCGCCGGTGAAGTAGCGGTTGACCGGCGACTCGTAGCGGCGCTCCAACTGGTTGAATAGGTCCAGGCCCAACTCCGAGCGGAACGTCAGACCCGGCACAATTTTGTACTGGGCGTAGAGGTTAGCTAGCGTGCGCAAGCCCTTTGAAACGTAGGTATTCTCTCGCTGGGCCACAATGTTGGTGCCGGTGTTGCCAAATTGGGTGCCAAAAAAGGAGCCATCGGGGTTATAAACTGGGAAAATGGGCAGCGCCGAGGACTGCGCCGTGCCGATGCCGCCGTTGAAGGATGTGGGCACCTGGTTGTTGTCCACATAGTTCAGGTTGATTTGCGTACCCAGGCTCAGCTTATCGGTAGCGTTATGGTCGAGGTTAATCCGACCGCTCAGGCGCGTGAAGTCGTTGCCTTTCAGAATGCCTTTCTCCTGCCGGTAGCCCGTGCCAATGAAGAAGCGGGTCTTTTCGGTGCCACCAGAAGCCGATACCGAGGCATCGCTCACCGAGCCAGTGCGCAACGCTTCGTTAATCCAGTTCGTGTTATTGCCGGCCACCGAGTTGGGCGTAAACGAAATGCCGTTAACGGAAACCGACTCGTTGGGACCCAGCGGGGCCTGGCCGTCGTTCACCCGCGCCTCGTTGTAGAGCTGCAGCCACTCCGAGCCGTTCAGCATTGGCAGCTTGCGGGTGGCCTCGCTCACGCCGGCGTAGTAGCTGACGTTGAACGTGGTTTTGCCCATTTTGCCCCGCTTCGTGGTGACCAGCACCACGCCGTTGGCACCCCGCGAACCGTAGAGTGCGGTGGCAGAAGCGTCTTTCAATACCGAAATCGACTCAATGTCGTTAGGGTTGATGGCCGCCAAGGGATTGAGGTTGTTGGCTTTGACGCTGTTGCGGCCAAAGTCCGGGTCGCTGATGTCGGAGTTGTCCACGGGCACGCCGTCGATAACGTAAAGCGGCTCACCGGAAGCGGTGATGGACGCCGTGCCGCGCACCCGAATCCGGACGGCCGACCCAGCCGCAGCGTTCGATTGCACCACCTGCAGGCCCGCCGCGCGCCCCTGCAGGGCGGCATCGAAGCTGGGTACCGAGTTGTTCATAATCCGGTCAGCCTTGATGGTGGCCACCGAGCCGGTTACTTCCCGCCGTTCCTGAGTGCCGTAAGCCACGACCACCGCCTCGCTGAGCTGGGTCACGTTTTCGGTGAGGCCCGCCGACACTTCGGCATTTTGACCGGCCACCACCGTCACCTGGCGGCGCACCGTGTTGTAGCCCACAAACGAGACGACCAACGTTTGCGGCCCGGCCGGAACGGTTGGGATGTTGTACGTGCCGTCGGCATTGGACGAACCGCCCAGGGTCGTGCCCTCAATGAGCACCGTGGCACCGGGAATGCCCTCGTTTTTGCTATCGGTAACCCGGCCGCTTACTGAGCCGGTTTGAGCATAGGCTCCTGAAGGAAAGCCGAAAGCCGCGAACAATAGCAGAAACAGTAGTTTCGCTAGATAGGGGTGTTTCATGGGAAACAGAGTTGGTGAAAAAAAATGGTGGTGGGAAAAAAATAAAATCGAGGGTGCAAGTTACCAATAAACAGCGTGAAATACCTGTGAGAGCCTATTTATGCTATATTTTGAAATAAACTTATTGACCGTGGAAACTGTGCAAAGTTCCGACTAATTCGGGTATTTTCCCCAAATAAAAAACTGCAAAAACACACTACTTAATATATTGGTAATCAAAAAATTGTGTGGATTTTATCAGTAAAATAGTTTGACTTTCCAAACGCGCAAACGTTTGTCAGAACGCGTGAGGATGGATAAACTGTAAGGGAATCCTCACTCATTGGGGCTGTGGACTTACTCACCAGCCGAGCATCTGCCGGGCACAGGGTGTTTTATATGGGATTTTTTGTGGCTTTTTGCCAAAATGCAATTGCTCAACCGCACGCATTGCCGATGAACCAGCTGGCGCGAAACCAGCCCGTCGCACCGGGAGATGAGGAGTAGGAGGGATGCCCGGTGGGCACCTGGCCCATCGGGCCGGGCAGGACATGAAATGGCCCTGTACTTTTCCGTCGTCGGGCGGTAGGCTTGTTGTGCCACGGTCTGCTCGTTACATTTGGTTTTTCCTCCCCAATATGAAAAAGGCGCTACCGCTCCTCGTATTGCTGCTGGCTGCTACCTTGGGCAGCGCCGTGGCGCAGTCCAGGCCCGGCCCGCGCAAGCCCTTGGCTAAGGGCAAAGGAAGGTCCACGACCGGCGCAAAAGGGGCCGTGAAATCGCCGTTCGGGTATGCTCCCATCACCACGCGAGGAGCCGAAGGCGACGAAAACGCGGCCACTCTGGTACTAGTCAGCAAGATTAAGCTGAAAAAACCCGTGCTGGTGTACTATGAGGAGGCCGCGCCCGGCAAATCGGTGCACCAGCTCATCATGTCGGAAGCAAACCTGGGCCTGCTCAAAACCCTGGATTTGGAAACCCTCATGTCCCGCCGCGAAATATTCGTGGATGGCCTGGGCAACCGGGCCTTGCCGGGGAGCGACGCAACCAAGTACCGCCTGCTGGGCACCAGTGCCATGGCCGAAACCACACGCCGCCCCGTGGGCGACGGCCGCAGCTTTTTTTCGCGGCTGAAAGTGCCGTCATCGAGCGTTTTGTACGTGGTGCGCGAATCGGCCGAAGAATACCGGCACTTCGTGAAAGGCCCGCAGAAAAAAGGGGCACTCCTGGATTTTACCAGCAACGGCCTGCCGGGCCTCGATTCGGTCCGGGCCGTGTATACGCTCCGCAAAACCGTGGCCGCCGAGCGCGGCGCAGGCAGCGGCGAAACCATTCGTTAACCGACCGCCGCGTGCCCTTGATAAAAAACTATTTTTTAGGAACCTTGGTACTAACGGCGCTGGCCGGGCCAGCTGCCGCGCAAGCTAGCTTGAAGGTGACCAGCGTGCCCGCCGGCACGCCACCGGCCGATACCCTGTTTGTGGCCGGCTCTTTCAACGGCTGGAATCCGCACAATACGGCCTATGCCTTGGCCAAAAATACCGATGGCAGCTACCAAATCACGCTGCCGGGGAGCCTGGGCGCTATCGAGTATAAAATAACGCGCGGCAGCTGGGAGAAGTCGGAGGCGGCGGGCAACCACAAAGCCGATGCGCACCAAGGGGCGGAAATCACCACGGAAGTGCTGGCATGGACTGCGCCTGCCGCCCCCCAAAAGCATACGGCCAGCGCCCAGGTGCACGTGTTGAGCGAGGAATTCGACTTGCCCGAGCTGGGCCGTCACCGGCGGGTACTGGTGTATTTGCCCGCTGACTACGCGAAGCACCCGGCGCGGCGCTACCCGGTGCTGTACCTGCACGATGGCCAGAACGTGTTTGACGCGGCCACCAGCTACAGCGGCGAGTGGGGCGTAGACGAAACGCTGGACCGGCTGCGCGCCACTGGCCAGGACGTGGCTGGCAGCATTGTGGTCGCCATCGACAACGACCCGCAGCACCGCTCCGATGAATACATTCCCTGGCCCAATGCTGAGATTAAAGCCGGCGGGCAGGGCGGGGCCTACGTCGATTTCCTGGCCAAAACCCTGAAGCCCTACGTGGATGCGCACTACCGCACCCGGCCCGAGGCGGCGCATACCGGCGTGGCGGGCTCCAGCCTGGGCGGCCTGATTTCGGTGTACGCGGCCCTGAAATACCCCCGGGTTTTTGGGCTGGTGGGTGCTTTTTCGCCGGCTTTTTGGGTGTGCAATGACTCGCTGCGGGCCTTTGCCAAAACGCACCCGGCCGCCCGCACAACGCGGTTTTACTTTGTGTGCGGCCCGAAAGAATCCGAAACCATGCTGCCGCTCATGGCCGCGTGGCGCGACGAGCTGCGCGCCGAAGGCGTGCCCGCGGCCAACCTATCGTTTCACGCGCCTGCCGATGGCGAGCATCGGGAGTGGTTTTGGCAGCGGGAGTTTCCGGCGGCTTATCAGTTCTTATTTGGCGCTGGGGTAAAACCCAAATTATCAGCCGTTAAACCCTGAGAGGCATTATGCCAGCAAAACGCTGGTTTGCCAAATCGGTGGTTGGCGGAATAAATGCTTGCCAGCCTCGTAGAGAATATTGCTTGTTGTTGCTGGTATTTTAAAAATAGCGCCTTATATTTGCGGCGCGTTACCAGATGAACGCATTCTCCTTATGACCTTACATCGTACTTCTCAGGCTTGGTGGTGGCAGCTCCGAAACATCGGACCGGCCTGCCTGTGCGCCTAGCGAAGTCACCCCTGATTTTGTCTTTGACCACGAAAGCCCGGCCCATAGCCGGGTTTTTTTGTTTTTACATCTCTTTTGAGGCAACCTCTTCGCCTCGCTTGCTCCCTCCTCGTCCTCGTGCCAACCCAACTTACCACCCGCACCCGCCGCCTGCTCGCCGATACCGTGACCCCCGTGGGCCTCTACCTGCGGCTTCGGGACCAGTACCCCAACTGCCTGCTGCTGGAAAGCGCCGACTACCACGGCCAGCAAAATGCCTTCAGCTACTTGGCGTGCGAGCCGCTGGCTACGTTTGAGCTGCGGCGCGGCGGCGAGTTGCGCCAGGCCCTGCCCGGGAGCCTGGAAACCTGCGAAATGCTGGCCGAGCCCCGGCAGGCCCTGGCCCGGCTGCGGGAGTTCGCGGCCGCCTTCCTGCCCGATGCCGGCGCGGCCAAGTTCCCGTTCATCAGCACCGGCCTGTTTGGATACATCGGCTACGAAGCCGTGCAGAGCTTCGAGGACGTGACCCTGGACTCGGCCAAAGTGCCGGCCGGCGATATTCCGCTCATTCGCTACGCGGTATACCGCTACGTCATCGCCTTCAACCACTTCCGACAGGAGCTGCACTTGTTTGAGCACGGCGTGGCGGGCGAAACGCCCACGGAGGTTGACGGCCTGGCCCACCTCGAAAACCTGGTGCGCAACCCCAGCGTGCCCAACTTTGGCTTTGCCACGGTGGGCGAGGAGCAGACCAACCAGACCGACGCCGAGTTTCTGGCGCGGCTCACGCAGGGCCAGGCCCACTGCCTGCGCGGCGACGTGTTCCAGATTGTGCTCTCGCGGCGGTTTCAGCAGGGATTCGAAGGGGACGAATTCAATGTGTACCGGGCGTTGCGCTCCATCAACCCATCGCCTTACCTGTTCTATTTCGACTACGGCGACTACAAAATCTTCGGTTCCTCGCCCGAGGCGCAAGTGCTGGTGCAGGGCCGCGAGGCCAGCCTGTTTCCCATTGCGGGCACCTACCGCCGCACCGGCGACGATGCCGCCGATGCCGCCGCCGCCCAGCGCCTGGCTGCCGACCCCAAGGAAAACGCCGAGCACGTGATGCTGGTGGACTTGGCCCGCAACGACCTGGCCCGCCACGGCACCCAGGTGCAGGTGCGCACCCTACGCGAGATTCAGTTCTACTCACACGTTATCCACCTGGTAAGTAAAGTAACGGCCGAGCTTGACCACGGCACCGATACCCTGCAAGTGGTGGCCGATACCTTCCCGGCCGGCACACTTTCCGGCGCGCCCAAGCACCGCGCCATTCAACTAATTGACGGGCTAGAACCCACCGCCCGCGGCTACTACGGC